>CAIOBP010000206.1 GCA_903856295.1 uncultured Rhodospirillales bacterium | reverse complement strand
GGCCTGCCCGTTGGCTTGAGTCGCGGCGTAGTTCAGAGTCTGGCCGTTGGGATCGCTGAAAGTGTTGGCCGGCAGCGCGAAGTTGACGTGGCTGCCCTGGACCCAGTTCTGGGCATTGGTCTGATTGACCAGACTCGGCGGTGCGATAACCGTGACGGTGGTGGTAACGGAGGTGCTCCAGCCATTGATGTCCTGGACCTGGGTGGTCAGAGACTCGGCTCCGGCACTGCTGCCGCCGACATAACTCAGCTTCGAGAGGTCGGCTGCCGACACCACGATGATGCCCTGCGTGGCTTGGGCGGTACTGGCCAGATTGGTGGCCCCGTTCAGACTGATCGAGCCGCCGCCACCGGCCTGGAACTCATAGGTGGTGATCGTGTCGCCAGCGGGATCGTTGGCGTTGAACAGGCTGGACACGGCGATCGATTGGCCGGCGATCACATTTGACGCATTACTTGTCACCGTCGGCAACATCGGGGCCGTGGTGGTGACGCTGACGACGGCGCCGTTGCTCCAGGCCGTTCCGTCATAGGCCCAGATATTGAGGGATTCCGAACCGGGCGTGCCGCCACCGACATAGGTCAGCTTGGACAGGTCGGAGGCCAAGACTTCGACATATCCGGCGGCGTTCATCAGGTTGGTGGCGCCATTCAGGCTGATCGAACCGCCACCAGCAGGATTGTAAAACTCGTAGTAGGTAATCGGTTTGCCGGCAGGATCGTTGACGGTGAACAGGCTGGACATGGCGATCGAATGTCCCTCGACCACCGACGCCGCGACGGCACTCACCACCGGCGGCGCGGTGACGGTGATGGTGGTGGTCGCCTCAGTGCTCCAGCCATTGGCATCCTCGGCCGAAATGGCGAGCGTTTCCGTGCCGGGGGTGGAACTGCTGATAAAAGTCAGTTTGGACAGATCCGCCGCCGACACCTCGACATAGCCCTGGGCGGCGAGCGAAGCGCTCTCCAGGTTGGTGGCGCCGTTGAGATGGATCGAGCCGCCGCCGCCAGCCAGAAACTGGTAGTCGGTGATGGTGTTGCCGGAGGGGTCGCTGGCGGAGAACAGAGTGGAGACGTAGCACGTGCTGCCCTTGCCCAACGAGAGCGACTTGCCGGTGACAATCGGGAGTGCCGCCGGGTTGAAGGTGGTGACGGTCGAAATCGACGCATAGCCCCAGCCGTTGGCGTCTTCGGCCGAGATCGAGACGGCGGTTGATCCGGCCGTCGCGCCGCTGACAAAGGTCAGCTTGGACAGATCCGCCGCCGACACCTCGACATAGCCCTGGGCGGCGAGCGAAGCGCTCTCCAGATTGGTGGCGCCGTTGAGGCTGATCGAGCCGAAGCTGCCGGACGTGATGTGGAACTCGTAGTCGGTGATGGAATTGCCGGAAGGGTCGTTGGCGGAAAACAGGCTGGTGAGGGCAACCGACTGTCCTTCACCCACCGACGCCGGGTTGGCCGTAACCACCGGTCGCTGGGTGGTGATGACGGTGGCGTTGCTGGCGGCGCTCCAGCCATTGACGTCTTCGGCCCAGATGCTGACGGTTTCGACGCCGGGGGCGTTGATCGAGGTATAGCCCAGCCTGGCCAAGTCCGCGGCTGACACCGCGACGATGCCCAGCGCGGTCTCGGCCGTGCTTGCCAGATTGGTGGCGCCGTTGAGACTGATCGTGCCGTTACCGGCGGTGACCTGGAACTTGTATTCGGTAATGGCGTTGCCGCACGGATCGGTGGCGGAGAACAGATTCTGGATGCTGGTGTAGCAACTCACGTTCAATGGCACGGCCTTGCCGGTCACCACCGGGGGCTGGGGCGGATTGGTGACGGTGATCGAGGCGTTGGCGCTTTGGCCCCAGCCGTCGGCGTCCATCGCCGCGATGGTGAGCGTCCCGGTTCCGGCGGTATTGCCGGCGACATAGGTCAACTTGGACAGATCGGCGGCCGAAACCTCGACATAGCCTTGAGCGGCACTGGCGCTATCCTCAAGGTTGGTGGCGCCATTGAGGTTGATTGTGCCCGCCCCGCCGGGAGCGGCGAAGAACAGATAGTCGATGATGCTCTCGCCCGCCGGAGCGCTGGCGCTGAACAGGCTGGACACCGAGATCGACTGGCCCTCGGTCACCGACGCGCTGTTGGGCGACACCACCGCCGGTACGTAGGGAGTGATGGTGGAGAGTGCGGCATTGCTCCAACCATTGGCGTCCTCGGCCTTGACGGAGAGGGTCTCGGCACTGCCGGCGTTGCCGCTCGCATAGGTCAGTTTGGCGAGATCGGAGGCGGAAACCCTGACGATGCCCAGGGCGCTCTGAGCGGCACTGGCCAGATTGGTGGCGCCATTCAAGCTGATCGAGCCGCCGCCGCCGGCCTGAAACTCATAGTCGATGATGGTGTTGCCCGATGGATCGGTGGCGGAGAACAAGCTGGAAACCAGAAGAGTGTTTCCCGCGATCACCGACTTCGCGTTGCCGGTGACCACCGGAGGTGTCGTCGGCCTGGTGACGGTGATGGTGGTGTTGGCACCCTGGCTCCAGCCATTGACATCCTTGGCCAGAATGGTGACCGTCTCGGTGGTGGCGGTGCCGGCCAGGAAGGTCACCTTGGACAGGTCGGCGGCGGAAACCTCGATAATTCCCGCCGAGCCCGACAGGTTGGTGGCGCCATTGAGGTTAAACGAGCCGCCGTTGACCATAGCCTCCAGCTTGTATTCGGTGATGGCGTTCCCGCTGGTGTCGCTGGCCGTGAACAGGCTCGACGCGGCGATCGACTGGCCGGAGGCCATCGACGCGGTGGCGCCCGTCACCGTTGCCAGTGGCACCATGGTGGTAACATTGGCGATGGCCGGGGCACCGTAATTGCTCCAGCCATTGGTGGTGAGCGCGTAAATGTTGAGCTTGCCGGTTTCCGCGATGGTGCCGCCGACATAGGTCAGCTTGGACAGATCGGCGGCGGAAACCATGACGTAGCCCGCGGCCATTTGCCCAGCAGTGCCGATATTGGTGGCACCATTCAGCGCGATGGTGCCGGTGACGTAGCGGGGGTCGACAAGGTAAGCCGTGATGTCGTCGCCATAGGGGTTGAGGGTGGAGAACAGGCTCGACACGCTGATCGCCTGTCCCGCGTTCACCCAGCCGCTCTTGGTGATCACCGTCACCGGAGATGTCGGCGCCACCGTGCTGACGACGGCGGTCGCGGCACTGCTCCAGCCATTGACGTCCTGGGCCGAAATGGTCAAGTTCGCGGTACCGAACGTGGAGCCGCCGACATAGGTCAGCTTGGACAGGTCCGCGGCCGACACCTTGATGATGCCTTGGGCTGCTTGCGCCGTCGTCGCCAGATTGGTGGCGCCGTTGAGGCTGATCGAACCGCCGCCGGCGAGTTGGAACTGATAAGCGGTGATGGTGTCGCCGCGCGGATCGCAGGCGGTGAACAGGGTGGTCAGCGCGATCGATCCACCTTCGGCCACTTTCCCGGGCGTACCCGTCACCGTCGGGGCCGCATTCCCGGCGCTGTCGACGGAAAACGAGTCTCCTGCGGTCGCGAGCTGGGACATGCTGACCTCGAAGGTCGTGTTCCAGCCTTGACCGGGCTCCGTTCCCCAGGGATTGCGTATGATCAGGTTGCCGGTGACGCTGTTGTAGCCGATCACCGACATCGCATGGTCGGAAATCAGGCAGGGCTTGCCCTGGCTGTCATAGGTGGTGGTGTTGGAGTTGAGCACCACGTCGTCGCCGGCAGACAAGGCGGAGACGATCGTGTTGAGAGTGGTTTGGCTGTTTGTCGCCGCGACGGTTTTCGTGGCGGTATCGGTAATCAGACCGAGAATGCTCTCGGAAACACCGCCATTTCCGATTGATGTGAACGCATTGCCATAAGTGTTGGATGAATCGCCATCACTTACCTGCTGTTCCGACAATTGCGTATAGGCCTTTTCCACCAGACAGGCCCAAATAGCGCCGGAATCTCCGGTTTTATTGAATTCAAGGCCGGAGCCGTTCGTTGCCAAGGAATTATTGACGGTGACCCAATCCGCCTGTCCATTGATGAAAAAACGAACACCGTAAACTCCGCCGCCGTTGTCGGCGATCATCGATGAAATAAGCGACGGATTCTTGTCGGCGACTTCCGCCAGAGATGACAGCAAATAGCAGTCGCCCAAGGCTCCCTGGTTGATGTCATTCATACTCGGCCCGCCACCGGCGAACAGCGGCGCGCTGCATGCCTGGTAGGAAACGGTCGAGGACACGCTGTACTCGCCAGAGGTCACCGTAAGCACCGAACTCGGCAGATCGGTTCCGAGGAACCATTTGCCGATCAACTCGCCGAACTGGGTGGTGTTGGCGCCAACCTTGAGGTTGCCCAGCGCCGTTGGAGCGGCGGCTCCACCGGTATAGAAAAGATTCGCCACGTTGCCGTTGACGACATCATTGAATACGGTCGTAAGATAGGACGATGACGTCAGGCCATTGTTCAGATTGCCGGCAATGGTCTGAAGATCGGCAAATTGTCCGGCGGACAAGCCGGACGCACTGCCCGCGAGGCTGGTCTGAACATCCTGGAGGACGGTCAACAGGCCGTCGTAGCCGACTGTGCCGCTGGTCACCGCCGCGGTCATGTCCGCCTTGATACCGGCATCGCTCAGACCGTCGATCCACGCCGGAACCGGGGCGGGAGCCCCGGTCGTCGGGCCAGTCGTGCCGGTCGGCGAAGCGCTGACGAAACCAGCGGTCAGCGCTGGCGGAGAGGCGTCGGTTTTCGGGGGAGGGGCGGCAAAAGTGCCATCGGGCGATGATGACGTGTCATCCGGCGTGCCAGCCGCGAACTTGGACCGGCCAGTCTTGGGTTCTAAGGTCTCGAAAAGAAGCTGGGCCATCTTCACCGCCCCCCTGCATATGAGACGCCTTCTGCGTCACGACAGTCCCCATGACTGATAGGGTCTTTTATAATCCGTTGGCGCTCCCTACGCTGTGATGGTGATCACTCCATATCCATAGTGGTCGAGGTGTTATCGGCGGAGCTTCTTTCTCGAAATTCAACTTTCAATACGACGCGAAGCCGCCGGATGAACCGGCGGACAGCACAAGTCCGTTGGTCGCATAAGATATCTTATGGAAAGCAAGCCATGCCGTATAACGATACCGGCCGGCGCTATAGTTCGATCACCAAGCCATCGTGAGCCGGCAGGACGCCGGGCGGAAGCATGGCGGTGAGTTCGTCGTAGTCCAGGGTGTTGTTCATGTGGGTGAGCCAGGCGCGCCGGGGCTTGACGCGATCAATCCAGGCCAGGGTGTTTTTCAGGTGGGAATGAACCGGGTGCGGCTCAAAGCGAACGCAGTCGACCACCCAGTCGGTAATCCCCTCGAGGGCCGCGAAGGCCGCTTCGTCGAGGCGTAGAACATCGGTCGAATACGCGAACGAACCGAAGCGATAGCCAAGGGTCGGCATGTAGCCGTGGTCCTGGAAAAAGGGCGTGACGGGTATGTTATATATATTGAATGAATCGGTGCCCGAAATCTCGTTGGCAACCAGCTCCGGACGGTAATAAATATCACCGGCATTCAATGGTTTGAAGCAATACCCAAACCTCTGGATGAGACCATCCAGGGTTTCCTTCAGACCATAAACCTGAACCGGGGCCAGCATCAGCCGGTTGACTTCACGGAGATCATCAAGGCCGTGACTGTGGTCGGCGTGATCATGGGTATAGAGCACGGCATCGAGCCGCTCGACCCGGGCATCGATCAACTGCTCACGGAGATCGGGCGAGGTATCGATCAGGATCGTGGTTCCCGCCTGCTCCACCAGCACCGACGGCCGCCGCCGCCGGTTCTTGGGGTTGGCCGGATCGCAGGCCCCCCAGCGGTTGCCGATGGTCGGCACGCCGTTGGAGCCACCGCAACCGAGGATCGTCACGCGCATGACGCCCGCGCTTTCGGAAACAGCCGGAAAAAGTTCGCGGTGGTCGCGGCGGTGAACTCGGCGATGCTCACGCCTTTGGCCTTGGCCACCGCCGCGGCCGTATGGGTGACGAAGGCCGGTTCATTGCGCTTGCCGCGGTGGGGAATCGGCGCCAGATAAGGCGCATCGGTCTCGACCAGTAACCGCTCCAGCGGCACCGCGGCGATGGTTTCGCGCAATTCATCGGCCTTCTTGAAGGTGACGATGCCCGATATCGAGAGGTAAAATCCCAAGTTCAGCGCCTCTTCGGCCATGGCGCGCGAACCGCTGAAACAGTGGATCAGACCCGTCAGGCCCCTGCCCGCGCCCTGCTCCCGCAATATCCGCACGGTCTCGGCATCGGCGTCCCGGCTGTGAACAACGGCCGGCAATCCACTGATAACACACGCATTCAGGTGCCGGCGGAAACTCTCTTCCTGGGCCGGACGCGGGCTGTGATCGTAGAAAAAATCGAGCCCGGTCTCGCCAATCCCGACCACCTTGGGCAATGCCGCCAGTTCGACCAACCGGTCGACGCTCGCCCCCTCCAACTCCTCCGCGGCATGATGGGGATGAACGCCAACCGTGCAGACAATACATGAAGAACGTGTCGCAATATCATGAACTTGTTGGAATTTGCTGACGTGGGTGCAAATGGTGACCATGGTCCCAACCCCGGCGGCGCGCGCCCGCGCCACCACCGCTGCCTCTTCCTCGGCGAAGTCGGGAAAATCGAGATGGCAGTGGCTGTCGACCAGCATGGACGGATGCGGCATGGGGCTCAGGCCTTCGGCTCATCGATGTAGCGCGGAAACACGCCTTGGGGCGCCGGCAGCTTCACCCCCGGTGTCAGCGCGTGGTTCGGACCGAGATGGGCGAAGCCGCGGGCCTCGGCCGGCACCGACAACTGGTCGAGAATCCGGTTCGAGGCATCGGGCATCACCGGCTGAGTGAGAATGCCAAGGTGGCGGATGGTCTCGGCCAGGACATACAGCACCGTGCCCATGCGCGGCGGATCGGTCTTTTTCAGGGTCCACGGCCCCTGCTCGTCGACATACCGGTTGGCGGCGCCGATCACCGCCCAGATCGCGTCGAGCATGCGGTGGAAGGCCTGGACATCCAGTTCCCGCCGGCCGGTTTCCAGCAAGGCGTGAGCGCTGCCCAGCAACTTCAGGTCGGCTTCAGTGAACGGTCCCGGCTGGGGCACGATACCGCCACAATTCTTGGTGATCATCGACAACACGCGCTGCACCAGATTGCCGTAATCGTTAGCCAGATCGCCATTGATGCGATTGACCATGGCGCGGTGGGAAAAATCGCCGTCATTGCCGAACGGCACTTCGCGCATCAGAAAATAGCGTGTGGCATCAAGGCCGTAGCTGGTGACCAGCGCCTCAGGGGCGATGACGTTGCCCAGCGACTTCGACATCTTCTGGCCTTCGATGGTCCACCAGCCATGGGCGAACACCCGGCGCGGCGGCGCGAGCCCGGCCGCCATCAGGAACGCCGGCCAATAGATGGCGTGAAAGCGCAAAATGTCCTTGCCGACCATGTGCAGATCGGCGGGCCAGGACTCGGCATAGGCCGTGCCGGCGCCGGTTTCGGGATAGCCGGCAGCGGTGATGTAGTTGGTCAGGGCGTCGAGCCAGACATACATGATGTGCTGTTCGTCGCCGGGGACCCGGATGCCCCAGTCGAAGGTGGTGCGGCTGATCGAGAGATCGCGCAGCCCCGACTTGACGAAGGCCACCACCTCGTTGCGCTTGCCGAGGGGCAGAATGAACTCCGGATTGCGCTCATAGAACTCGAGCAACGGCTGCTGCCACGCCGAGAGCCGGAAGAAGTAGCTCGGTTCCTCGACCCACTCGCATTCGGCGCCGGTGGGAGCGACCTTCTTGCCGCCGGGGCCATCGCGCAGTTCGTCCTCGCCGTAATAGGCCTCGTCGCGCACGGCGTACCAACCGGAATAGGAGCCGAGATAGACATGGCCATTGTCGACCAAGGCCCGCCACAGCGCCTGACAGGCGGTATGGTGACGCGGTTCGGTGGTGCGGATGAAGTCGTCGTTGGTGAACTTCAGCAACCCCGGCAGGTCGCGAAAGTTCTGGGACACCCGATCGGCGAAGGCCTGGGGCGTCACGCCCGCCGCCGCCGCCGACTTCTCGACCTTCTGGCCGTGCTCGTCGGTGCCGGTGAGGAATTTGACCGCGCAGCCATCCAAGCGTTTGAAGCGCGCCAGCACATCGCAGGCCAGCGTGGTGTAGGCGTGCCCGATGTGGGGGACGTCGTTGACATAGTAGATCGGCGTCGTCAGGTAATAGCGCGGCTCACCGGCCATGAAAAATCTCCTGCGGGGGTAACCGCGATCAGGGTACGGCCGCTTCGATGCTCAGCAAAGCGTTCAGCATCACCTGTTTGCGGTCAAGATTGGCGGCGTCGGCCCGAGCGAAATGCTGCCCGACTTTTTCCCATACCTCCAGCCAGCGATCAAGGCCGGGCTGCGCGGTGATCAAGCGCCGGAGCAAATCCCCCTCCCCGGCGGTGATTTCAGCCGGTTGCCGGCCCTCGGCCAGGGCTTTGACCAACCGGGCCAGCCAGCAGGTCAGCAGGCCGGTGGCGGTCTCCCAGGCATCGTCATCGCCCTTGCGGGTCACGGAGTCGGCAAAACCGTGCGCGGTTTTGAGATTGAGCCGGGGCAGCGTCGCCAGCACCGCGATCATCTGGCGGTAAAGCGCGAGGCCGCCGGCACCGGCGAGGCTGAGCGCCCGCCCGATCGATCCCTCGGACAACCGGGCCAGGGCCGCCCGGTCGGCCTCGGAGATCTCGGGGTGATTGGCTGCCAGCCAGTCGGCCAGGGCGCTTTCGGACAAGGGGGCAAGCATCAGCCTGCGGCAGCGCGACCGAATGGTCGGCAGCAACCCTCCCGGCGATTCGGTGACCAGCAGCAGCAGGGCTTGTTCAGGTGGTTCCTCAAGAATCTTCAGTAACGCATTGTGACCACTTGAATTCATCTGCTCGACGCCATCGATGATCACCACTCGCCAGCCATCTTCGCCCGAGGTATGGCGCAGAAAGGCGCTGACCTCGCGGACGTCGTCGACGGCGATTTCGGTTTTCATCTTGCCGCGCTTGTCGTCGTAGCGGCGCTCGATGGTCAGCAGATCGGCATGGCCTCCGGCGCGCACCCGGCGAAACACCGGGTCCTCGGGCGAAAGATAAAGGCTGGCCGGCGGTGCGGGGGGGGCGCCGAACATATCCAGCCCCTGCCCCGCGCCCTGTCCGCCCTTGGCCAGCACGAAACGGGCAAAGCGAAAGGCCAGCGTCGCCTTGCCGATGCCGGCAACTCCGCCGATCAACCAGGCATGGGCCATGCGGCCGCTGGTCCAGGCCGCCAGCAGCGTGCGTTCGGCCTCCTCATGGCCGGTCAGATCGGGATTTTCCCTCGGCGTCATGGCCCGCCCGCCAGAAGACGCCGGCCGACCGTCTCGAGAATCCCGGCGGCCACCGCCTCCTCCGGCTCGCTGGCATCGATCACGACGCAGCGGCGCGGGTCATGAGCGGCGATATCCAGAAAGCCCTGACGGAGACGGCGATGAAACGCGATGTCCATTTCCTCGTAGCGATCCGCAGCGCCTCGGGCATGAACGCGGGCGAGACCGGCCTCCACCGGAAGGTCGAGCACCAGGGTTAAATCCGGATAAAACTTACCAATAACATTGGCATAGAGGCGAATTATAATATCTTGGTTTAACTCGTGACCATGCCCTTGATAGGCCAAGGTGCTGTCGGCGAAGCGATCGGAAATCACCCAGGCGCCCCGCTCGAGCGCCGGCCAGATGGTGCGCTCGAGATGGTCGCGGCGGGCGGCGAAGAGGAGCAACGCTTCCGTGACCGGGCTCCAGCGCTCACCGCCGCCGGTGATCAGCACCTGCCGGATTTCCTCGGCTCCGGGCGAGCCCCCCGGTTCGCGGGTGGTCACGACATCATAGCCGCGCTCCCGCAGCGCCACCGCCAAACGCCGAACCTGGGTCGACTTGCCGACCCCCTCTCCGCCCTCCAGGGTAATGAAGCGGCCGCCGGCCATTAGTGAGCCGAACCGCCGAACAGCGCGTGACGTCCGGCGGCGCCGAGACGGCCGAAGAAGCCGAGGCGGGCAACGTCCTCGGCCGCGACCAGCGGCACCTCGCGAGTCACGAAGCCAGGGGCGGTGATGACCAGTTTGCCGACAACCTGCCCTTTGGTGACCGGGGCCGGCAAAGGCACCTGAGCCTGCATCGTGACCTTGAGCCCCCGCCGCTCCTCCTGGGCCATGGTCACGACCAGACCATCGCCGGTGACGGCGGGTACCGTCGGCGCCTGCCCCAGCCAGACCGGCAGCGAGTCGACGCTCTCACCCGGCTTCAGCAGAGTGTAGGTGCTGAATTCCCGGAAGCCCCATTCGATCAGCCGTGCCGGTTCGTCGGCCCGGGCCTGCATGCTGGGCAAGCCGTTGATCACCAAGATCAACCGCCGGCCATCGCGCTGGGCCGAGGCGATCAGGCCATAGCCGGCAATGTCGGTGTGGCCGGTCTTCAGGCCGTCGACCCCCATATTGCGATAGAGCAGCGGATTACGGTTGCCCTGCTTGATGCCGTGATAGGTGAACTCGCGTTCGGCATCATAGTGGTAATGCTCAGGATAGGTGTAAATCAGGGCGCGGGCCAGGGTGCCGAGATCGCGGCAGGTCGAGTAATGATTTTCATCAGGCCAGCCGGTGGCATTGACGAAGCTGCTATCCTTCATGCCCAGTTCATGGGCCCGTTCGGTCATTTTCTTGGCGAACGCGTCCTCGGACCCGCCGAGCCCCTCGGCCAGCACGATCGAGGCATCGTTACCCGATTGAATGATCATGCCGCGAATCAGGTCCTCGACCTTGATGCGGGCGCCGAGTTCCACGAACATCTTGGAGCCCTGGGTCCGCCACGCATGCTCGCTGACCGGCAGGGTGTCCTCGAGAGTCAGTCTTTTCGTCCGCAACGCCTCGAACACCATGTAGGCGGTCATGACCTTGCTCATCGACGAGGTCGGCATCCGCTGGTCGGCGTTCTTCTCGAACAAGACCGTGTTGGTGGTGGCATCGATCAGAATCGCCTGCCGGGCGATGGTGTCGATGGTCGCGGCCCCGACCGGAGGAACCGGCGCGAACACCGCCAAAACGGCCAAAAGAGCAGAGCGGATTAGCGTACGGACGGAAAACATCTGACAAATTCCTCTGTATCATACCGGTTGCCGTCACCCGCGAAGGTCAGTCGACGACAACCCGGGCATTGGCGTTGCCGGCTTCGACAACGCGGGCGAGAACGGCGTCGGCCCGGTCCACGGACTCGATGGGACCAAGACGGACGCGAAAAAGCTGAGCACCGCCAACATTGACCTGGCTGATCGAGGCGGGACCGAAGTCGGCGACCCGGTCGCGCACCCGGCTGGCATTGTCATATTGACTGAACGCACCGGCCTGGATGTAGATTTGCGGCTCCCCGGTCACCGGGTCCTGACGAACCTCGGGCGCCGGCATGAACAGCCCCTCCTCCGTCGTGCCCGGCACGGTGGAGGGCGCCGCGACCGGCGGCCGTGACACGGTTGGCTGTGGCGGCGGCAACCCGACGACCTGGACGGTTCCCAACGGGGCGACGGCGGGCGGCGGCCCCATGTCCGACACCTCGAGGGGCGTTCCGGCCCGCGCCGCCGCAGCCACGGCCCGGCTTTCATCGGCCAGAATCTGAACCCGGACCTTAGCGGTGCCGGTGCGGTCGAAGCCAAGCAATTGGGCGCTGCGGTGGGAAAGGTCGATGATTCGGCCGCCGACGAATGGTCCGCGATCATTGACGCGCACCACAAGCGCGCGGCCGTTGACGAGATTGGTCACCCGCACCAGCGAGGGCATGGGGAGCGTCTTGTGTGCGGCGGTCACTTGCTCCTGATTGAATATCTCGCCGTTGGCGGTGCGCTCCTTGTGAAATCCGGGGCCATACCACGAGGCGATACCGGTTTCATCGTAGGCGTAATCCTCGGCGGGATAGTACCATACCCCATTGATCTGATAGGGATTTCCAACCTTGTACGTACCGTGGGACGCCAATTTACCCCGGTCTCCCTGCACGCCGGAGCCACCGGCGCAGGCACTGATGGCCAACACCAGCGCCAGCGCTGCCCAGCGACGAACCGCGCTCTTCAGCCCCTTTGTCCGCAGGCCAACATCTATAGCCAGCATCCCGCCTCACCCCAATATCTAGTAAGGTGCACAATAACCAAATTTTTTCGCCCTGCCAAGCCCTTCGGCCTGCGCGCGATGAGGCCGCAGGCATGACAGGGGGCGTTGCAACACGGATACAGATCGCCCCAAGATTTCGCCCTAAGCCTATCGCCTCTCGTCCCGAGTCGCGGATTGCTGTTATAGTGTTTGTCACCAAGGTCGGTGAATCCGGAGAGTTAAAATGAAGCGGAATTCAATAATTTTCGCAGCCGTTATGGTTTTGGTCCTTGGTGGCTGCTCCAATATGAGCGACACCCAGCAGCGGGTGGTGAGCGGTGCCGGAATCGGCGTCGCCAGCGGTGCCGTGGTCACCGTGTTGACCGGCGGTTGCGTCGAATGCGGCGCCGCGATCGGTGGCGCCGTCGGTGCCGCGGCCGGCTATGTGGTCGACATGGTCAACAAGAATCCGGATAAGCACGCCACGAACTGAAGCTTTACAGTGCGCAGCGTCGTCCTGAGTGCGACAGGGCGGCGCGAGCCTCTTGACCGTACCGGGTGGTATCGGTCACTGCTGTTCCCCGGAAAGTACAGCACAATCCAGAGGCAACCGCATGTCCGACCCTGTCAAGTACCTGCTTCCCGAAGCCGCCCTGCCCTCCGAGTGGTATAATCTGGTCGCCGATCTGCCGGTGCCGCCGCCGCCGGTGCTGCACCCCGGAACCTTGCAACCGGTTGGTCCGGCCGATCTGGCGCCGCTGTTTCCGGAAGCCCTGATTCGCCAGGAGGTCGCGACCGAGCGACGGATTGAGATACCCGAACCGGTGCGCGAGATCTATCGCCTGTGGCGCCCGACACCGCTTTACCGTGCCCGGCGGTTGGAGAAGGCTCTCGGCACCCCCGCGCGGATTTTCTACAAGTATGAGGGCGTCAGCCCGGCGGGCAGCCACAAGCCGAACACCGCGATTCCCCAGGCCTTCTACAACAAAGAGGCTGGAACCAAACGTATCGCCACCGAGACCGGCGCCGGTCAGTGGGGATCGTCGCTGGCGCTTGCCGGGGCGATGTTCGGCATTGAGATCGACGTTTACATGGTCAAGGTCAGCTACCATCAGAAGCCGTACCGGCGGGCACTGATGGAAAGCTATGGCGCCCGTTGCGTCGCCAGCCCCTCCACCGAAACCAACGCCGGACGGGCGGTGCTTGCCGCCAACCCGGACAGTCCCGGCTCGCTCGGCATCGCGATTTCCGAGGCGGTGGAGATCGCCGCGTCCCGCGACGACACCAAATATGCCCTCGGCAGCGTGCTCAACCACGTCCTGCTGCACCAGACCGTGATCGGCGACGAGGCCATCGCCCAGATGGACATGGCCGGAGCCTATCCCGACGTCATCGTCGGTTGCACCGGTGGCGGCTCCAACTTCGCCGGCATCGCCTTTCCGTTCCTGGGCGCGAAATTGCGCGGCGGGCCGGATGTACGCATCGTCGCCGTCGAACCGGCGGCCTGCCCGACCCTGACCCGCGGGACGTACGCGTACGATTTCGGCGATACCGCCGGCCTGACACCGCTGACCAAGATGCACACCCTTGGCTCGACCTTCGTGCCGCCGGGCTTTCATGCCGGCGGTCTGCGCTATCACGGCATGGCGCCGCTGGTCAGCCACATCAAGGAACTCGGCTTGATCGACGCCGTGGCCTACCGTCAGACCGAATGCTTCGCCGCCGGCCTGCTGTTCGCCCGTAACGAGGGAATCGTTCCGGCACCGGAGGCCAATCACGCAGTAAAGGGCGCGATCGAAGAAGCTCTGAAGGCCAAGGCCGAAGGGAAGGAAAAGACGATCCTGTTCTGCCTTTCAGGGCATGGCCATTTCGACATGGGGGCTTATTCGGAGTACTTTGCGGATCGGCTCATGGACCTGGAGTATGACGAGGGGGCCTTGGCTTCCGCTTTGGCGGTGCTGCCTAAGGTGCCTTGATCTGGAAAAAAAGGACCAGGGGCTTTGCCCCTGGAACCCCACCAAAGGCCGGGGGGCCTTTGGAAACCGGTCTGTTCAGGCCATCAGCAGAAGCGTCACGACTCCGGTCAGCGCCAAGGCGCCGATCACGGCTGTCAGGGCCTTGCGCAGGCAACGGATGAACCGCTGCTCCCTGAGAATCCGGGCCACCTGAGCGTGGCGCTGGTGCTTGTCCCGGTGTTCGAGAGCCAGAAAATAGTCCTGGGAGGAAGCGGTTTGAACAAAGTGCGGCATGGGAGTCTCCCTTAAGGGAAAGGAACGGGGTTGAGCGTTCAAACGCAACCGCCGTGCCACATGCGCAACCGCCGCGCTACATGCCGGATAGGGCCAGTCTTTCGCCTCCGAAACGGCGTCCAGGCCCTTAACCTCGGCCTGCCTCACAAAAACCGGGGTGCCCACCGGGTAAAATTTGCCGAACCGGCAGCTTTTTCCCGGTGGAGCCGTCTCAATTCGCAAGCATGGCCAGGGCCGCCGCGAGTTTTTCAGCCGAGGCCACGGCATCGGCCCGTCGCTCCCGGTTTTCCTCAACCACCTCCTCGGGCGCCTTGGCCACGAACTCGACATTGCCGAGCTTCTTGTCGACCTTGGCGATTTCACCCGTCAGGCGCTCGATTTCCTTCTTCAGGCGCGCACGCTCCTGATCAAGATCGATGATTCCGGCCAGCGGCAGAATCAGCGTCGCCTCGTCGAGCACGGCCTGAACCGAACCGTGGGGAGCGGCCCCGGTATGCACGTCGACAGACGACAGTCGCGCCAACCGCTGGATGAGGTCCCGGTGGGTGGTGAGACGGGCGGCGGTCTCAGGCCCCGCGTCACGGATCAGCAGTGGCACCTGGGACGCCGCCGGTACATTCATCTCCGAGCGCACGGTGCGTACACCCGAAATCAGGCGCACCACCCAATCCATTTCGGCACCGGAGCCGGCGTCGGTCAGCGACCGGTCATAACTGGGCCACCCCATGGTGATCAACCGGCCGGGGCGCGCGGCGATGCCGCCGGGGCTGAGTTGCTCCCACAACTCCTCGGTGATGTATGGCATCACCGGATGCAGCAAAATCAGCACCTGATCGAGCACCCAGGCGGTGGTGGCTCGGGTCTCGGCCTTGGCCGCTTCATCGCTACCGTTTAGAATCGGCTTGGTAAATTCGAGATACCAATCGCAGAAGTTGCCCCAGGTGAATTGATAGAGCGCATTCGCCGCCTCGTTGAACTTGAAAGCGTCGAGCGCGGCGGAAACCCGGTCGGCGGTGGCGGCAACTTCAGTGACGATCCAGCGATTGACCGTTTGAGTGAGACCGGTCGGCGTGAAATCCGGACGGGTCACGCAGTGATTCATCTGACAGTAGCGCGCCGCGTTCCACAACTTGGTCGCGAAGTTGCGATAGCCCTCGACCCGGTTGCGCGCCAGTTTGATGTCGCGCCCCTGGGCCGCCAGGGCGGTCAGGGTGAAGCGCAAGGCATCCGTACCGTACTCGTCGACCAGTTCCAGCGGATCAATGATATTGCCCTTGGATTTCGACATCTTCTGGCCGCGCTCATCGCGCACCAGGGCGTGAATATAGACCGTGCGGAATGGCACGTCCTTCATGAAGTGCAAGCCCATCATCATCATCCGGGCGACCCAGAAGAAGATAATATCGAAACCGGTAACCAGAGTATCGGACGGATAATAGCGCGCGAGTTCAGCGGTCTGATCTGGCCAGCCGATGGTCGAGAACGGCCATAGCGCCGAGGAGAACCACGTATCAAGCACATCCTCGTCACGCTTGATCGGGGTTTCCGCCCCATAATGCTTCAAGGCTTCGGCGTCGGCTTCGGCTTGCGTCTCCTCGACGAAGACAGTCCCATCCGGCCCGTACCACGCGGGAATCTGGTGCCCCCACCAGATCTGGCGACTGATGCACCAAGGCTGGATGTTGCGCATCCATTCGAAGTACGTGTTCTCCCAATGCTTGGGCACGAACGCCGTACGCCCCTCTTCCACGGCCGCGATCGCCGGCTGGGCCAGCGTATGCGCGTCGACATACCACTGGTCTGTCAGCCAGGGTTCGATGGCCACGCCCGACCGGTCGCCGTGGGGAACCTTGTGAGTGTGGGGTTCGATCTTGTCGACCAGCCCCAGCGCATCCAACTCGGCCACCACCTGCTTGCGCGCCTCGTAGCGATCAAGTCCGCGATAGGCTTCCGGAGCGTTTTCATTGATCCGGGCATCGCGGTCCAGGATGTTGATCGCCGCCACCCCAGCCCGCTTGCCGACCTCGAAGTCATTGAAATCATGGGCGGGAGTGATCTTGACCGCACCGCTGCCGGTCTCGGGGTCGGCGTACTCGTCGGCAACGATGGGAATCCGCCGGCCGACCAGCGGCAACACCACGAACTTGCCGATCAAATCCTGATAACGCTCATCATCGGGATGAACGGCAACGGCGGTATCACCGAGCATGGTCTCGGGCCGGGTGGTCGCGACCACGATGAAGCGAGTCGCATCCTCCTCGAGAGGATATTTGAAATGCCAGAGGTTGCCCTTGATTTCGCGCTGCTCGACCTCAAGATCGGAAATCGCGGTGTGAAGCTTGGGGTCCCAGTTGACCAACCGCTTGTCGCGATAAATCAGCCCCTGCTTGTAGAGTTCGACGAACACCCGGCGCACGGCCCGGTTCAGGCCTTCGTCCATGGTGAAACGCTCTCTGGCCCAATCGGGCGAGGCGCCAAGGCGACGCAACTGGCGGGTGATCGTCCCGCCCGACTCGGCCTTCCACGCCCACACCCGCTCCATGAACTTATCGCGGCCGAGATCGTGACGGGTCAGCTTCTCCGCGGCCATCTGGCGCTCGACCACCATCTGGGTCGCGATGCCGGCATGGTCGGTGCCCGGTTGCCAGAGTGCGTCGAGTCCGCGCATGCGCTGAAACCGAATCAATATGTCCTGAAGCGTGTGATTGAGCGCGTGCCCCATGTGCAGGCTGCCGGTAACGTTCGGCGGCGGCATCATGATGCTGTAAGGCCGAGCCTTGGCATCGGCGTCGGCGGCAAACGCCCCCGACGCCTCCCAGATCGGGTAGAGGCGCGCTTCGACCTCGGCGGGGCGGTAGGTCTTGTCCAGCATTGCTGAACCCTTTGTATTTCAATGGTGAACGGAGGTGCCGACTCAATAGTCCCGCGAGTGGCGGACCATCTTGTCCAGTTCCTTCTGAACCAGCCTTTCGACCAGACTCGGAAGGTGTTCGTCAAGCCATTCCCGCAACAGCGGCCGCAGCAACTCGCGAATCACATCCTCGACGGTTCGGGCCCCCGCGGTAATCGGCATGGAGCCGATGAACCGTTCGCCCGAAAGGCTGTTAGCCAGCGACGAAAACGCAGCGGTCGCCATGGCAGCCGGCCGGTCGGAGACCAAGCGGTCATCCTCCACCGGCGGCGGCGGCTGATAACGCGGACGGGGCGGTGGTGGCGGTGGTGGCGGCGGCGGCTCCAGGGAGCGCCCGCCCCACGGATCATCATCCTCGGGTTCGTCGTCGAGCACATTGGTCAGCTCGAAAACGTCTTCCTCTTCCTCCTCGATCTCCTCTTCCTCCTCCTCCTCGACAGGCGGCGGCGGTGGAGGCGGCGGAGGTGGGGGCGGCGGCGGTGGAGGGGGGGGCGGAGTCGGCTTGGGAGGCGGTGGTGGCGGTGGGGGGGGCGGCGGCGGTGGGGGTGGCGGCTCCGCCACCTCAACGGGTTTCGCCGGAGTGTCGCCATCCTCGGAAATAATCCGACGAATGGAGGCGAGAATCTCCTCCATCGACGGTTCTTGCTGGGACTTGCTGTCGCTCATTGCTGGCTATTCCGAGGCTTGGCTCCCTTTCGGCAGACTAAATCGCCGCCGAAAGAAACGCTACCCCTCTGTGGCATCGCGCCGAATTAGTGCCAAATACAGTGTATGGAAGTCACACAACCGCGCGAGAAACCAGCGGCCAGCGAGGATGTGGCGCACCCGGTGCGAGGCACTCAAAACACAAAGCGGGGTTTGAACTCAAATCCAGGAAGAATCGCCGCCGCCGTTTCAAAAAGCGCCACGCTGGACACCGAGTTCCCCACCTTCCGATAAAGCCGGACCTGACCAAGCCGAACAATATCATGATTATAGGCAACCACGGCGACCAGACGGCCGCCTTCGGCCAACTGGGAGAACAAGGCCGTGGGGACCTCGGAAACCGCGCCGTTGACGAGAATAACGTCGTAGGGAACCCGGAACTGGTAGCCATCCGCCATCGGACAATTGACCAGGGTGACGGTGTCCGTGGCTTGCGCCGCCAAAGTTTTCGACGCCTGCTCGAAGAGGCCGGCATCAGACTCGAGAGCGACAACGGTATTGGCAAGTTTCGCCAGCAGGGCCGTCGAATAACCGCAGGCGCAGCCGACATCAAGCACCACATCCCGCGGCGTGATTTCAGCGTTCTGCATCATCCGCGCGAGAACCATGGGCTCGAGAAGCCACCGACCATTGCCCAGCGGAATTTCTTCATCGATATACGCCACACCCTGCGCGTTCTGCGGCACATACAATTCCCGCGGAACGGTGTTGAGGGCGACGATCAAAGCCGGGTCGGTGACACGATTTGGCGTGATCTGTCCATTGACCATATTCACTCGAGCAGACGCGTAATTGAGCATGGCGGCCATGGGTGTTGGAGGAATCGGAAGGCAACTCGCCCATGAGGTTTATAGCGGTGACCAACTCTGAATACAATGCCGGGACGTGTCCGCGCCGCGCGCGGCCGGGTCACCGCTGCGTCCCTGATGCGCCCACGGTCCGGGCGCTATCCCGGCGCAACCGACCGCGGCGAATCGGTCGTCACCAATATTTGTGCGACGGGTTGGCTTTGGCGAAATCACCAATTTTGGCGTCTTCAATCAGGACATGAGCATTCAAGTACTCTGAAAAAATCTCTGAGAGAGGCTGAAGAACGCTCTGACCCTTGCTGAACATATCCCGCACACCATCAAGCTTTTCGATATAGCGCTGATGATCGTTCTGGTGATTTTCAAGATCGGAATAGCCAATCTCGAGCATGAACCTCTCTTCATTCTTAAAATGACTCTTGACGAAATTACACAGCACAAGAATAACCCGAGATATCAACCGCTCCCCGAGATCGTTTTCCACCGCAAGGTGAACGTCTTTCAGCGCGGAAAAAATCATCTTATGCTCACCATCGATGAGTTCAATGCCGGTATCAAAGGCATTACTCCAGGTGATGGGCACATTCCTATCGACCATCCGGCGCCTCACTCACTCATAACGACCCGAAAACGAAATGGACATCAAACGCCGATCAACTCCAGCACGGCCCTGATGGCATTGTCGGCCCCATCGGCGATCTGGGCCACGGTCGAGTCCAGCATATAGCACGGGGCGGTCACGATTTTGCGTTTGCGATCCACCACGATTTCGGTCTGATGGCTGGGAACGTGCCGGGCCCCCATCGCCTCCAAGGCCGTGGCGGTGCCGGCATCCTGGCCGATGGTCACCTCAACGTCACCGAGTATCTTGGCCAGCAGAACTGGGGCGATGCACAAGGCCGCCACCGGCTTTCCGGCCGCAACCATCGACGTGACCGCCGCCACGACAGACGGGTCAACACTGGCGCCCGAACCATCGAAGGCGAAACTGGAAAGGTTCTTGGCGGCGCCGAATCCACCGGGAAACACCAGCGCATTCACCTCGGTGGCCTTGAACTTGGCAAGATCGGCAATCTGCCCACGGGCGATTCGAGCGGACTCGAGCAACACATTGCGAGTCTCGGCCATCTCCTGTCCGGTCAGATGATTGACGACATGGTGCTGTTCGATGTCGGGCGCGAAACACACCGCCTCGGCGCCATGACGGCAAATCGCCAGCAGAGTCAGCACCGACTCGTGGATTTCGGCACCGTCATAAACACCACACCCTGAAAGCACCACAGCGATTTTCTTGCCGCTCATCGTTTCCCCCATCACCAAAAACACCATCAGCAGGCTGATTTGGGAGCACTCAGGAACCGGGCGAACCCGACCCCCTCGCGCAGGTGCCACTTCGTCATTCCGGAAGTGCGAATCATGTCCCAGACGATCGAGCCGATTTTCGAGCCTCGAAGATAGAAGCTTTTATAGAAAGTTTCTATCGAATCATAGATTTCGCTGTGTGCAAGGTGCGGATAGCCCAGTGGCGCGATGTGAACGCCACGCTCACCGGTCAACTCCGCATCGGCGGTGTCGAACCAACCGTTCTCGGTTGCCTCCCGATGAAGCCGGGTTCCGGGATAGGGCGTCGCCAGACTGACCTGAATGGTGTGAGGATTGATCTCGGTGGCGAAACGGATGGTTTCCTGAATACTCTCCCTGGTCTCCCCAGGCAGACCGAGAATAAAAGTGCCGTGAATTAGAATGCCGAGTTTATGACAATCCTTGGTGAAGTGCCTGGCGGTGTCAATCTGCACTCCCTTGCGGATGTTATGGAGTATCTTCGAACAACTCGATTCGTAACCGACCACCAACAGGCGCAGACCATTGTCTTTCATGACCTTCAGAGTGTCGCACGGCACATTGGCCTTGGCATTGCACGACCACGTCACACCGAGCTTACCGAGCCTGCGCGCGATTTCCTCGGCACGGGGCAAATTATCGGTAAAGGTGTCGTCTTCGAAGAAATACTCCCGCACCTGAGGAAAGGCCTTCTGGCAATAAGCAACCTCCTCCGCGACATGATCGGCGCTGCGTACCCGGTATTTGTGCCCGCCAACCGTCTGGGGCAACAAACAGAATGAACACAGGGATTCGCAGCCACGGCCGGTATGAAAAGAAATATAGGGATGCCTCAGGTGGCCAACAAAATAATCTTCGATCTTAAGGTCTCGTCTATAAAGCTCCGTGACGAATGGCAACCGATCCATATCCTCCAGCGCCGGGCGCTCGGCGTTATGGACGATAATTCCCTCGGCATTGCGAAAACTAAGACCATCAATATCTCTGAAGGCACGCCCCTCGGCGACATCCTTGATGGTGTAGTCGAACTCGTTCCGTCCGACGAAATCGATCGCCGGTGCCGTCTCGAGACTCCCGGCCGGGTCCACCGCGACTCTGGCGCCAACCACCCCAATCTTGAGAGCGGGGTTTTGCTCCTTGAGCGCGGCCGCCACCTTGGCATCATTCGAAAAAGAGACCTGGGAGCTGTGCATCACCACCAGATCATAGTCTTTTGCCAAGGGCAGTATGGTGTCCATGCCGATGCGCGCCGGGGTGGCGTCGACCAGTTTGCTGCCCGGAACCAGCGCGGCCGATTGGGCCAGCCATGTCGGATACCGAAATGACCGGATTTCCCGTCGCGCCTGATAGCGCGCCCTTGCGCCGCCGTCGTTCCCCCCCTGTGACGGCGGTTGGAGAAACAAGGCCTTCATCATCAGCGGATGTCTCCGTCGCGAGCCACTTGAGCGTCGGTATCGAACAGGAATGACCGCAAGCCCCACGCTACGCCTGCGTCGCCGAATCTGGCAAGCGACACCAGCACCAAGTCGCGACACAGATCGGTGGGAATCGATCTGAGACAACAACAGAAAGTGGAGGCGCGCCGACGCCTCCACTCCTGAATCTCGAAACCCTGCCAGCCTGAAAAGCCGATAAAACCGGCTCTCAGCCTTACTTGCTCATGCCACGACCCGTGGTGCGCTCGGTGATGCGGGCGGACTTGCCACGCAGATCGCGCAGGTAATAGAGCTTGGCGCGACGAACGTCGCCCTTGCGCACCAGTTCGATGCTGTCGATGCGCGGGCTGTAGAGCGGGAAAACGCGCTCGACGCCTTCGCCGTAGCTGATCTTGCGCACGGTGAAGGATGAATTGAAATCGGCGTTCTTGCGGGCGATGCACACGCCCTCATAGGCCTGGACGCGCTCACGCGTGCCTTCGATGACCTTGACGTTGACGCGGACGGTGTCGCCCGGTGAAAACTCGGGGATCGTCTTGCCTTCGGTCAGCTTCTCGACCTGGGCCTGATTGAACTTTTGCAGCAAATTCATGACACCTGTCCTTCACCCGTCTCGGCGGAACACTTGTCCGCCAGCCTGTTCTTCCGTCGCCGGCGGCGTTTCGCCTCCCGCGCATTCCACTCGGCCTCGTGGGCCTCGGCGTAGGGCCGCCACAGATCGGGCCGTCTGACCCGGGTGACCGCTTCCGCCTCGGCCAATCGCCAGGCCCTGACCTTTTCGTGGTGACCGGAAAGCAAAACTTCCGGCACCGCCCGCTCCCCCCCCTGACCATCGGTCCACAAGGCGGGGCGGGTATAATGGGGATACTCCAGCAATCCCCCCTCGAAACTCTCTTCGCCGGCGGTTCCGGCGTTGCCCATCACTCCCGGCAACAACCGCACGCACGCGTCGATCAACGCCAACGCCGCCGGTTCGCCCCCCGACAGCACGAAGTCGCCGAGACTGACTTCCTCAAGGGCGTGGGCCTCGAGCAATCGCTCGTCCACCCCCTCATAGCGGCCGCACAACAGGGTCAGCCCCCGCTCCGCCACCAAGTCCCGCACCAGCGCCTGATCGATCAGCCGACCACGGGGCGAAAGGTAAATTGCCCGTCCCCGCCCTGGCGACCCCGGCGCCCCGGCCACCGCCGTCAGCGCCGCGTCGAGAACATCCGGACGCATCACCATCCCCGGCCCGCCCCCGAAGGGCGTGTCGTCGACGGAACGGTGTTTATCGCGCGCGAAAGTGCGAATGTCCACCGTTTCCAACGCCCAAACGCCGTTTTCCAGCGCCTTTCCGGCCAGACTGACCCCAAGCGGCCCCGGAAACATCTCCGGAAACAGGGTCAGCACCCGCACCGTCCAGGTACCACTCACAACGCCCTCTCCTCCGGCGGTTCCACCACAACTTCCTCCGGCGGTTCCACCATAACTTCCTCCGGCGGTTCCACCATAACTTCCTCCGGCGGTTCCACCATAACTTCCTCCGGCGGTTCCACCACCAGCCGCCCCCCGGCGAGATCCACCACCGGCACCGCCGCCAGAGTGAACGGCACCATCACCGTTCCCCCTTCAGGGGGTTGCAGTTCCAGCATGGTGCCGGCGCCGAAATCATGCACCGCCAGCACCGTACCGAGCCCCCCGCCAGTGCCCGCCCGCTCGGCCCGCAGCCCGATCAGGTCGGCATGGTAGAATTCGCCCTCCTCCGGCTCTGGCAGCCGGGCGCGGTCGATGAACAACCCCACGCCCTTCAGAGCCTCGGCGGCCTCGCGGGTGTCGACACCTTCGACCCGCGCGATCCACACACCCTTGACCGTGGACTGGAGCCGAATGGCGAACTGCCGCCGCCCTGGCTCGTCCTCGACCGGACCGTAGGACGTCACCGCCGCCGGATCCTCGGTGAAGCTCCTCAGCCGCACCAGACCGCGCACGCCATGCACGCCGACGATCTCGCCGACCCGGACCCTCGCCCCGGCGGCCATCGCGGCTTAGCCCTGGGCCGCCTTGGCCGCCAACGCCGCTTCCTGCTTGGCTCGCTCCTGGGCCTTGGCCTTGGGTGCCGACTTCTTGGGGGTCTCCGAGACCTCGGTCTTGGCGATCAGGCCGGCGCGGCCGAAAAACAGCGCCACGCGATCGGTCGCCTGGGCGCCGACGCTCAGCCAATGCTTGGCGCGCTCTTCGTTGATCTGGATGCGCTGGGGATGGTCCTTCTCCAGCATCGGGTTGTAGGTGCCGATCTTCTCGATGAACCGGCCGTCGCGGGGGGACCGGGCGTCGGCAATGACGATGCTGTAAAACGGGCGCTTCTTGGCGCCGCCACGGGCCAACCTGATCTTCAGAGACATGCGATTCGTGCTTTCCTTGGTTAAGATGATGTTGAAAGGATTACGCCAAAGACTTGTGACAGACCGCCTCGATGCGGTTGCCGTCGGGGTCGACGACAAAGGCGGCGTAGTAGTCGGGATGGTAGTGGGGACGCACGCCGGGGCCGCCATTATCACGGCCGCCCGCAGCCATTGCTGCCGCAAAAAACGCGTCGACCGCCGCCCGGTCCCGGGCCACGAAGGCGACATGGACACCCGGAACCGGCTGGGAATACCCATCGGGAGTGTCGGGCGAGGGCTCGGGAACGCCGATCCAGAAACTGGGACGCCGCTCGCCATAACCGACCGCGTTGTCAAACTCCATCAACCGGCTATAGCCAAGCGGTGCCAGCGCCGCATCGTAAAAGGCGCGGGCGCGCTCGAAATCGGTGATGCCGATGGAGATGTGGTCGATCATCAGCGCCCTCCCAGCCCCCGTGGCATCAAGGCTTGCATGCCGCCGCGCGCCAGCCCCTTCTGCCCGAGCTTCTTCATCTTTTTCATCATCCCCTGCATGTCCTGGTACTGCTTGAGCAGGCGGTTGACGTCCTGGACCGTCATGCCGGACCCGGCGGCGATGCGGCGGCGGCGCGAGCCGTTGAGTAGGCGGACATCGGCGCGCTCGGCCTTGGTCATCGAGGAGATGATCGCTTCCTGGCGCTTCAACATCTTTTCATCGATGTTGGCGTCCTTGAGCTGGTTCTTGATCTTGTTGACACCCGGCAGCATGCCCATGATGCCCGACATGCCGCCCATCTTGCGGATCTGCTTGAACTGATTCGCCATGTCGTCGAGGGTGAACCCACCGGACTGGAACTTGGCGGCGAGCTTCTCCGCCTCTTCCTGATTGATGGTCTCGGCGGCCTTCTCGACCAGGCTGACCACGTCGCCCATGCCGAGAATGCGCCCGGCGATGCGGTCGGGATGAAAATCCTCCAGCGCATCGATTTTTTCACCGACACCCAGCAGCTTGATCGGTTTGCCGGTGATCTGACGCATCGAGAGCGCGGCGCCACCCCGGGCGTCACCGTCGATCCGGGTCAGCACGATGCCGGTCACCCCGACCCGCTGCTCGAAATTGGTGGCGACGCTCACCGCGTCCTGGCCGGTCATGGCGTCGACCACCAGCAGGGTCTCGACCGGCTTAGTGGCATCGCGAACCGCCGCGACCTCGGCCATCAACTCATCGTCGATGGCCAGACGACCGGCGGTGTCCAGCAGCACCACATCATAGCCTTCGAGCCGCGCGGTCTGGAGCGCCCGTTTCGCGATCTCCACCGGTTGCTGTCCCGGCACCACCGGCAGCGTGGCTACATCGACCTGTTCGCCCAGAACCTTCAACTGCTCCTGCGCCGCCGGACGCCGGACGTCGAGGGAGGCCATCAGGACTTTCTTGCGCTCACGGGTCTTGAGCCGGAGCGCGATCTTGGCGGTGGTGGTGGTCTTGCCCGAGCCCTGAAGGCCGACCATCAAAATCGGCACCGGCGGCACGGCGTTGAGATTGAGCCCCTCGCTCTCGCCGCCCAGCATGTCCACGAGGTGATCGTGGACGATCTTGATCACCATCTGGCCCGGCGTCACCGAGCGCAGCACCTCCTGGCCGACCGCCCGTTCCCGGACGGTGCTGACGAAGGTCTTGACCACCGGCAAAGCGACATCGGCCTCGAGCAGGGCGATCCGCACCTCGCGAAGCACGGCGCTGACATCATCCTCCGACAGCGCCGCGCGTTTGCGCAGGCGGTCGAAAATGTCTCCCAGCCGTCCGGTCAAGCCCTCGAACATGCGCGAACCATACCCTTTGCCACAAAAAAACGCCAGTGCGCGAAACTCGCGAACTGGCACAGCGGTACCGACCAAGCGGCCGCAATGATCGTCACGAGGCTATGGCAAACCGATGACCGCTGTCAACCGTTTCCCAATGGCGTTTCCCAATGGCGTTTCCCAATGGCGTTTCCCAATGGCACTTCCCAAGGTCGGCGCGGGGGTGGTCAAGCCATGCCTCCCCTCGGGAGACCTGAGCGCCACGGTGCTCAGGCTAAACATCGGTTAATATGTCTGAGGCACTGTACCGTATCGCTCTCCAATGGTACAGTCCGGGAGGCTTCGAAGCAGGATATCAGGGATTGCAACGGCCGACTCGATGTGGTTGGCGCTGGAAAAACGGGGATTTTTGTTAGAACATGGCGCCTTTTTTGGGCCCGTCGCTGCGACTCGTGGGTTAGAACTCGCGTTGAAGTAGCTGCCTGCCCCTGACGCCGGACGCCGGCCTCCCATCATTTATCCCTTGGTGAGACCGGAGAGACCATCCCTCGGCGCCGACCTGCCGCTT
>CAIOBP010000205.1 GCA_903856295.1 uncultured Rhodospirillales bacterium | reverse complement strand
CCTTCGGCGACCAAGGGGCTTTGCCCCTGGACCCCACTGGGGCCGCGGGCCCCAGACCCCGTTACTCGGCGGGGCCGCCGTCGGCGGACCATTCCTGGACGCGGGCGAGTTGGGCGTAGTCGGCGAAGCGCGGGGCGTGACGGGGCCGCGGACAGGCGCGGTACGGGGTTTCGGGGTCGTCGAAGGCCCAGATCAGCGCTTCCAGGCCGCCATGGGCTTGGCGGGCCAAATCCATGGCGTCACCCTTCACCGGTTTTTCCTCGCCGGCCGGCTCGCCGCCGGAGAGGCGCCAGAAGGCCAGAGCCGCGACTTTCGCGGCCGCGATGCCGTCGAAGCCGCCGGACTCGGCCAAAGCCGCCTCCAGCGGCAATTGCGGCGAGAAGCCGAGCGCGATGTCGGTGGCGCTGGGCACGGTGCCGGTCTTGTAATCGATGATCACCAGCCGGCCGTCGGGCAGGCGGTCGATGCGGTCGGCCTTGGCGGTGAGGATGAACGGCCCGGCGCGGCCGTCGAACTCGATCCGCCCCGACACCTCGCTGGCCTCGTAGCGGATGGTCGGGCGGCGGCCGCGTTCGGTGGCGACAAACCAGCGGGCGACGCGCTCGAAGCGCGGCCACCAGAAGGCCCAGACTTCCGGCCGGGCCAGCAGATCGCCAAAGGCGGCGCGGCCGTGTTCGAGCAACCGCTCCACCGCGTCGGCGGGTAGGGCGAGCGGCCACTCCCGGACGAAGCCGTCGAGCGCCTGATGGATGAACTGGCCGCGTTCGGCGGCTCCGGGGTCGGCGGCGATCGGGTCGAGCGGGCGCAGCTTCAGCACGTGGCGGGCATAGATGGCGTAGGGGTCGCGCATCCAGGTCTCGATTTCGGTCACCGACAGCTTGCGCGGCCGGGCGGCCAGCGGTGGCCGGGGCTCGGGCGGCGCCACCGGAGCGACGGCGGCGGGTTCGTCGAGGGCGCGGGTCCAGGCCAGCCACTGCACGGCCTCCTGGTCGATTTTGTGCTCCAGCCCCAGCGCCTTGAGCACGGTGTCGAGGCGGGAGAGCCAGCGCGAGGGCACGGTCGGCGCGCCCTCCACCCGCTCGGCGCGGGTCAGCACCACCTCGGGGGCGGTGGCGGCCTGGGCGAAATCATGGGCCGAAAGCCCGATCTGGCGTTCGGGCGCCGGCAGCCCGAACGCCTTGCGCATCGGCCGCGACAGCCACGGGTCGGCGGCCGGTTCCGCCGGCCACGAGCCCTCGTTGAGCCCCGACAGCACCATCAGGTCGACATGCTGAAGCCGGGCCTCGAGGGGGCCGAGAATCGCCAGCCGGGGATGCCGGCCGAAGCGCGGCCGCACCACCCGTCCCTTCATCAGCGCCTCGAACAGGCCGGGATAGTCGCGCACCGGCACCTCGGGGAAGTCGCGGGCGGCGATCAGCAGATCGTTGACCAGCGCCGCTGCCGTTTCGCCGTCATCATGCCGCCATAGGCGCTCGGCGCCCGGCGTGTCCCCGGTGCGCGCCATCGCTTCGGCAAAGGCGATGTGCCCGCGCAGCAACTCGGCGAACGGCACGCCAGCGCCTTCACGCGCCTCCGGCACGCCAGCGCCCTTCCGCGCCTCCGGCACGCCAGCGCCCTCCCGCGCTTCCGGAAAGCAGGCGGCGGCTTCGGCCAGCCGCTCGAGTCCGGCAACCAGCTCCTCGCGACCGGCCTGCTCGGGCAGCAGGGCCAGCGCCGCCCGCAGCCCCTCCAGCCCCGGCGCCGGGCGCGGGCCGCGCAGCACCGCCCGTTCCAGGGCGCGGGCAAAGGCCCGGCAGCCGTAGGGCGAGCTTCCGGCGGCGGACAAGGGGTGCTTGTACAGCGCCAGCAGCGCCACCGGATCGAAGCGGCTTTCCAGCGCTCCGGCGCACAGATTGAGAAAGCTGCCGGCGGCGGTGTCGGCCAGCGGCTGCCCACCCGAGTCGTTGACCAGAATGCCCCAGCGCGTGAGGGCGGTGGCTACCCGGCGGGCCAGGGTGCGGTCGGGTGTGACCAGCGCCGCCCGGCGTTCCGGGGTTTCCAGGGCGTGGCGCAGCAGCAGCGCCACCAGCTCGGCCTCGTCCTGGGCGGTCGGGCAGTCGATGCGGGTCAGGCCGGCGAGCGCCGAGTCGTCGAAGCCGCCGAGGGCGCGCCATTCTTCGGTGGTCGCGGCCGGACGCAGCACCTCGGCGAGCAGGCGGGCGCGGGCGGCGCGCTCGGGGCGCAGGCCCGGACGCCAAGGCGCGACCTCGGCACGGTCCATCGACAGGCGCTCCAGCAGGCGGGCGAGCGTGTGCTGGGGGTGGGTTTCATCGGCGCGAATCGCCTCCCAGCCCAGCGCATCGGTGCTGGTGTCGAGGGCGGGCAGCACCAGCATGCCCTGGGGCAGCCCGGCGATCACCGCCAGCAGCGCCCCGGTGGCCGGAATCGAGCCGGTCGAGCCGGCGGCGATCACCGGACCGGAAGGCGGCAGGGCCGTCCAGGCGGCGGCCTGGGCCTCCAGCACCCGGTTGCGGCGGGCGGCGGCGTCGATCGCGCCCTCCTCCTCCAGAATCGCCGGCCACAGCTCGGTGAGGATCGAGAGGAAGCCCAGAGTCACCTGCCAGTGGTTGGCGTAATCCGCGGGCACCAGCCCGGCGAGGCGCTCGAAGCTCAGCCCCTCGGTCTCGACCTGATCGAGCAGGTGGGTGAGATCGGCGGCCAGCCGCACCGCCTGGGGCGCGGTGGCGGCGAGATCGGGGGCGCGGAGAATGATCCGGGTCAGCAGCAGGCGCCGCCGCAGATCGTTGACCGCCGGCGGCAGATCGAGGGTGCCGGCCAGGGCGGGAAGCTCCTCCAGCGACAGCCCCAGCTCCTCGGCGTCGAGATCGCCCAGCGGCGCCATCGCCGGCAAGAGCAGGGGCTGGCCGTGGGTTTGGCGCAGAAAGGCCTCGCGCAGGGAGCGGCAGGCGCGCCGGGTCGGCAGCAGCACCGTCACTCCGGCCAGGGCTATCGGGTCGGTTCCGAAACGATCCAGGATGCCCGAAGCAAGCTCATCGACGAACGAGAAGCCGGCCGGAATCGTGTAAACCTTCGCCATGGCTGTCGAACCAATCATTGGTGGCCTGGAGCGCCTCGGGGGTGCCGACGTGGAACCATTCGCCATCATGGACGAGGCCGCGCAGCCGCCCGGCCGGCAGGGCGTGGTCCCAGACCAGATTGGTCGAGAACGGCCCTTCGGGGGTGTTGTCGAACAGGCGCGGCGAGATGATCTGCACCCCGGAGAACACCAGCGGCGCGCTGGCGCCCTTGGCCGGGCGAACCAGCCGGCCATCCGCCGCCAGCTCGAAATCGCCCTTGCCGTGATAGCCGTGGGCGCGCTCCACCGGCATCATCAGCAGCAGCGCGTCCATCTGCGCGGACTCCCAGGCCTCGGCCAGCCGCCGCACCGCCGGCACCGCGCCGTCGAGCCACAGAATGTCGGCATTGGCCGAAACAAAGGGCGCATCGCCGAGATGGGGCAGGGCGCGCTTGATGCCACCGCCGGTTTCCAGCGGCTCGGGTTCGGGCGAGAGGATGAGGCGGGGCTCCGGGCGGCCCGCAAGGTGCGCCGCAATCATTTCGCCAAGATAACAATAATTGACGACGGCGGTCCCGACCCCGGCCGCCGCCAGCCGGTCGAGGGCGTGGTCGAGCAGGGTGATGCCGGCCACTGTCAGCAGCGGTTTCGGGCAGGTCAGGGTCAGCGGCCGCATGCGCAGGCCAAGCCCGGCGGCCAGCACCATGGCATGGGTGGGAACGGGGCTTCCGGTCATCATTTCGGCTCCGTTATGAGTGTGTCGCGGCGGTCCGGCGGCAGGTGGCGGGCGAACCATCCGGCGACCGGCGCCAGTTCCGGCCGCGTGAGATGGTGGTCGAGATAGCGCCACAGGCGCGGCAGATGCTGAAGATAGCCCGGTTTGCCGGTGCGGGCGAGGCGCAGGAACACCGCGATCACCCGCGTATGGCGGATCGCCGCCAGCACATGGGCGGCGGTGCGGAACGCCGGGCGGTCGAGTTCTGGGAAGGCATTGAAATACTGGGAGACGAGCGCCTCGCCCAGCCCGGCGGGCAGATCGCGCCGCGCGTCCTCGATCAGCGAAATCAGGTCGTAGGCCGCCGGGCCGGCGCCGGCATCCTGAAAATCCAGCAGGCCGCAGGCGCGCACCCCCGGCCGCTCGGGCAGATGCATCAGGTTGCCGGCGTGGTAGTCGCGCAGCAGCAGCGAGCTTGGCCCGGCCAGGGCCAGCGGCATCACCGCCTGCCATGCCGACTCGAACTCCTGCCGGCAGGCCGGGCCGGCGGGAAACACCATCTCGGGCAGCAGCAGCACCTGGGCGAGGAAGGCGGCGCCGTCGAACACCGGCAGCCCGGCGAGATCGACGGCGCTGCGATGCAGGGTGATCAGCAGCTCGGTGGCGAGGCGGTAGAGCGGCGCCGGATCGTCGCCCCGGTCGAGGGCGGCGGTGAAGGTGCGGTCGCCGAAATCCTCGAGCAGCAGCAGGCCCGAGGCGGTGTCCATGGCCACGATCTCCGGCACCGACAGCCCGAGCGGCGCCAGCCGGCCGGCGATGTCGGCGAAGGGCAGCAACTCGCGGGCCGGGTCGGGCGCCTGCATCAGGATCAGCGGCGGCCGGCCCTCGAGCTCGAGTCGCTGATAGCGCCGGCTCGAGGCGTCGCCGGTCAGCGGCCGGCGCGGTGCTCCGGCCAGTCCGAGCGGGGCCAGGAAGGCGGCAAGCCGCGCGGGATCGTCGCAGGGGGGCAGGGTCATCGGGCAAGCTCGTCGAGGCGCGCCGCCCAGCCGGCGCCGCCGCCGAGCGCGGCCTCGCGGGACTCGGGGCCGGTGGCGGTGAGGGTCAGGTCGAGTCGGCCCGCCGGCAGCAGGCGCCCCAGCCGGTCCGGCCATTCCACCAGCACGATGGCGGTGGCCAGCGCCTCGTCCCAGCCGAGTTCGAGCATCTCCTCGGGGCCGGAGAGGCGGTAGAGATCGAAGTGCCAGACCGGCCCCGCCGGAGCGTCGTAGCTCTGGACCAGGGTGAAGGTCGGGCTCGGCACCTCCTCTTCGGGGGCGGCGGTCAGGGTGCGGATCAGCGCCCGCGCCAGGGTGGTCTTGCCGGCCCCGAGATCGCCGCCCAGCGCCAGTACATCGCCCGGCCGCAGCAGCGGCGCCAGGGCGGCGGCGAGCCGCTCCGTCGCCTCCTGGTCGGGGAGGGCGATGCGGCGGACCGGATCGGACGAAGGGGCGGGCGGCGTGGACATCGCCGGGGAGTGTCGTCGATCCCGCCGCCGGGAACAAGAGGTTGGCCCTCTCCGCTGGCTGGGTTAATAGAGAGTGTCCCGCCGCCACTCGGTTTTTCGCCATGCTGACCTTGGGTCCGCTCGCCTTCGCCTCACCCTGGATTCTCGGCGGTGCCCTGCTGTTGCCGGCGGTGTGGTGGCTGGTGCGTCTGACCCCGCCCGCGCCCAGGCTGGTGCGCTTTCCGGCGCTGATGCTGCTGCGGGATCTCGCGGTGTCAGAGGAAACCCCCGCCCGCACGCCGCTCTGGCTGCTGGTGCTGCGCCTGTTGATCGCCGCGCTGGTGATCGTGGCGCTGGCCGGACCGCTCTGGCGTCCGGTGGCGGCGCTGCCCGGCACCGGACCGCTGGTGCTGGTGATCGACGATGGCTGGGCGGCCGCGCCCGGCTGGTCCCAGCGCCTGGGGTTGCTCGCGGCGCTGCTGACCCGCGCCGAGCGGGAAAACCGGCCGCTGGTGCTCGCGACCACCGCCGCGCCGCCGCTGGTTGCCGGGCCGGTGGCCGCCGCCGAGGCGCGGCGTCTGCTTCAGGGGCTGGAGCCCAAGCCCTGGGCGGGCGACCGGCGGGCGGCGCTGTCGGCGCTTCAGGCTTTGGCCCTGCCCGGCGCCCATGACGGCGTCTGGCTCGGCGACGGGCTGGCCGATGGCGGTTCGGCGGCGCTGACCGATTGGTTCCGGCGCTCCGATGGCTCCCTTGACCTGGTTCTCCCCGTTCGCTCGCCGCTGCTGGCGTTGCCTCCGGCGACCGACAGCGCCGCTCTGGCCATCCCGCTGGTGCGGGCCGCCGGCGCCGGGGAACAGCGGGCGACGCTTCGGCTGCTGGCCGGCGATGGCCGGGTGCTGGCGCGGGAGGCCGCGCGCTTCGCCCCCGGCGCGCTCACCGCGCGGGCGTTGTTCGAGCTGCCGGTCGAGTTGCGCAATCAGGCGGTGCGCGCGGTCATCGAGGGCGAGCCCGGTGCCGGGGCGACCGTGCTGCTCGACGAGCGCTGGCGGCGGCGGCCGGTCGGGCTGGTCAGCGGCCGGGGCGAGACCGCGGCCCAGCCCCTGCTCAGCGATCTTCATTATCTCGAGCAGGCGCTGGCGCCTTTCGCCGAGGTCCGCCGGGGCACCCTCGCCGAGTTGCTGGCCGGCGAGCAGGCGGTGCTGGTGCTGGCCGATGTCGGGGCGCTCGACGGGCCGGAAATCGCGGCGCTGGGCGAGTGGGTGGAAAAGGGTGGCCTGCTGCTGCGCTTCGCCGGGCCGAAACTGGCCCTGGCGCCCGACACTTTGCTGCCGGTGCGGCTGCGGCCCGGCGGCCGGGTGATGGGCGGGGCGCTGACCTGGGAAAAACCGGCGGCGCTGGCGCCGTTCGATGCCGGCGGGCCGTTCGCCGGACTGGCGGTGCCGCCCGAGGTGACGGTGAGCCGGCAGGTGCTGGCCGAGCCCGGCCCCGAAACCGCAGCCCGCGGCTGGGCGCGGCTGGCCGACGGCACGCCGCTGGTCTCGGGCGAGCGCCGGGGCCAGGGCAGCATCGTGCTGATTCACACCACCGCCGGGCCGGAATGGTCGAACCTCGCGCTTTCGGGGTTGTACATCGATCTGCTGCGCCGGTTGGTCGCGCTCAGTGCCGGCGTGAGCGGCGAGGGAAAGGACGGCGCGTTGCGGCCGCTGGAGACCCTCGACGGGCAGGGCCGGCTCGGCGAGCCGCCGGTCACGGCGCGGCCGGTCGCCGCCGCCGGCTTCAAGGACGCGGTTGCCGGTCCCAGCCAGCCGCCGGGCTTCTATGGCGGCCCGGAATTGCGCCGCGCTCTCAATCTCGGCATCCCCGGCGCCAGCCTGAAACCGCTGGTGCCCTCCCCCGGCGTGAGCGTCGGCGCCTACACCGACGGTGCCGGCGAAACCGATCTCGAACCGGCGCTGCTGCTCGCCGTGCTGGTGTTGCTGCTCGCCGACATGCTGATCGGCCTGCGCCTGCGTGGCTTGCTCGGCCGGCTCCGCCTGCGTGGCTTGCTCGGCCGGCCCCGCCTGCGCGGCTTGCTTGGCCGGCTCCGTCTGGGTGGTTTGCTTGGCCGGCTGACCGGCGCGCTGGCTTTGGCGCTGTCGCTGGCCTGCGCTCCGGCCCAGGCCGCCGGGCCGGATGTCACCGCCGAGGCGGCGGCGCGGACTTGGCTCGCCTATGTGGTTTCGGGCGACGCGGCGCTTGACGACACCAGCCGCGCCGGGCTGGAAGGGCTGGCCCAGGTGCTGATCCGGCGCACCGCCGTCGATATCGGCGGGGTGGCGGCGGTGTCGGCCGAGCGCGACGAGCTGGCGGTGTTTCCCCTGCTCTACTGGCCGGTGCCGGCCGGGGCGGCGCCGCTCTCCACTGGCGCGGCGCGGCGGGTGGCCGGGTATCTGCGCCAGGGCGGCATTATTCTGTTCGACGGCCCGGACCCCGAATCCCTGCGCGCGCTCACCGACGGTTTGGAGCTGCCGGCGCTGACCCCGGTGCCATCCAGCCACGTGCTGACCCGCTCGTTCTATCTGCTCGGCGAGTTTCCCGGCCGCGCCGGCAGCGGTGAAATCTGGGTCGAAGCCGGCCGCGAGGCGCGGCTCGACGGCGTGTCCCCGGTGATTCTCGGCGGCAACGACTGGGCCGGAGCCTGGGCGACCGACCGGCAGGGACTGCCGCTCCACGCCATGCCCGGCGGTGAGCGTCAGCGCGAGATGGCGTATCGTTTTGGCGTCAATTTGGTGATTTACGCGCTGACCGGCAATTACAAGGCCGATCAGGTCCATGTGCCGGCGATTTTGGAAAGGCTGGGGCGATGATCGGCGGACACGCACTCTCGTTCGCGCCTCTGCTGCCTTGGCCGCTGCTGACGGCGGCGCTCGGTCTGGCGGCGCTGGTGGCCGGCTATGGGCTGGTCCGCCGGGCCGGCGGCGCCGGCTGGCGGCTGGCGGCGCTGGCGGTGCTGGCGGCCGGGTTGCTCAACCCCGCGTGGGTCAGCGAACGCCGCGAGCCGGTGAAGGATACGGCGGTGATCGTGCTCGACCAGTCGCCGAGCCAGTCCCTGGGCCAGCGCGCTCCCCGGGCCGAACAGGCGCTGGCCGGGTTGCGGCGGCGGCTGGAGGCTTTTGCCGATCTTGAGGTGCGGGTGGTGCGCTCCGAGGGCGGGCATGGCGGCGAGACCCGGCTGTTCGCGGCCCTTGAGAAGGCCTTCGCCGATGTGCCGCCGCGCCAGCGGGCCGGGGCGATCTTGCTCACCGATGGTCAGGTTCACGACGTTCCGGCCGATCCCCCCTCGGCGCGGGCCTTCGGGCCGGTGCACACGCTGCTGACCGGCGACCATGACGAGGCCGACCGGCGGCTCGAGATCGTGTCCGCGCCCTCCTACGGGCTGGTCGGCAAGCCGGCCACCGTGACCTTCCGGGTCGCCGACCTGCCGCGGCCCCAGACCCCCGAAGCCCGCGTCACCATCCGCGAGGATGGCGGGCCGGAGCGGGTGGTGACGGTGCCGGTGGGCGAGGAGGTGCCGGTGCGGATCACCCCCTCCCATGGCGGCCAGACCGTGCTCGAGCTGGCGGTCGAGCCGGCGCCGCGCGAACTCTCCCTGGTCAACAACCGCGCCGGGGTGGCGATCAGCGCCGTGCGCGACCGGCTCAAGGTGCTGCTGGTCTCGGGCGAGCCCTATCCCGGCGAGCGCATCTGGCGCAATGTGCTGAAATCCGACCCGGCGGTGGATCTGGTCCATTTCACCATTTTGCGTCCGCCCGACAAGCAGGATGGCACGCCGATCCGCGAGTTGTCGTTGATTCCGTTTCCGATTCGCGAGCTGTTCGAAGTCAAGCTGCGCGAGTTCGACCTGATCATCTTCGACCGCTACCGCCAGCGCGGCGTGCTGCCACCCTATTATCTCGAGTCGATCGCCGAGTTCGTGCGCAAGGGCGGGGCGCTGCTTGAAGTGGGCGGGGCCGGGCTCGGCGATCCGCTGGGCGTGCCCGGCTCGCCGCTGGGCGAGGTGCTGCCCGGACGCCCGACCGGTCCGGCGCTGGAACAGCCCTTTTCGCCGGCTGTGACCGATCTCGGCCGGCGGCATCCGGTCACCGGCGGGCTGGCGGCTCCCGGCGCCCCGGCCTGGGGGCGCTGGCTGCGGCAGGCCGATCTCGCGGTCGGTCATGGCGCGGTGGTGATGACCGGCGCCGGGGGGCGGCCGTTGCTGATCCTCGACCGGGTCGGCCAGGGCCGGGTCGCCCAGCTGGCTTCGGATCAGATCTGGCTGTGGTCGCGCGGCTTCGAGGGTGGCGGTCCCCAGGCCGAGCTGCTGCGCCGGCTCGCCCATTGGTTGATGAAGGAGCCCGAGCTGGAGGAGGACGAATTGCGCGGCCGCGCCGGGGGCGATCGCCTGAAGATCGAACGGCGCAGCCTCCGGCCCTCGGACCGGCCGGTGACCCTGACCGGCCCCTCGGGCGAAAGCCAGACCCTGAGCCTGCGCGAAGACCCGGACGGCATCGCCCGCGCCGAAGCTCCGGCCGGTGCCCCCGGCCTCTACCGGCTGAGCGATGGCGAGCGGCAGGCGGTGGTGCTGGTCGAAGGCGGCGGCGGCCCGGAATTCGCCGATCTGCGCACCACCCCCGAACGGCTGGCGCCGGTCACCGCCTCCACCGGCGGCGCCGTGCACTGGCTGGCCGATGGCGCGCCGCCGGACATCCGCCGTCCGGCGCCCGGCCGGGACAGTCGCGGTCCGGGCTGGCTCGGCCTGACCGCCAACGGCGCCACCACGGTCACCGGCAGTCACGAAACGCCGCTGCTGCCGGCGCCGTTGCTGCTGCTCCTGACCCTGGGCGCCCTGGCCATGGCGTGGCGGCGCGAGGGGCGGTAGACCCTGTTTGAGCCTCGCGCAATCCAGCCGCCACCGGCCTCCGGGGACATGGTCGTTGCAACAGCGGCGTGATGCCGCCATACTCGCGCGGGCGATATGAGGATGCTGGGCCGATGCAGGTTGAAAACAGGCTTCTCGACGATTTGGCGAAAGTGGCCGGGGGGGCGCTGGGTGCGCTCAGCGGGCTGCGCGGCGAGGTCGAGGCACAAATCCGCCAGCAATTCGAACGCGTTCTCGGCCAGATGGATGTGGTCGGCCGCGAGGAATTCGAGGCGATGAGGGAAATCGCGGTCAAGGCCCGGCTCGAGCAGGAAGCGTTGACCGAACGGGTGGCGGCGCTCGAGGCGCGGCTCGCGGCGGCGCCGTCCGCGGCCAAAAGCGCCTAATATGCTGAGCTTGCTAAGGTTTTGCGGCAATTCGCTAAATCCTGTTGCGCGGTCCGGGGCCATCTGGCACCGTCCTTCCGGGCGTGATCGCGCGAGCGTTGGCCACAACATATCGGTCCTTAACATATCGGTTTGGGGAGCATGCGCATGTCGATAGCGGCGCAGGAAACCGCGAAGGCGACACACAATCCGCTCGATATCGTCGAGGAAATCGTCGCCGCCAACGAATGGCCGTTCGACCGCGCCAGCGACGACGAGATGGTGGTGGAGATCGGCGGCCGCTGGTGCGATTACCGGCTCTATTTCGTGTGGCAGCAAGACCTTAGCGCCATGCAGTTCTCCTGCCAGTTCGACATGAAGGTGCAGTCTCACCGCCGCGCCGTGGTTCACGAGCTGCTGGCCGAGGTCAATACCCGGATGTGGCTCGGGCATTTCGACGTCTGCGCCGAGGAGCAGACGCCGATGTTCCGCCAGACGACGCTGCTGCGCGGCCCCAACGGCGCCAGCGTCGAGCAACTCGAGGATCTGGTCGAGATCGCGCTGTCCGAGTGCGAACGGTTTTATCCGGCGTTCCAGTTCGTAATCTGGGGCGGCAAGACCCCGGCCGAGGCGGTTTCGGCGGCTCTGCTCGACACCGTCGGCGAGGCATGAGCCCGGTGTCGCGCACTCTGCTCCTGGTCGGCTGCGGCAAGATGGGCGGCGCCCTGCTCGAGGGCTGGCTCGGCGCGGCGTCGGTGGCGCGGGTGGTGGTGGTAGAACCCCACGATCTTGGCGCCACCGCTGGTCATGAACGGTTGCTGCGCTGCGCCGGGGCCGACGCCCTGCCGTCGCGGCTCTATCCCGATGTCGTGGTGTTCGCGGTCAAGCCCCAGGTGCTGGGCGGGGTGGTGCCCGAGTACCGGCGCTTCGTCGGGCCGGGCACCGTGTTTCTCAGCATCGCCGCCGGCAAGCCGATCGGCTGGTTCGAGCAGCAATTGGCGCCGGCCGCCGCCGTCGTCCGCGCCATGCCCAACACTCCGGCCGCGGTCGGGCGCGGCATCACCGTCGCCTGCGCCAACACCGCCGTCACCGGCGAGCAGCGCGAGGCCTGCGAGATGCTGCTGCGCGCGGTCGGCGATGTCGCGTGGGTCGAGGATGAGGCGCTGATCGATCCGGTCACCGCCGTTTCCGGCAGTGGCCCGGCCTATGTCTTCCTGCTGATCGAGGCGCTGGCCGCCGCCGGGGTCAAGGCGGGATTGTCCGAAGAGCTGGCCATGCGCCTCGCCCGCGCCACCGTCGCCGGTTCGGGGGAGCTGGCCCACCGCTCGATCGAGCCCGCCGCCACCCTGCGCCGCAACGTCACCAGTCCCGGCGGCACCACCGAGGCGGCGCTGAAGGTGCTGATGGCCGACGACGGTCTCCAGCCGCTGCTCGACCGCGCCGTTGCCGCCGCGACCCGGCGCGCGCGCGAACTCGCCGGCTAGAGCGGATCTGACGTGCGCGCTATAGCGCGCGCATGATGTCGTGCAGTCGTCCGAACGGTGGTTCTCCGGGCGGCAGACGCAGGTGGCCGGCGCGCTTCAGGCCCTCGCGGCCGAAGCGTTCGCGCACGGCACCGATCAGCCATTCGCCGGCCTGGGCGTGGCGCTGGGCGGCGAGCCGGCCCTTGTCGCCGAGAAAACTGGCGCGGATGGCCAGGGTATCGACCAGCGCCGTCACCCCGTCGCGGTTGAGCGCCGACAGCGCCAGCACCGGCACCCGCCAACCGCTTTCATCCTCGGCCATGCCGAGGGCGCCGGCAACGTCGGTGAGCGCGCGGGAGGCCACGGCGCCCATGTCGGCCTTGGTCACGACCACGATGTGGGGAATCTCGACGATCCCGGCCTTCATGAATTGCAGGGAATCGCCCGAGCCGGGCTGAACGCAAAAGACCACGGTGTCGGCGGCGGCGGATATCTCGGTTTCCGACTGCCCGACTCCCACGGTCTCGATCAACACAATATCGTAAAGCGCGCGCATCAGCACCATGGCGGCGATGGTCAGGCCGGCCAGGCCGCCCAGCCGGTCGCGCGCCGCCATCGAGCGCACGAAGATGCCGGTGTCTTCGGGGTCGGTGGCCAGACGCACCCGGTCGCCGAGCAAGGCGCCGCCGCTGCGCCGGGAGGACGGGTCGACCGCGATCACCGCCACCCGCCGGCCGCGCCGCCGGTATTCGGCGATCAGCGCCCCGGTCAGGGTCGATTTGCCGACGCCGGGCGGGCCGGTCAGCCCGATCACCTCGGCTTGCGGCGCCTGCCACGCGGCATCGAGCAGCGCCAGAGTTGCCGCGCCGTCGGGGTCGCGCTCCAGCCGGGCCAGCGCTCCGGCCAGCGCCGCCTTCTCTCCACGATCGAGCGCGGCCGCCAAAGCCGCCAGGGCTGCCGTCACCGGATATCCTCCCTCAAGCACGGCTCCACAAATCACCGGCATGGCGATGGCGTCAAGAGCGGACTGCGGCGGGGCGCGCCGCTCACCCCCGTCCGGCAACGGCGTTGCTTGACCCGTGCCGCGCCCGGGGCGATAAAGCGGCGCGCCCATCCGACAGTGAGGATTTTCCGCCGTGAACCGTATTTTCTCCGGCATGCAGCCGACCAGCCAATTGCATCTCGGCAACTATCTCGGCGCGCTGCGCAACTGGGTGGCCTTGCAGGATCAGTACGAGTGCATCTTTTGCGCCGTCGATCTCCACGCCATCACCGTGCCCCAGGACCCGGAGAAGCTGCGCCGCAGCACCCGCGAGATCATCGCCGCCTACATCGCCGCCGGAGTCGACCCCGAGCGCTGCGTGCTGTTCGCCCAGAGCGGCGTCAGCGGCCATTCGGAGCTGGGCTGGATTCTCTCGTGCCACACGCCGCTCGGCTGGCTCAACCGCATGACCCAGTTCAAGGAGAAGGCGGGCAAGCACCGCGACAATGCCGGGCTCGGGCTGTATGGCTATCCGGTGCTGATGGCCGCCGACATTCTGCTCTACAAGGCGACTCACGTGCCGGTGGGCGAGGATCAGAAGCAGCATCTGGAGTTGGCCCGCGACATTGCCGGCGCCTTCAACCGCGCCTATGGCAAGGAGACCTTCCCGCTGCCCGAACCGCTGATTCTCGGCGAGGCGACGCGGGTGATGTCGTTGCGCGACGGCTCCAAGAAGATGAGCAAGTCCGACGAGTCCGATTATTCGCGGATCAACATGACCGACGATCCCGACACCATCGCCCTCAAGATCCGCAAGGCCAAGACCGATCCCGAGCCGCTGCCCGGCGCCCTGGTCGAACTGGAAACCCGGCCCGAGGCCGACAATCTGGTGACCATCTACGCCGCGCTGGCCGGCGAGAGCCGGGCCGAAACCCTGAGCCGCTTCGCCGGCCAGCAGTTCTCGGCCTTCAAGGTGGCGCTGGTCGAGGTGGCGGTGGCCCGGCTGGCCCCGATCAACGCCGAAATGAACCGCCTGCTCGGCGACATCGGCGAACTCGATCGCATCATGCGGCGCGGCGCCGAACGGGCCGGCGAAATCGCCGCGAAAAACCTCGCCGAGGTTCACGACCTGATCGGCCTGCTGCGGCCGTGAGAGGGGGGCGTGTCGAGCACGGCGATGACTGGCGAGGCGGTTTGATCTTGGAGCCCCGGCCCCCCTCGCCGCAGAATGACTGAGCGTTTGTCGCGCTTTGCTTTTTGCAGTGCATCAATGGGTGTTTTTGTTCAATCCCGGATGGCGAAATGTTAGCCTGACATTTGCGCCGCGCGTCCGCTGGTTCGAACCGGGGCGGCGGGTCTCTCGGGCTTGGGACGGGGTTGATGGCGCTACCGGGCAAAGTGGCCGCATCGATACTGGCAGTGATTCCCAGCCTGGTGTTCGTCGCGGCGATGGCTTTGAGCCTGGTGGCGTGGTCGCTGGCTTGGCGGGGCGAGGAAAGCCGCGCCCATGATTTGTTTCTTCTGGAAAGCGAAAGCCTCGCCGCCGGGCTGGCCGAAGGCGTCGCCACCGAGATCGTTCGGCTGAGTGCGGCCGGCCATGATGGCGGCGGCACCGGCCGGGTGCGGTTCGTCGCCGCCGGCGCGGCGGGCGAGGTGCCGGAGGGCGCCGGGCCGGACTGGCGCGCGGCGGCCGAACGGGCTCGTGATCAGGGCGGGGCGGTTCTGGCGGCGGGCGGCCCCGAGGCGGCGCTGGTGCTGCCGGTATTCCGCGCGGCCGATTCTCCCGCGCTCGCCGTCCGGCACGTCGGGCTCAAGGGCTGGGTCACCGCCACCGTCAACCTGCCGGCGCTGGTCGCCGCCGCCCAGGCGCGCTTGCCGCTGCCGCTGTCGGTCGCGCTGCTCGATGGCGGGTCGCCGCTGGCCGCCCTGCCCGCCCAGGCGCCGCGTCAGGCCGGCGAAGCGGCGCCCGAGGGGCTGGAACTGACCGCCGAACCCTCCTTCACCCACGACAAAGCCCTGACCGTCGCCGGACGCACCTGGGTGGTGCGCACCGCCTCGGGGGCCGCCTTCGACGCCGCCACCCGCAGCGGTCAGCAGATCGTGGTGCTGGTGCTCGGGGTCGGGCTGACCCTGGCGCTGTGGATCACCGTGATGGTGCTCCAGTCCAACCAGCGCCGGTTCCAGGACATCGCCGAGTCCGCCTCCGACTGGTTCTGGGAGACCAATTCCAGCTTCGAATTCACCTATATCTCGGAGCGCTTCTTCGAAATCACCGGGCTGGAGCCGGCTTCGGTGCTCGGCCGCACCCAGTGGGACGTGGCGGGGCCGCGCCAGATCGCGGCGGCGCGGGAAATCTGGCAGGCGCACTTCCGGGTGATGACCGGCCGCGAGGCCTTTCGCGGCCTTGAGATCACCATCCACGACTGCAACGGCGCCGCCCGGCATATCCTGCTGTCGGGCAAGCCGTCCTTTTACGACAACGGCATTTTCCGGGGCTATCGCGGCATCGGCTCCGACATCACCGAGCGCAAGGCCGCCGAGGCCGAGGCCGCCAGAAAGTCGGCCCAGCTGCGCGCCGCCATCGAGGCCATGCCCAACGGCCTGATGATGTTCGGCGAGGATCTGCGCCTAATCCTCTACAACCGCCGCCTGCTCGAGCTGTGGGGGTTGAGCGAGGCCGAGGTCGAGGAGCGGCGCTACCTGCCCCACCTGATCCGCCATCTGGCCGAACTCGGCCGCTACGGGCCGGGCGAAACCAGCCAGCTGGTCGCCGAGCGGCTGACGCGGATCGTCCAGCCGACCATCCAGGGCTATGAATTGCGTCTCGATGACGGCCGGATTCTCGAGGTGCGCAGCTACGGCCGCTCCGAGGCCGGCTACCTGCTGACCTATCTCGACATCTCCGACCGCCGCCAGGGCGAGGACGCGCTGCGCCAGAGCGAGGAGCGCCTCAAGCTGGCGCTGGCCGCCACCCACGCCAGTGTTTGGGACATCGATCTGGTCGCCCGCAGCCGCTGGTGGTCGCCCGAGCTGCCGGCCCGGCTTGGCTACGCCCCCGGCGATCTGGCCATGACCGACGCCGCCTTCAACGATCTGGTTCACCCCGACGACCGGGCGGAATTGCGGGTGCGCGCCCGGCGCCATCTCGCCGGCATCACCGCCGCGTTCCGCGCCCAGTACCGCCTCAAGGGCAAGGACGGTGCCTATTGCTGGATCGAGGACACCGGCGAGGCGATGCGCGATGCCCAGGGCCGGGCGGTGCGCTTCGTCGGCACCGTGGTCGATATTTCGGACCGGCAGGCCGCCCAGGCCGAACTGATGCGCTCCGAGAAAATGGCGGCGCTGGGGCGGCTGGTCGCCGGGGTCGCCCATGAGGTCAACACCCCGGTCGGGCTCGGGGTCAGCGTCGCCTCGTTCCTCGACCAGAAGACCCTGAAGCTTCAGCAGGGCTATCAGGCCGGCACCGTCACGCACGAGGATTTCGAGGAGTATTTGGAAAGCGCCCGCGAATCCTGCGCCTCGCTGCTCTCCAACCTGCGGCGCGCCGCCGCGCTGGTCCGCAGTTTCAAGCTGGTGGCGGTCGACCAGTCGGCCGAACAGCGGCGGCCGTTCAACGTTCGCGGCTATATCGAGGAGGTTCTGACCAGCCTGCGGCCGAAGCTCAAGAAGACCCGCCACGCCATCGCCGTCGATTGTCCCGAGGAGCTGGTTTTCACCGGCGACCCCGGAGTGCTATCGCAAATCTTAACGAATCTGGTGGAAAACTCCCTGGTCCACGGCTTTGACGGCCGCGACGACGGCCTAATTGATGTGCATGTCAAGGTGGACAACGCGGTTCTGGTAATGATTTATGCCGACAACGGCAGGGGCATGGCCCCCGACCAGCTTGAAAAGATATTCGAACCCTTCTTCACGACGCGGATGGGACAAGGGGGCAGCGGTCTCGGTATGCATGTGGTGTACAATCTGGTCACGCAGACACTGGGCGGACACATCCGTTGCGATTCCGCGCCCGGCAGGGGCATGACGGTGACCATCCGTCTGCCCTTCGGTGCGCGGACCGCCAACACCCCGGGGAAACCGTCCGCCGCCGGAGAGGGGGAGGCGCGTCATGGCGGAGCAGCCTGAGAGTTCTCCCAAGGGCAAGCCGTTGCTGTTTCCCAGCCGGGGTAAATCCGCGGTGACGGCGCCGGTCGTCGGTCTCAGGCCCTGGCGGGTGCTGATCGCCGACGACGAGCCCGAGGTTCATGCCGTGACCAAGATGCTGCTGAAGGAGTTCGCCTTCGCCGGCCGTCCCCTGGAATTCCTCAGCGCCTGGACCGCCGCCGAAACCCGGACCCAGATGCGCGATCATCCCGAAATCGCGGTGCTGCTGCTTGATGTCGTGATGGAGTCCGATCATGCCGGGCTCGAGGTGGTGCGGTACATCCGCCAGGAGCTGGGCAACGCCAATGTCCGGATCATCCTGCGCACCGGCCAGCCCGGTTACGCGCCGGAACGGCAGGTGGTCGAGGAATTCGACATCAACGATTACCGCGAAAAGACCGAGCTGACCGCCCAGAAGCTTTACACGGTGATGATGTCGGCGCTGCGGGCCTATCGCGATATCCGCAATCTCGAACTCAACCGCCGGGGGCTGGAGCGGATCATCGGCGCCTCGGGCACGCTGTTCGAGCATCAGTCGATGCCTCGCTTCGCCACCGGAGCGCTGGCCCAGATCGCGGTGCTGCTCAGCCATGGCCAGGGCGGTTTGCCCGGCGACGGCTCGCTGCCGGTGATGGTCTCGGGTTTCGCCGCCAGCCGCTGTCCCGAGGGGTTGGAGTTTCTCGCCGGGCTGGGCGAGTTCTCCGAGCTGCTGGGCGTGCGTTCTGAGTCCGTGTTGCCGGCCCGGTTGCGCACCCGGCTGGCCGAGATCGGCCGCGAGCGGACCTGCGTGGTCGCCGAGCGCGAGTTCGTCGGCGTGTTCCACACCGCCACCGGTACCGAGCAACTGGTTTATATCGAGTCGCCCCAGCCCTTCGAGGAAATCGACGTTCGGCTGCTGCGGGTGTTCGCCGCCACTCTTGGCTTCGCCTTCGACAATGCCTGCCTCAACCGCGAGCTTTCGGAAACCAGCACCGAGATCGTCCAGACCCTGTCCGATGTCGTGGAAACCCGCTCGGTCGATACCAGCCGTCACACCGCCCGGGTCGGCAAGAGCGCGCATCTGCTCGGCCTGAAGCTCGGGCTGTCGGATCCGGACCTGGAAGTGCTGCGGTTGGTGGCGCCGATGCACGATCTCGGCAAGGTCGGCATTCCCGACGCCCTGCTCAACAAACCGGGGCGGCTGACCACCGAGGAATATGCCTGCGTCAAGGCGCACACCACCATCGGCTACAACATCCTCAAGGGCTCGAAGCGGCGGCTGCTCAACACCGCCGCCCAGGTTTGCCTTCAGCATCACGAGCGCTGGGACGGCTCGGGCTACCCCCATGGTCTCCGGGGCGAAGAGATCAACATGCTCGGCCGGATCGTCGGTCTGGTCGATGTGTTCGACGCCGTGTCCAACGACCGGCCCTACAAGCGGCGCTGGCCGTCGGATCAGGTGCTGGAATACATTCAGGGCGAGCGCGGCCGGCAGTTCGACCCGGCGCTGGTCGACCTGTTCATCGCCAATTTCGATGAATTCGTAACGCTGGAGAACAGCGACCACGAAGAATAACCGGTTTCCAAAGGCCGCCGGCCTTTGGCGGGTCCAGGGCAGAGCCCTGGATGCTTAGCCCCCCCCACTCGCCCTACGCTTTCTTGACAAACTCCGACTTCAAATTCATCGCGCCGATGCCGTCGATCTTGCAGGAAATGTTGTGGCCGTCGGCTCCATCCACCAGGCGGATGTTCTTCACCTTGGTCCCGCCTTTGACAACCAATGACGAGCCCTTGACCTTCAAGTCTTTGATCACGGTCACCGAGTCGCCATCGGCGAGCGCGTTGCCGTTGGCGTCCCGGACACCCTGTTCCTGCGCAGCTTCGGAACCGGCATCGCCTGGGGCGGCCTGGGGGTTCCATTCGTGCGCGCATTCCGGGCAAATCCACAAGCTGCCATCCTGATAAACGTGTTCAGAATTGCACTGTGGGCACTTCAATCCATTATCCATTGTTTTCCTCGTCGCTTGGGGGCGCCCTGGTCAAGTGGAGCCCCCGCCAGTTTCTCTGCTAAGCCTGCTTGGCGTCGATGATGCTGCGGCGGATGCGGCGCGTCCGGGTGAACAGCTCTTGCAGGGTGTCGCCTTCGCCGCGCCGGATCGCCCGTTGCAGGCGGGTCAGGTCCTCGGTGAAGCGCTGAAGGATGTCGAGCACCGCCTCGCGATTGTTGAGGAAGATGTCGCGCCACATCACCGGGTCCGAGGCGGCGATGCGGGTGAAGTCGCGAAAGCCGCTGGCCGAGAACTTGATCACCTCCGACTGGGTGGAATCCTCGAGCCCGACCGCGGTGTCGACGATGGTGTAGGCGATCAGATGCGGCAGGTGCGAGGTGATGGCCAGCACCCGGTCGTGGTGGGAGGCTTCCATGATCTCGACCATCGAGCCCACCCCTTCCCACAGGGCGCGGACCTTGCTTACGGCCTGCGGGTCGGTGCCCTCGGGCGGGGTCAGGATGCACCAGCGACCCTGGAACAGCTCGACCTGCCCGGCCTTGGGGCCGGAATGTTCGGTGCCGGCGATGGGATGGGCGGGGACCAGATGCACCCCCGCCGGCAGCTTCGGCGCCACCTCGCGCAGCACCAGCTCCTTGACCGAACCAACGTCGGAAACCGTGGCGCCCGGGGCCAGCAGCGGCGCGATGTCGCCGGCCAAGGTCCCGAAGCTGCCGACCGGCGTGCACAGCACCACCAGATCCGCGCCGGCCAGCATGGCCGCGAGGTCGGTGCTGGCCTCATCGACCAGCCCGAGGTCCAGGGCCAGCCGGACATGCTCGGGGTCGCGGTCGGCACAGACCACCCGGCGGGCCAGCCGGTGGTGACGGATCGCCAGCGCCAGCGACGAGCCGATCAGGCCGATGCCGATCAGGGCCACGCGTTCGAAAAGGGGCTCGGTCATGGGGGGCATCACCTTGGGTAGGCCGTCAGCGCATCCAGCACCGCGCTCAGCTCGTCGGAGCGGCCGATGGTGATGCGCAGGCATGCGGGCAGGCCGTAAGCGCTCATCTGGCGTACCAGAATGCCGCGCGCCTTGAGAAACTGACGCACCGACTCGGGATCGCCCCAGCCGGCGAACGACACCAGGACGAAGTTGGCCTGGCTGGGATGAACGACAAGGCCCAGCGCGCCGAGGCGGTCGGCGAACCACTGCCGGGCCTGATGATTGTGGCGCACCGCCGCGCCGACGAACACGGTATCGTCGAGGGCGGCGACTCCGGCGGCCTGGGCGGCGCTGTTGATGTTGAAGGGGCCGCGAATCCGGTGCAGGGCGTCGGCGATGGCCGGCGGGCACACCGCCCAGCCCAGCCGCAGTCCGCCGAGGGCGTAGACCTTGGAGAAGGTCCGGGTCATCACGACATTGGCGAAGCCGGTGGCCATCTCCTGGCCGGCGCTGTAGTCGGCGGCGTCGGCGAACTCGGCATAGGCGGCGTCGATCACCAGCAGCACGGAGTCGGGCAGGCCGGCATGGAGCCGGCGCAATTCCGACTCGGAGAGGTAGGAGCCGGTCGGGTTGTTGGGATTGGCGAGGTAGAGTATGCGGGTGCGCGGCGTCACCGCCGCCAGCAGGGCGTCGACATCGGCGGTCAGGGCGCGCTCGGGCACCGCCACCGGCACCGCGCCGACGCTGCGGGCGGCGATCGGGTAAACCAGAAAGCCGTGAGCGCTGTACAGCACCTCGTCGCCCGGCCCGGCGTAGGCGAGAGCCAGCAGGTGCAGAATTTCGTCGGAGCCGTTGCCGCAGACGATCAGCTTGGGATCGACGCCGTGATGCCGGGCCAGCGCTTCGACCAGCGTCCGGCTGCCGCCGTCGGGATAGCGGTGCATCTCGTCCGCCGCCGCCCGATAGGCGGCCACGGCTTTCGGGCTGGGGCCGAACGCGCCCTCGTTGGAGGCCAGCCGGATCAGCCGTTCGGCCCCCGGCGCGTGGGTCTCGCCACCGACATAGGGCGCGATGTCAAGAAGTCCGGGACGAAGAGCCGGCGGGGCCATGGCGGGAGGTCCTTCGAGTCAAGCCGACAAGAGAGAGGGGCACGGGGTCAAACGTCTTGGCGCGCAGATCAGGCGCCAGCCGATTATAGGCAGGCGGTTTCCCGTGCGCCATGCCGTTTCGGCCCGCGCCGCGTGACACGTGGTGGCGGGTGAGGAAATCAGGTAGCATTCCGGCAGAGTTAAACGCCGGTCCCATCGACCGGGCCGCTGGTTGGCATCACTTTGTTGGAGGCATCGCAATGACTTCCCTGCCCCGTGCTCTTTCGGCCCTTATCATACTGGCGGCTTTTTCGGCCTCCGCCGCCCCGGATTCGGCTGCGCCGGCGAACGCCGCCTGTACGGTCAAGGGCAACATAAACGAGAAGGGCGAGCGCATTTATCATCTGCCCGGCGACCAATGGTATGCGAAGACCAAACTGGACCCGAGCCGGGGCGAGCGCTGGTTCTGTTCGGAAAAGGAAGCCCGGGCGGCCGGCTGGCGCTCTCCGAGCGCGGCGTGTGCGATCAAGGGGAATGTTGGCGAAAAGGACGAGCGGATCTATTACAGCCCAGGCGACGCCCTCTATGAGCGGACAAAAGTCGACCCCGGCAAGGGCGAGCGCTGGTTCTGCTCCGAGACGGAAGCCCTGGCGGCGGGCTGGCGCGGGCCGAAGAAATAAGGCCAGAGCGCCCCCCGATCCGGTCGAATCGGGGGGCGCCCTGTAACCACGCTCATCCCAAGCCCGGCATCCCAAGCACGGCAGCACGGTATCCGGGCTATTTCTTCAGTTTGGCCAGCCGCTCTGAAATGCTGATGCCCGATTGGCCGCCGCCGCCCTGAGCCTCTTTCAGAGCCGCGGCGATGTTGGCATCTGTCGTGTTCGGGTTGGCGAGCGAAGTCAGGGTTTCGGCTTTGAGCTTCGCCGTTTCGGCGATGGCCCGAGCCTCATCGGCGCGGCGCTGCATGGCGTCGGTGGCCACGGTCAGGCCGCTGACCGAGCCGGAGCGCAGCCCGGAGACCTCGGCCGCGCGCTGGGCCTTCTCGGCGGCCCGTTCCTGTTCCTGGGTGGCCCGCTGCATGTCGCGTTTGGCCCGCTCCAGACCCTGCTTGGCCTTGGTCAGGGCCTCGGCCTTTTCCCGGTAGGCGGCCTGGGCCTGCTCGATCAAGGCCTTGACCTCGTCCACATCCTTCTGTTCGGCGCCAACGTCAGGCTGGAGTTGCTCAAGCTGCTCAAGCAGCTTGGCCAGGCTGGCCTCGATCCCCGCCTTGTCGGCGGTGGCGGGGGCCTCGATCTTGCGCTGCATGATCTCGGCGGCGGCCAGCAACTGATCGTAACGCTTCTTGATCGCGTCGTATTCGCGAAGCTCCCGGTCATAGTCGGTGCGCAGTTTTTGAATAACGGCTCCGGCTCTGTCGAGATCCTTTTCCATTTCCTCGAGTTGAGCCTGGCTGGCGGATTCGGGGTCGAGCGCAACGAGCGCCTCGACGATATCCTGACCCAACTGCTCACCCTTAACGCCGGCTATCGCTTTCAAGAATGAGAACATGCGCACCTCCTGTTCAGCAGTTGATAAAAACTGGCGGTTAATCAGGGTTTGTCCAGCCTGCTGGTCATCTACACTCAACATTGTGTCGAGGGTGCGAAATCGTGTCAAGGGCAAACCCGATAGAGCTCTTGACAGTCAATTCGCGCGTTGGCACTATGAGTGAAGAGAATCTGGTTTGATAGCTAAAGTTGGCATCAATCGCAGCGGCATCCGGCTAAAGCTCGCTCATGGTGCGCAAGCCGCGGTGCTGGTGTTTAACACTCGGTGGGTGACATGAACGAGTATCTCAGGCCGTATATTATGAGAAGGTTCGTCATTCCGGGAGCCGTCCTGCTCATTGCTGTTATCGGGGTCATAATTTATCTTGTAATGTTCCCGGGTGGCTCTCGAAGCCCGTCTGGTGCTCAAAGCACCGCCAGCGTGCCGTCCGCTTGTGTCATCAAGGGAAATATCAGCGAAAAGGGCGAGCGAGTTTATCATCTTCCCGGTGATCCGTGGTATTCGAAGACAAAGCTCGATCAGAGTAAAGGCGAGCGCTGGTTCTGTTCCGAAGCCGAGGCGCTGGCGGCGGGCTGGCGTCCTCCGAAAAAGTAAGCCACGCGGCTTTATACTGTTTTTCGCTGATGGGGCGCCGCGCGGGCGGCGCGGCCGCCGATCGCGATTGCGGTCGTCTGGACACCCCATCCGGGCCATGATAGGCTATGCAAGTGATAGAACGTTTAGGAGTAAGGTGTGATGCGCGCTCAAAAGGTAACACTCCTGGCATCCGCGCTGATTATTGGGATAATTACAGGCCCCGCGCGCGCCTCAGACCTGATTCCCTTTGACGACTTCCGGTCAAAGGCGATTTTGGAAAGCGCCACGGAGCGGCCGGAGATTTGGAGTTCTGTGGCTCATATCTTCGAGTCCTACGAATCTCAGCGGACGCAGGCCTATTGCGGCGTCGCCAGCACGGTGATTTCCCTGAATTCGCTGGGAATTCCTGGGGAAAACTATGTCGATGACTGGTTCCCGTTCCTGTCGATCAATCAGCATACGATTTTCAGCAAAAGCTTCCTGTCGGTGAAGGCGCCGAATAAAATAAATATGGAGGGGCTGACGCTTGATCAATTGGGCGCCGCGATTTCGACCAATAAATTCGTCAAGGCGACGACCCATCATGCGACGCCCGAGCTGGGCTTCGACGGATTCAAGACGATCATCACCGCCGCCTTGTCTGATCCCAACTCGCGGGTGATCATCAATTATCTGCGCGGGAAGCTCAATCAGGCCGGATCCGGCCACCACTCGCCCCTCGCCACTTACGATCCCAAGACCGACCGCGTGCTCATCATGGACACGGCGCGGTACAAGAACGGCATCACCGAAGGTGGCTTGAAGGACGGTTCCGGCCAGCCGGTGTGGGTGACGCTGGAGGATTTGTGGTCATCCCTGAACACCGAGGATCAGATCGACGCCACCACCAAGCTCTACCGTGGATTCGTCGTCATCACCAAGAAGAGCGCCGCCGAGATCAAGGCTGACAAGATTCAGGCCGCCCGGGACGTCTTGAAGCAGGAAGGAAACTGACCTGCTTCCACTCCAGACCTCGCCGATGATCTGACCAGGGGCCAGATCATCGGCTTGGTCGGTGTCATTCGTCTTTGGGCACCGCCAGATATGCATCGGCATTGGTGTGGCAGGCGCCGCAATTCGACCGGCTGCGAATGCGGGGCTTCTTGAAATCCAGGTCGCCCATCGCGCGCTTCCACCAGGGTTGCGTGGTGATGCGCGGTAGGGTCTGGCCCGGCGCGACTTTCCAGGACTCCCAACTGCCACCACTCACATAGAATTTCGAGATGGCTCCCGCGACATCCGGGGGCAGGGAAACCACATCGCCATAATGGTCCTTAAGACTTGCCATGATCTTCTCCCAGGCGCCGCCGGGCAGAAACTTGGGCTTGTAGGGAAGGTGGCAGGAGCCGCACTCCTTGATTACCAGGGCTCTAATCGATTGCGTCTTCGCTTCGTCCGCGGCTGCGGCCATTGTCGGACAAACCACAGACAAGGCCAAAACCAGGACCATCGAACCTGTCATACGTCTCATGGTGGAAATCTCATTTCTTATGGTGCCGAGTCTAAGTCACGGGGCGTGGAGGCGATGCCTTCCGGTCATCGCCTAGCGACTGCTCATGAACGTCAAAAAGTCCCCTTTTTCACCTGCCGAGCACGTCCGGCCGATCACGCCGTTGCAATTGCGCTCGAACCACTTGGCGACCTTCTCCGGGTCCGAAAACCGATTGGCGGTCACGGAAACCGCCATCGCCGCGATCGCTTTTCCGGCGCGGGTCTGGCCGGGCTGACGCGGATCCGTCGAATGGCAGCTCGTGCAGGACGGGGTGTCGGGTTTGCCGGTCGCGAATTTGTTGGCGAAAAAGGCCGCGCCGCGCTCCGCTGAAAATCCGCTGAAGGCCGGGTCGGCGGCCTTCGCCTCGACCGCCAGCGCGGCGAGCAGGGCTCCCCGGGCGTCCGAGGGGGCGTCGGCGGCGCGGCTGGAAAACGACAGGAACACGGCGAGCACGGCGAGGCCCGCTGCCACTGGGGTGGTTGGTCGTGTCATTGAGCATGCTCACTTGGAAGCTGGATTTTTCGGTAACTGAATCGTCCACGCTCGGCATCACCGTGACAAGCTGTACAATTTCCCGCCCCGCCCTTGACCCGCTTGAAGACCCCGGCTTCGACCCGGCCATGGCGCTCGAGCCAGGGCGGAGCGGCGGTGATCTGAAGCGGCTTGGCCGGGTTCACCTCGAGAAAACGCCGAGCCGAGCCGGACTCGGCGGCGTCGGCGGCGTGGGCGAGCAGCCAGGCTTCGATCGCGGCGGCTTGCGGCGGATCGAGTCGCGCGTCTTCGCCAAAATGGTCGGTCAGTCCGGCCATCATCGTGTGCCAGGAGGCGGCCGGAAGCAGCGACGGGTAATAGGCGCAATGACAGGCGCCGCATTCGCCGCGGTAGGACGGGTCGAGCGCCGGGGGCGCCGGCACCGGCGGCAAACGCCCGCTCCACAGCAGAAACGCGGCCACGGCGGCGGCGCACAGCAGCAGTGCCGCAAGCGCCCGCCCCGGTTGTCCCGGCCGCAACGCTGGAGGGGCGGCGCCCCGCGACGCCGGCTTCAGCCCGTCGAGCATGGCGCGGACCAACCGGGGCTCGCCAAGCCGGCTGGACACGGCGACGCCCATGAGGTGGGCAGCGACCAGCCCGACCAGCCCCCATGCCAGCAGCGCATGAAGGATGGCGGCCTCGTCCCCGGCCGCCATCCCGGCCAAGCGGCCAAGCGGGCCTTCCTGCTCCTCCCCGCCCAACGCCACCACACCGCTGACCGACAGCGCCGTCAGGGTCGCCAGCAGGGCGAAGACCATCAGTGCCGCCAAGGGGGTGTGGCCAAGATGGTGGTCCTGTCGCCCGCGCACGAGGTCGCGCAGATAGGCGGCGCTGTGGCCGACGGGAAACAGAAAGCTGCGGAAGCGGCTGAACTCCGAGCCAAAAACGCCCCAAACCACGCGAAACGTCAGCAATGCCATAACGGCATAGCCAGCGGCCGCGTGAAGAGCCAGCGACGTCTTATAGAGAAAGAAGCCGCTGATGATCATGAAGGCGACGATTGCAACCAACGACCAGTGAAACAGTCTGAGCCCAAGATCCCAGACTCGGATCAGGTGGTGATTTTCATCGTGCGGCGGGGGGCGGGGGGTGCCAGAGTCCAAACCGCATTTGGGCGCTTCTTGCCCCGGCGGCGCGCCGTGCTGTGACATGACTGGAGATTCCGCGGCCATTTTGTCTCTGGTGATCGCAACGTGCCAGGTTATTGCCCGTTCTGGGCGACGATATATCTGTAGCACGCCAGTGATTGGTCACCCTCATCGTTTACCAGTGCCAAGTTATGCTGTTCACGAATTTGGTCGGGATGCGCGATCGCGGCGCACAGCAGATACGAGGTTTTGCTCAGAATGCGGTAGCGATGGGGCGCGCCGGTCTCGGGGTCTCGCAACGTCCGGGGATTGATCCTCTGATCCCCGACCAGAACATCGAGCGTTGGCGGCAACTCGCGATGGGATCGCCAATAAGCTCCGATCTGGGTCGATAAGTGCTGCAAATCCCAGCCTCGGCGCTGATCCAGCTGATCCGTTCGATACGCCGAGGGGGGGTGGACCCAAAGCGACGCCGCGACCGCAGCCACCGCCAGCAGCGTGACCGCAAGGGCCCACAAGGCCGACGAGTCCGGCCGCTCCGTGGTCATAGGTCTTCCCCCCGGCGCAGGTCCTGAAGATAGTGGCTGAAGGCCATGCTGGCGATGACCGCCACCACCAGCGTTTTCAGCACGAAGCGGATGGTCAGGTCGCCGCCCAGGACTTCGTAGACCAGTGTCGTGACATCACCGAGCAGGGCCACCGAGGCCAGAAACAAGGTCAGATAGGTCAGCCACCGCCGGACGGGGGACAACCGCAGACTCGGGTTCCTGGCAACCTGGATCGCCACGTAGCGGCTCAGGAGAAGGAACACCGGCAGGGTGACGATCACCACCGAGGTCGACCAGCGCAGTTCATCCCATCTCCAGGGATAGTATGCCGGGTCCAGGGGGGCGGGCAGACTCCAATTAATCAAGGAAAACAGGGTGCTGCCGAGGTTCAGCGCGCCGAAATACAGTGTGCTGAACAAGACCAGATACAGAAACGCCTCGCGGGACGACAGCGATGGCTTCGGTTTGGGCACCGGCACCGGAAAGGGCAGGTCGGCATATGCGGCCAGCGAGCTGCGGATTTGAGCCATCGGCCAGCCGGCGGCGGTCAGTGCGGCCTCGATTTCGGCGCGCGAGTGGCCTCGATCCAGCGATACCGCGACGAAATGTTCCAGAGCCGATCCGGCCGATTTCATGGCTGCCCCGCGTCAGGTTAAAGAGGGACCCGCGATCCGGCCCGGCTTGGTGGGGGCTCTTCTACCGGGTCTCGATCCGCTTCAGAGCATCGACATTGTATTGCTCGGTATTATTCAGTTTCACATCGCGGCTGACGCGGTGATACCAGTTCTTGGTGTCGAAATAGGCCTGAAGCTTTCGGTCCTGAAAGATATAGCCGTGGCGGGCATAAATCTCGTTGCGCATCAAGCGCAATCGGTCGAGGCGGCGCTGCGCGGCGCCGGGCGAATCGTCGCCGCCGTCGGTCTCGCTGATCAGGTCCTGTTCTTGCTGGGTCAGGCGACGGCTGCCGCTGTCCGGCAGCAGGTAGCTCGAGGCCTCGCACCCGGCGACCTCCTCGAACGGACAGTCGGCCAAGGCGGGCGCGGTCGTGGCAAACAGAATGGCAGCCGGCGCGCCAAGCAGGATAAGCAAACGTCTCATCGTCTTCGCCTTCCGCAAGAGGGTGGCCGAAGATACTGGCGGGTGAGCCGTCCGGCAATGGTGCTTCCGGCCGGTCTTGGCGAATGAGGCAAAATGCCGCCCGGCAACTCCTGGCCCCCGGCAACTTCTGGCCCCGTGTCGTGGTCCGCGACCGCAGTCCCGGCCGGTGCCGGCGCGCGCGATGTATATGAAGGGGGGGCTGATTTGACGGACCCGGAACAAAAAAAACGAGCGCGACCCCCAGGCCGCGCTCGCCGAAACCTCTACCGTGTCGGAACTTGGTGTCAGTTCCGTTGCTTGATCGCGACCTTGACCGCTTCGGCGACTTGGGGGCGGTCGATCTCGACCGCCGCGAGGCGCGAGGCGACTTGAAGCGCAAGGTCGGTCGCCGTCTTGTCCAGTTCACCGAGCGCCGCGTTCTTGGCGGCGAGAATTCGGCCTTCGGCCTCGCGGGTGCTGCGGGTCAGTTCGCGGTCGAACCGGTCCATCAGCAACTTGCCGGAGGCCTGCCCCTGACTGCTGGTCCGGGAGATGATCTCCCTGGCCTGGGCCTGGGTGCGGGAGAGCATGCGCTCGGTCGAGGCGAGAACGGCGTTCGACTCGTTGCGGATCTCGTCGGCCTTGGTGATGTCCCAGGAGATTCGGCTCTCACGGGTGTTCAGCACTTCCTCGATCCGGGGCAGCGCGACGCCGAACAGCATGAAGTAGAGCACCAGAAAGCTGACGATCAGCCAGAAAATCTGCGTCATCATGGTGCTGGGGTTGAGCTGCGGCAACCCGGCGTTGCCGCCATGCTCGCCACCGCCGCTGGCCAGCGCGCCAACGGTCGTCACCGCCAACACCAGCGCCACCAGCGCCAGCGTCCTGATCAGGCGGCTCCGTGAAAGATAGTCCGCCACCCCGAATATGATATTCATTTCGTCGTCTCCCACGCGCGCCGCCGAAACTGTGCTCCGAAGCTGGCGCGCCCGTATTTCAGTCCATGGATTTTGAGTCTGCCCGGCGCCTAGTGCAGTTCAAGGGCGTCCTTGATGTAGAGGCAGGTCAGGATCGTGAAAACGTAGGCTTGCAGCAGCGCGACACCGATCTCGAAACCGATCAGCGCGACGTTGATGACCACCGGAACCACCCCGGCCGCGTATCCCAGCGCCGTCCCCGAGCCCATCATCATGATGGTGAAGCCGGCGAACACCTTCAGCATCGTGTGGCCCGCCATCATGTTGGCGAACAAACGAACCGAGAGGCTGATCGGGCGGGACAGGTACGAGACGATCTCGATCGGAACCAGCAAGGGCGCCATCCACAGCGGCACGCCATGAGGCATGAAAAAGGTGAGGAACTTGATGCCGTGCTTCACGATGGCCAGCAGCGTCACCATCGAGAAGACGAAGATCGCCATCGAGAAGGTCACGACGATGTGGCTGGTGAAGGTGAACGCGCCCGGAACCATGCCCAGCAGATTGCCGCAGAGAATGAACATGAACAGCGTGATCACGAAGGGAAAGAACGGCTTGGCATCGTGCCCGGCATTGTCCCTGACCATGCGCGAGATGAATTCGTAAAAAATCTCGGCCAGGGACTGCCAGCGCCCGGGCACCAAGCTCTTACTCTTCACGCTGAAGGTCATGAGAGAAAAGACAATGAGAACAACCGCCATCATCGACAAGGACGAATTGCTGAACGATACGTCCGTACCGCCAATGACGACAGTAAAAATTGGCTTGATGCTGAACTGATGAAGCGGATCCACGGTCATCCTCGCTTGTTATTCTGCTTCGACACTAGGCTTCGCCTTTGTGCTCCGAAGCGTTGGGACCGGCTGGCGGCACGGCTGTCGCGTTTTGCCGGTGGTCTGAGTCTTCCTGCGCGTCCCGGTAGCCGATGGCGTAGCCATAACCACCCACAGCGCGATATATGTTGGCCACGCCGCCGCCGATGCCGACGATCAGCCCGACGATCAGAAAGCCGGGCTTCGTGCCCAGCCAGCTGTCGAGCATAACGCCACCGAAGGTGCCGACGATCAAAGCAGCCAATATCTCCGTGCCGAGACGAAGGGCGAGGGACAGCATTCCCTTGTTGTGAGCATCTTCTGCAGGCGGCGGCGGAGCATTCCAGCCCCCCTGCAAGGAGAGTTGCTTCGCCCGCAGAACCCGTTCCTCCAATTCCTTAAGGCCGGGTGGGGCGTCAATGGAAGCCAAAATCCTGTTCCTTCACTGGAAAGCGAAACGTAGCCTCAACACCAATCCAGTCTACGACCTGCCTCGCAAATATGTCAAGTCAAGCGCACCCCATCAGGGCGGGCGCGGACAGTGACTGCCATCTTGAGGACAGCGTTGAAAAGCCATGTCTGTTCATGGTGTTGCGCGTCTGTATCCCGGCGCCGCCGGGGGTGCTGTCCGTAATACTACGTATGAGGCGCTCTATAGCGCCGCTTTCGGCGCGCTGGGGGCTGGAAACGCCGCCGCGCCCGGCTCGCAAACCCGACGCGTGATGAGTCCGGCGCGCGCGGGATCGTTTGGTGCGATCGTAGATATTTCTTGTGGAGCTTAAAACTATTCTTGCATCTGCTTCAGATGCTGGTCGATGTGCGAGACGAAAGACGCCAGCCGCTCATGACTCTTCGCGCGGTCCCTCAAGGGATTGCGCAGGGGGGCTTTCAGGATGTTGGCCAGAAAGGCATACGCGCAGACATCCGCCGACGACGGCCGGTCGGCCACGAAGAAGGCGCGGTCGCCCAGGGCCGCCGCCAGGGCATCAAGGTCCGCACAGCCGAGAGCGTAGATTTCATCGCGGCTGTGGCGCAACAAGCCCTGCCCGAGCGCGTCCCGCCGCAGTCTCCGGCGGATCAAGTCCGGTAAAATCAAACGGAGCGGCGCCGGAAGATCGTGGAAATAGGCCGGCTTGACGAGTCGCCAGCCATCTTCGTCGAACCAGCGGCTGTAGAGCAGGACGAAATACAGGCTCTCCTCGCAGGTCCGGCGAATCAGATGGCCGCGGGCGCGCTGCTCTTGGGACAGGCCGCCGTCCAGGAGCGCGCCGCGGGTGGCTTCAAGGTGGGCGACGATCTGTCCGCTGTCGGGAATCCGGCGGCCGTCCTCATCGATGATGAAGGGCAGCTTCCCCTTGGGCGCCTTCATCGGCAGCGTCGCCTCGGCGCGAAAGGGCAGGCCGGCGCAGCGCAGATAGGTTTCGACCTTCAGGCAGAACGGACTGGCGTTGACCTCCCAACCCGGCACCGGCGCAAACTGGCACAGCGTGATCATGGCTCACCCCTCCTGCGGACCAACGGCATCCCCGGAAAAAACCCGCGCCCTGACCGCGCTCAAGACAGTATCCGCGACCTCTTCGACCTCGGCGAAGCGCAGCCTCGCCTCGTCGAGCGCTCCGGCCTTGCAGGCGGTGTGAACCGCCCGGCCGAGTTCGGGCAGCCTGGAGCGGCCGAAATAGCCCGAGGTGGTGATCAGATCATGGGCATCCTGGGCCAGGGCGCTGAGATCGCCGGCGGCGGCGGCGGCGCGCATGCGCTCGATCCGGCCGGTCGAATCGCCGATGAATTCCTCCATCATCTCCCTGAATTTCTCAGGCGAGAGATTGGCCTGCATGCCGCACAGGATGCCGTCGTCGAATTGGGCGGGCTGGGCGGCCGCCTGCGTCCGCCCGGTCGCGACCTGGGTCCAGGCCGCGACCTTGGCCAGGAAAACCGGCGGATCGATGGGTTTGGCGATGTAATCGTTCATGCCCGCGGCGGCATATTCGCCCTCGATGCCCGTGAAGGCGTTCGCGGTCATGGCGACGATCGGAATCCGCGCCTTTTCCCCGCCCAGCGCGCGAATCCGCCGGGTCGCCTCCAGACCGTCCATGTCGGGCATCTGCACGTCCATCAGCACCATGTGATAGTCGTCCGACACCACCCGTTCGACGGCTTCCCTGCCGTTGTTGGCGATATCGACGTCATAGCCGTGCTTGGTCAGCATCAGCACGGCGACCCGCTGGTTGATGACATTGTCCTCGGCGAGCAGAACGCGCTTGCCGGTTCCGGCCGGTTCCGGCTGATCGGGGGCGATGCTCGCCGGCACGTCGGGGACCGGTTCGGTGGCCGGCTCCGAGTCCGGTCCCGGTTCCAGCCCCAGCGCCTTGGCCAGCGCTTCATGCAGCGCCTGGCACGACGCCGGCTTGACGACGACGCCATCGAATCCCGCCGCCATCCGCACCGGATCGCGCAGCGCCCCCAAGGGCAGCAGCAGCAGCAGCCTGGCGTTGGCGGTCGGGGTCAGGAAACGCAGTTGCGTCGCCATGACGGAGCGCTCTTCGTTGGGCACGGTCTGATCGATCAGGACCAGGTCGAAGGGCGCTCCGGCCGTCACGGCCCGCTCCAGATCGGGCAGCGGATGGGCCAGGGCCGACACGAACAGGCCCAACTCCCGCAGTTGGCGGGCGATGATCTCGCGGCCGACCGGGAAACAATCGATGATCAAGGCGCGCTTGCCGGCCAGCGTGGTCTTGGGCAGTGCGCCCGGGCCATTGGTGTCGGCCGGTTTCAGCGGCACCTTGAACCAGAAGGTGCTCCCCTGTCCGGGGGTCCCGGTGGCGCCGATCCGCCCGCCCATCAGCTCGATGAGCTGCCGGCAGATGGCCAGCCCGAGGCCGGTGCCGCCGAACCGGCGATTGATCGAGCTGTCGGCCTGGGTGAATTTTTCAAAAAGGCGGCTGGCGGTCGCCTCGGTCATGCCGATGCCGGTATCGACGACCCGGCAGCGCATGTCGACCTGCCCGTCGTCCCCCGGTTCGGCCTCGACCTCGATGACGACGCCGCCGCTGCTGGTGAACTTGATGGCGTTCTCGACCAGATTGAGGAAGACCTGCCGCAAGCGCGTCGGGTCGCCGAGAAAGGACTGGCGCAGCCGCGGCGCGACATAGGGCACGATTTCGATGCCCTTTTCCTGACTCCTGGAGGCCATCAGCTGAACCACCGACTCCAGCACCCGGTCGACCCGGAACGGAATGGTTTCCAGATTGACCTGTCCAGCCTCCAGCTTCGAAATGTCGAGAATATCGTTGAGAATGGTCCGCAGCACACTGGCGGAATCGCGGATCGCCTCGGCGCATTCCCGCTGGTCGGGGTCGAGCTTGGTGGCCAGCATCAGCGCGTTCATGCCGATGATGCCGTTGATCGGGGTGCGGATCTCGTGGCTCATGTGGGCCAGGAAGTCCGATTTGGCGCGGTTGGCCTTTTCGGCCAGTTCCTTGGCCTCGGTCAGTTCGCACTCGGTTTTTCGCAGGGTGGCGTTGGCCGACTCCAGCTCCCGGTTGGCGCGATGCAGCTCCCCGACCAGGGCGGCCCGGGCCTCGGCGATCTCGACGTCCCGCCGGGTCTGGGCGAGTTCCAGCTCCTTGCTGAGAAACTCGTCCATGATGCGCCGGTTTTCGTCGTGCAGCGATTTGCGGCGCAGCAGGGCCCGGATGCGTGCCCGGATGATTTCGATGTCGCCCGACTTGCCGACGAAGTCGTCCGCGCCGGCCTCAAGGCCGCGCATCATGTCGTCCTTGGTTTCCCGGCTGGTGAGCATGACGATCTGGAACAAGCGGTCGCGCTTGCGCCGGAGGGCGTCGAGCTTGAGACAGAGTTCGGTTCCGCTCATGTCGGGCATGATCAGGTCGACCACCAGACAGTCGAAGGCCTCCTGCTCGACCAGTTTCAGAACTTCGGAGCTTTTATTGACGGCGGTGACGTCGTAGCCATCCTGCTCCAGATGTTCGCGCAAATATTCGAGATAGGTCGGGCTGTCGTCGACGATCAGCACCCGCGACCGTTTGGGCGAGGACTCGAAGCCGGCGAGGCTGCCCCGGTGCGGGGGCTTGCGCAGCAGGGTATTGATGCGCATCAGCAGCACATCGGTGTCGGCGGATTTCGACACGTAGGCGTCGGCGCCGCTTTCCAGCCCCATCCGTTCGGTCTCGGAGCCCACGGCGTCGGTCAGCATCAGCAGCGGAATCTCGCGGGTCCGCAGGGTCATTCTGATCTGGCGGGCGAACTCGTCGCCATTCATGCGCGGCAGGCGGTAATCGACCACGATCAGGTCGGGCAGGCGGTCCCGGATGCGGTCGAGCGCGTCCTCGGCGGAATAGCAGCACTCGGCGGACCAGCCCTGCTCCTCGAGCAGAAACAGCAATTGCAGCGCCTGGGTCCGCGAATCCTCGACGATCATCAGATGGGGGGGGGACTCCGTCATGTCGTCCTCACCGGGCTGTCGATCAATTGCAGCACCTTGGCGCCGATCGCGTCGAGCGGCAGCTCGGCCATCACCGCGCCGGAATTCACGGCCACCGCCGGCATGCCATACACCACCGCGGTCGAGGCGTCCTCGGCGATGGTGAAGCCGCCGGCCTGGCGCATGGCCAGCAGACCGGCGGCGCCGTCATCGCCCATGCCGGTGAGCAGCACCCCGATCGCGCGCGGGCCGAAGTTCGCGGCCATGCTGGAAAACAGCACCGTTCCCGAGGGCCGCTGGTGGCTGATCTGGGCGTCCCGGCCCAGATGAAACAGGTTGGCGCCGACCCGGAGATGGTGCTGGGCGGGCGCGACATAGATATGTCCGGGCCGGGGCACCTCGCCATCCTTGGCCAGACTCACCGGCAGCCGGAGCACGCCGTCCAGCCACGACGCGAAGCCGGCGACGAAATCGTCGCCGATATGCTGCACCACGCAGATGGGCAGGGGAAAATCGGCGGGCAGTGCGCTCAGCACCTTGACCAGGGCGTTCGGGCCGCCGGTCGACGCCACCAGCCCCAGCAGCTGGTATGGACCGTTCGCCCCGGTTGGGGGCGGTGCCGGCACCGGAACGCCGGCCTGAGCCGGGATCGCCCGCGCCATCGCCGGGGTCTGGAAGCGCTGGCGGACGACCCGGACCTCGCTCATGATCACGAGCTGGGTGCAGATGTGGTTGGCGATGCGCTCGTAGTCCTCGTGGCTGGTGCCGACGGGTTTTTCGACCACGCTCAGGGCGCCGGCGCGCAGCGCGTTCATCGAGATGTTCAGCGAGCCGTCCTCGATCGCCGAGGAAATCACCACGATCGGCGTCGGCCGCTCGCTCATGACACGCCGGGTGGCCTCGAAGCCATCCATGCCCGGCAAGCGGATATCCATCGAGATGACATCCGGCGCCACCTGCTCCAGCATCGACAGCGCCTGTTCGCCGCTGGTCGCGCTGCCGGCCAGCATGAGACGCGGGTGGCGTTCGATGATGTATTCGAGCGCGGTCCGGACCACGAGCGAATCCTCGACGATCAGCACCCGGATTTTCTTTTTGCCAGATCTCATAACAATTGCTCGATCGCGTCCAATAGGTCGTGCTGGTCAAATCGTTGCTTGACGATGTAGGCGTCGGCGCCCAGATCGAGCCCGCGCTGCACATCCACCGGGTTGTCGTGGGAGGTCACCAGGATGACCGGGATTTTTTGCAGCGTGCCGTCCTGCTTGATGGTTTCCAGCAGCATCAGCCCGTTCATGCGCGGCATCTCGACATCGCTGATCACCAGATCCACCGGATTCTGGCGCAGTTCGGCCAGGGCGTCGACGCCGTCCACCGCGAGGCGGACGCGGAAGCCCTGGGCTTCGAGGATGCTCTTCTCAAGGGTGCGCGTGGTCACGGAATCGTCGACCACCAGAATGGTGCGGATCGCGGGCGGCGCGACGTTCCGCACCGCCGCCGCGGCCGGGCCGTCGGCGCCGCCGGATGGCTGAGTCTCGAACAGCACCGCCGGGTCGAGCACGAAGGCGACCTCGCCGCCATCGAGCAGGATGGTGCCCATCACCGAGCGGTCGGCCCCCTTCATGGGGTCGCTGATCAGGCAGTCGCGCACCTGGAGCAGGGCATCGACGATCAGGGCCAGGCGCCGCTCGGCCAGACGCAGCACCATCACCGGCAGGGCGGCGCCGGGGATCAGCTCCGGTGTCGCGCCGGTGCCGAGCGCCCGATGCAGCGAGGTCAGCGGCACCGTCTTGCCGTCGAGGATGATCACCGTCCGCCCCTCGACCGTGATCACATGCTCGGCCTTGACCTGATGCAGGCGCTCGACGGTGAAACTGGGAATGCCGTAGGTCTGGCCAGCGCAGGTGACCAGCAGCAGATGCTGGCGCGACACGGTCAGCGGCGTGATGATTTCGACCACCGTGCCGGAGCCGGGCGCGGGGCGGATATCGATGACGCCGCGCAACCGGCTGACCGCCGCGTGCAGCACCGAAAGGCCGACGCCCCGCCCGGACAGGGTGTCGACGGTTTCCGCGGTGGAAAAGCCGGGACGCAGCAGCAGGCGCGACAGGGTTTCGGCGGGCGCTTCCGCCGCCTCCGTCGGGCTCATCAGGCCGGACTCGAGGGCGACCTGGGCGATGCGGCGATAATTCAGGCCGCGCCCGTCGTCGCTGACCGTCACCGTCAGCCGGCCGCCGGCCGCGCTCAGCTCGAGGCCGACCCGCGCCTCGGCCGGTTTGCCGGCGGCGACCCGCTCGGCGGGGGGCTCGCTGCCGTGGCTGACCGCGTTGCGCAGCACGTGCATCACCGGGTCCTTGAGCTGCTGAAGGATCAGCCGGTCGACCTCGACCTCCAGCCCGCTGATCCGGACGGCGATCTGCTTGTCGTGCTCGCGGGCAATGTCGCGCACCATCTTGCGGAAGCCGCCGAAGACATGTTCGGCCGGCACGGTGCGGACCCGCTGGACATCGTTCTGAAGATGCTCGGCCAGTTGCAGCAGCGTCCAGGACCCGCGCTCCGAGGATTTCACCACCCGGTTGACGACCCGGGCCACCGTCGCGATCCGGGTTTCCATGGCCTCGATCTGGGTGGCGATCCGACCATAGGCCGGAGTGGCGGCGAGGGCGCGCAATTGCCGGCCGAAGACCTTGCGGAAGCGCTCCCAGTCGTGAAGAGCCTCGGTCAGGTCGCGATGCACCTGCCGGACATCGCCGCTTCTGCCGGCGTGCCGGGAGATTTCCGCACCCAGCCGGCCACTCGACAGCAACAGCCGGTCGAGGCTGGCGGCGTCGACCCGCATCATCTCCTCGCCCCGCAGAGTCTCGGGGAGGGCGGGCGCCGCCGGGGCCGGTTCGTCCGCCTCGGCGGCCATCGCGTCGCCCGGAGGCGCGACGGGCTTGTCCGGCTTCGGCGGCGCCGGGTCCGGCCTTGGCTCCGGAGGGGGAGGGGGGGGCTGAGAGGGCTCCTCGCCAAGCAGACGGTCGAGCGGCGCGAGATCGGGGACGAGTGCCGAGGCTTCGGGGTTGGCCGAGGCGGCGACCAGATCCTCGACCTGATCGAGGGTCTGAAGGATGACCGGCAGGCTGACGCCATCGAGGGCGGCGCCGCCCTTCTGGACCAGCACCAGCAGCGATTCGAGCCGGTGGGCCAGCATTTCGACCGCGCGCAGATCGACGGCCCGGGCCGCGCCCTTGAGGCTGTGCGCCCGGCGGATGATCTCGGTCAGCCGCCCTTCGCCGATCGCCGCCGCGTCGTCGTCGGCCGTCGGCAGCAACTGGCGGATCGTTGCCAGATGCTCGCGGTATTCGATGTCGAATGCGGCCAGCAGGCGCTGGCGGATGTCCTTCATAGCCGGTACAGGCTCACCGCCCGCGCCAGCTGCTGGCCCAGGGCGCTGAGGTTGGCGGCGGCCCCGTCGAGTTGCCGGGTGCTGTCGGTGGTTTGCTTGCTGGCCTGCCGAATGTTCTGCAGCGCCTGCATGGTCTGCTCGAGGCCGATCTGGTGCTGGTTGGTCGCGGCGACGATCTGCTGGAAGGTCTGGACGCTGATCTGGATGTTGTCGGACATCTCGTGAATCGTCCGCTGGGTGGTGTCGGTCTGCTCCTTGCCGTAAGTGACGCGTTTGACCGCTTCCTCGGTCAGCATCACCGAGGAGTTGATGCCACGCTGAATCTCGCTGAGAATGGTCCGGACCTGGGAGGTCGCGTCCTTGGCCTGATCGGCCAGATTCTTGATCTCGGCGGCGACCACCGCGAAGCTGCGGCCATGTTCGCCGGCCGAGGCAGCCTCGATCGCGGCGTTGAGCGCCAGCAGATGCGAGCGTTCGGCGATGTCGTTGACCGTGATGATGATCTCACCGATGGCCTGGGTCTTCTCGCTGAGCATGACGATGTTCTCGGCCACCGACTCCGCCTGATCGCGAATCGCGTCCATCGCCTTGGTGGCGTCCTCGGCGGCATGAAGGCCGGCGTGGCTGGCCTGCACCGCCGCCTCGGCCGAGGTCGCGACCTCTTTGGCGCGCCGGGCCATCTGGACGCCGGACTGGGTGATCTCGTCGAGGGTCGCCGAAGTTTCCTGGACCGCCGCCAGCTGCTCCTCGACACCCGCCGCCTGCTGCTGGGTCGAGGCGCGAATCTCGGCGGTCGCGGCGTTGAGGTTTTCGGTCGCGGCCCGGGTCTGGGTGGCGACCTCGCGCAGGCCCGTGACCATCAGATTGAGGGTGCGGCCGAGCTGGCCCAGCTCGTCGTTGCGGTCGACCGCGGTCCTGCCGCCCAGTTCGCCGCGCCCGACGGCCTCGACGAAGCCCATGAAGGTGCGCAGCGGGACGACGATCGAGCGCTGAAGCGCATAGCCCAGAACCAGACTGACGGCCAGCAAACCGGCGAAGACGACCAAAAAGGTTTGCCGGATATGGGCGTAGGCTTCCGAGGTCCGGACCTGCCCGGCGGTGATCAGGCCGTCGGTCACCTTGCGGAGTTCATCGATCTCGGTATCGATCTCGTCGCTCACCGCAATGATTTTACTGTTCTCATCGGAAATTTTGATCAGCTCACCGGCGCCGGCGATCTTGAATAAGTCTTCCGTCTTGGCGCTGACCAGCTTGAGCCGCTCATCGATCTTGTGGAGATGAATCAGCATCCGGCCAAACGCGGTGTTCCGTTCCGCCGATTTCGCCTGGCGGGAATAGCCCTCGATCTCGGCGATCATCGTCGAAATGGTCTCGTGGACATTCTTATGCTGCTGGCGGCACTTCTCTTCGAATCCGGCAGGGTCCGGGCGCGGCACCCCCGCCTTGATCAGCAGCCGGTCGATCATCACCAGATTGCGCCAGTCGCGAATATCGTCCTGGCCGGCGTGCATCTCCTGGATCTCGTTCATCGTCCTGATGTCGTGAGAGACCACCGTGGTGTTGATCTCTTCCAGATCGCGCAGCTCCTGCAACTGGTAAAGACCTGCTCCGCCCAGCAGCAGCAGCAGCAGTCCGAAGACGACGAGGATTCTTTGTCCGATATTCAGGGTCATGACGTTATGTCCTCTGCCCGGCGATCTGCGCCACGATCTTGTCCAGATCGAGGATCAGAAGGCCATCGACCACGTTGCTGGTGAAACGATTCTGGTGCGCGGTCTCGCCGTCGGCCAGTCGGCCGGCGGCAATCGAGACGATGCCCTCGGCCTGATCGACCCGCAAGCCGGTGGGAAAATCCTGACGGCGCAGGATCACGGCATGTCCGCCCGGCCCGCCGGTGCCCTCCAGGGCCATCAGCCGGCCGAGATCGAAGACCCGGTGCACGACTCCGCGCAAATTCATGGCGCCCAGGAGCGCGGGCGGCGCGCGTGGCGGCAGGGTCAGCGCGCCGAGCGTCGCGACCTCGGCGACCGCGTCGAGGGGCAGGGCGTAGCGTTCGGCGCCGATCCGGCAGACCAGCAGCGCCTCTGCCCGTTCGGCGGTCTGGTCCCCGGCGGTTTCCGCCATGCGCCGCGTCCGCTCGGCCAGAATCAGCCGGATGCGCTCGGGACTCTGCTCGGCGGCATCGGACAGGGCCGCCTGGCTTTTTTCCAGACGGCGGTGAACATCGGCCCAATCGATGGCGCGCCGGGTCACGAGCGCCCCCTTCCTTCAAGACGAAGCCTGACCATCGCGCGCAGTCCCCCCGCCGTCAAGCCGTCACCGGCGGGCAGGGCGGCATCGTCGGGCATGGCTTCCAGAATCCGGAGGACATTGAGCAGGGCCTTGCGGGCGCCGAGCGGCTCGCCGCGTCCGGCCAGGATGGCGCCGAGCTGGTAATGGGCCAGGGCGAAATTGCGGTCGAGGTAGATCGCCTTGCGGCAGCATTGCTCGGCCTCGGCGGAGCCGGTGCCGCCATGGTCGTGGACCAGCGCGGACAGGTAGTGCGCCACCGGATTCATGGCATCGGCGGCGAGGCAGCTGTCGCAGACCCGCCGGGCTTCGTCCCAACGGCCGCGGTCCGCGAGATCGATGATTTCGGACAGCGACGGCCGGGGGCGCCCGACCGGCGGTGCCAGCGGTGCCGGTGCCGGTGGTGATGGCGGGCGTTTCGGCGGCGGCCGGACCGGGGGCGCCGGCCGCGCCGGGCGGGACGACCGAGGCGGCGGGACCACGGCGGGCGTCCCCTCGGGACTCCAGAGCGGGAGCGCCGGAGCGGATGCCGCCTTGCGATACAGGGTGGTGCCGGGGGCGTTGAGGGTGGCGAACACCCGGCTGAAATCCTCGTTGGGTTCCGAGGGGCCGACCAGCAGCCAGCCCTCGGCGTTCAGCCCGTCGGCGAGGCGCGGCAGCATCGCCTGGATGGTCTCGCGATCGAAATAAATCAGGACGTTGCGGCAGAGGATGATGTCGAACCCGCCGCCGCCGAAGCCGTCGGGCGGCGTCCAGCCCTCGGCCAGGGACATCAGATTGTGATAGGCGAAGCTGACCATGGAACGGAACGGAGTGCGCAACAGCCACTGCCCGCCATCCTCGGCGAACAGCGCTGCGCGCCGGCTCTCGCTCACCGAGCGCAACGCCCAATCCCCGAAGCGGCCGGTGCGGGCGCGGGCCAGAAACTCGCGGTTGATGTCGGTGGCGAGAATGGTGACTTGCCAGTCCGGCAGGTGTGCGCCCAGCAGTTCATGCACCAGCACGGCGATGGAATAGGGTTCGGCCCCGGTCGAGCATCCGGCCGACCAGATGCGCAGCCGCCGCTCCTCCCGGTTGCGCGCGATGCAGTCGGGCAGAATGGTTTCGCGCAGGGCGTCGAATTGCTCGGGATAGCGGAAAAAGAAGGTTTCGCCGATGGTCAGCTCGGTGACCAGCGCGTCCAGCTCGCGCCGCCCCTCGGGCTCCGACAGCAGCAGATCGAGGTAGGCGGAGCAATCGGTGCGCCCGCTCGCGGTCAGTCTGCGGGCCACGCGCTCCGCCAGCGCGTCGTCCTTGTCGTCGTAATAGGCCAGCCCGGTCAGGCCGATGATGTGGCTCTTGAGTCTGCCGAAGCCGGTATCCCGCAACGCCGACCCGGCCGGAACTGGCGCCGCGTTCATGGCGCCTCCCCAAGTTCGGCCAAACGCCGTTCCGCCCGCGCCTGATGCTCGAGGATGCAGCGGCGTTCCCGCTCCAGCAGCAGGCGGTCGAGCGACAGCAAATGGGCCGGCGGTTCGGTGCCGGCGAGTTCCGCCGCGACGCAGCCGTTCAGGCTGTCGAGCGCGGACACCGGCAGCAGGGCCGCTTCGGCCACGCTCTGGATGCCGCGCACCCGGTCCACCAGCAGGGCCAGCGGCCCGGCTCCGGTTCCCATCGCTCCGGGCTTGAGCAGCAGCAGCGGCGCATAGACTCCCGCGCTCGCGTCTCCCGCCGTTCCCGCTCCGGCGAGACCGAGCAGCCGGTCGAGCCGTAGCACCGACGCCGCTTGGCCGCGCAGATTGAAGACCCCCTCGATCAACGACGGCATCTGGGGTGGCCGCGACAGCAGCGGCAGCGGCAGGATTTCCCGAATCACGTCGACCGGAAGCGCCAGCGCCGTGTCGGCCACGTCGAAAATCAGCACCTTTGGCATCGTGTCGTCTTATCTTTCAGCGCCCGGTCTTTCAGTGTCCGGCCGCCGGGTTTTTGGAGGTCGGCAGCCCCGGATTCAACCGCGTCGCCCCGGCGGCATCTTGCCCGACCCGCGTCGGCGTCCCGGTTCCATGCGTCCCGGCTCTAGTATGCCGGCTCTATCAAGTTGGTATCTCGACCCTCGGGAGCAGATGCGCGGCTCTGCAATGCGCCAGCACCGCCCGCAGCTCCTCGGTTCCGAAGGGCTTGAGCAGAATGTCGACGATGCCCAGATCCCGCGCCGAGTCAAGCGTCCGGTGCCGTCTCCGGGCGTCGGCCAGCTTTTGGTCGCCGGTGATGAACACCACCGGTATCTTGCGCCCGCCCAGATAAGGTGTGGCCTGAACCCGGGCGCAGAAATCCAGGCCGTCCATCGGCGTCATGTGCCAGTCGCAGAGGATGAGGTCGATGTCCGGCTCCCGCAGGAGCAGTTTCAGCGCCTCGGCGCCATCGGACGCCTCGGTTACCCCCGTGATCCCGAGCACCGCGAATTGCTGGCGAATCAGGCTGCGGACGACGGCCAGATCCTCGACCACCAGCACTTTCAGCATCGCCATCGTCCACGCGCCTCCGAGCCTTCGGGTCACGACACATCGTTGGGAGCGATGGAGCCGATCAGGCGCTTGCGACCCCACCGTTTACAGGGCCAATGTAAGTGAAGGCGCCGAAAGTTGCAATCATCGCCGCTGTGAACAATTCACACAACACTTACCAATATTTATCAAATGTTTTGCAACCCTGGCAATATGTTTGACTTAAGCTCCTACTCCCGCCGCATCTGCGGCGCTCCACCCGGCAAGGGAATGATCAGCCTGCGGGGGGCGTGCTGTTCGGCTCTGCGCGGGATGCCGGCGAACAGCTGTTTGCTGGCCTCGATCATGGTGACGCCGGCGATGGCGCGGAACCAGCGGATGCCGATTTCCTCCCAGGCTGGCGCCCAGGCCAGGCTGAGGCGCGAGTTGACCGGCGGCACGAACAGCGCGTGGGAGGTGCGCTCGGGCACGAACAGCGTGTCGCGCAGCACCTGCTTGACCTGACCGACCGAGTAGGGGTGGCCCTGGCCGAACGGCGTGCCCTCGGCGCGCGCCCACATGCCCCGGCGATTGGGCACCACCGCCAGCAGGCGGCCGCCGCCGGCCAGCACCCGCCAGATTTCCCGCAGCATCGGCCGCACCTGCTCGGCGCCTTCCAACCCGTGGACCAGCAGCACCCGGTCGACCGAGAGATCGGCCAGCGGCAATTCGGTTTCCTCGATCAGCGCCGTCAGCCCCGGCCCCTCGGCGGGCCAATAGGTGACGCCCAGCCCGGCCGGCATCAGCGCCACCACCCGCTCGGCCTCGGCGAGATAGGGCCGCAGGTAGGGCGTGGCGTAACCGATGCCGACCATGCGCTGTCCGGCGCCGCTCGGCCACATCTCGCGCAGGCGGCGGCGGATCACCCGCCGGGCGACCTGTCCGAGGCTGCTCTGGTAGAATTCGCGCAGATCGACGATATCGGTATGCATGGCCGGCATTGGACCAGAGCGCGCGGGAAAAGCAAGCCGATACTGGAAGGCTTGAAAAAGCGCCGCCGCTGGTTCATGACCAAAGGACAGCCGAGAGGGAGCCCGCCGCCATGGACATCGTCATCCTGCCCGCGCTCAGCGACAATTACATTTATCTGGCGCGCGACCCGGCGAGCGGCGCCGTGCTGGTGGTCGACCCGGCCGAAGCGGCGCCAGTGACCGAGGCGCTGACCGCGCGCGGCTGGCGGCTCGACGCCATTCTCAACACCCATCATCACGGCGACCATATCGGCGGCAATGCCGCGCTGAAAAGCCGCTATGGCTGCCCGGTGGTCGCTTTTCACGGCGACCGGGGGCGGATTCCCGGCATCGACATCGCGGTCGGGGAGGGCTCGAGCTATAAATTCGGCTCCGAAATGATATCGGTGATCGAAACGCCCGGCCACACCAGCGGCCATATCGCCTTTCATTTGCCGGCGACCGGGGCGCTGTTTTGCGGCGACACGCTGTTTTCCCTCGGCTGCGGCCGGCTGTTCGAGGGCAGCGCCGCCGAAATGTGGGCCTCGCTGTGCAAGCTGCGCGCCCTGCCCGAGCACACCCAAATTTATTGCGCACACGAATATACCCTGTCGAATGCGCGCTTCGCCCTGAGCATCGAGCCGGAAAATCCCGATCTGCGCGCCCGTGCCGAGGCGGTGCGGCACCTGCGCGATCAGGGGCAACCGACCCTGCCGAGCACGCTGGCGCAGGAGTGCGCGACCAACCCCTTTCTGCGCGCCGATCAGCCAAGGGTGGCGGCGGCGCTGGACATGACCGGCGCCGCCGCCGCCGAAATCTTCGCGGAAGTCCGCCGCCGCAAGGATTATTTCTGAACCGGAAGGAGTTTTGGAGCCATGAAGCTTTACTTCAGTCACGCCTCGCCCTACGCCCGCAAGGTGCGCATGACCGCCATCGAGGTCGGCCTGCTCGACCAGACCACCCTCGAGGTCACCGACGCCTGGAGCGCCACCGAGGGCCTGCCCGACGACAATCCGCTGTGCAAGGTGCCGACCCTGGTGCTCGACGACGGCACGGCGTTGTTCGACAGCCCGGTGATCTGCGAATATCTCGACCATCTCGGCGGCGGCTCGCTGTTTCCACCCGCCGGCCCCGCTCGCTGGCGGGCCCTGCGCCTTCAGGCCCTGGCCGATGGCCTCTGTGATGCCGCGGTGGCGCGCCGGCTCGAGACCATGCGTCCGGAAACCCTGCGCTCCGAAGCCTGGATCGCCCGCCAGACCACGGCGATGGTTCGGGCCTGCGATGCCCTGGAAAGCTGGGCCGGAGACTTTTCCGGTAGCGTAACAATCGGCGGCTTGGCCGTGGCCACCGCGCTCGGCTATCTCGACCTCCGCTTTGCCGGCGACAACTGGCGCGCCGGCCGGCCCGGGCTGGCGGCGTGGTTCGATGAGGCGGCCAAGCGGCCGAGCTTCCAGACCACCAAGCCGCCCGCGCCATGACCGCCAGCGAAATCATCGCCAAGCTCGGGATGCAGCGCCATCCCGAGGGCGGCTGGTACGTCGAGAGCTATCGCCACCACGGCGACAATGGCGGCCGGGGCGCCTGCACCGCGATCTACTTCCTGCTTGCGGCCGGGGAACGCTCGCACTGGCACCGGGTCGACGCGGTGGAAATCTGGCACTGGTACGCCGGGGCTCCGCTCGCCCTCGGTCTTTCCGCGGACGGAACGACCGAATCGACCCTCGCGCTCGGCCCCGATCTCAGCGCCGGTCAGCGTCCCCAGGCCGTAATACCCGCCGGAGCTTGGCAAGCCGCCCGCTCCCTCGGCGACTGGACCCTGGTCGGTTGCACCGTCTCGCCCGCCTTCGACTTCGCCGGCTTCGAACTGGCCGCGCCGGGCTGGGCGCCGGGGCGGTAAGGCAAGGGGGCGCCGCCCCCCTGCACCCCCGCCAAGGGTCGCAGACCCTTGGAACCCATTACCTTTTTCAAGAGAAGAGCCCAGATCGAGCGGTTCAAACCACTCAGGCGGGGGCTCTTCTCTTGAAAAGGGTCTCGGGGTCTGGGGCCCTCGGCCCCAGGCAGGGAGCGCGAGGGGCAAGGCCCCTCGCTTTCACGCTCAGCGCACCAACCCGCGGTATAGCTCGAGGTACTCCCGGGCCGAGCCGGCCCAGCCGAAGTCGCGGGTCATCGCCCGCAGCTGCATGGCGCGCCAGCGTTCGGGGGCGCGGTAGAGGTCGGTGGCGCGGCGGATCGCCCAGCCCAGCCCGAGGGCGGTCGCCTCGTCGAAGGCGAAGCCGGTGGCGCAGCCATCGGTCAGGGCTGCCGGGGTGGCGTCGATCACGCTGTCCTCGAGTCCGCCGGTCCGGCGCACCAGGGGCAGGGTGCCGTAGCGCATGGCGTAGAGCTGGGTCAGGCCGCAGGGCTCGGCGCGCGAGGGCACCAGCAGGACATCGGCGCCGGCCTGAATGCGATGGGCCTGGGCCTCGTCATAGCCGATATGAACGCCGGCCGACCGCGGATGGGCGGCGGCGAGGGCGGAAAGGCTGTTTTCCAGCCCGCTGTCGCCGGTCCCGAGCAGCACCACCTGCCCGCCGCGCGCGAACAGCGCCGGCAGCACCTCGGGCAGCAGATCGGCGCCCTTGTGCCAGTTGAGCCGCGAGACCATGGCGAACAGCGGCGCCGCCGGATTGACCTCCAACCCGAATTCGGCCTGAAGCGCGGCTTTGCTGGCGGCTTTGGCCTCGAGGCAGGTGTGGTCGTAGGGCTCGACCAGATGGGGATCGATGGCCGGGTCCCAGATTTCGTAATCGACGCCGTTGAGGATGCCGGAAAGATGGTCGGTCCGGCTGGCGAGCAGGCCTTCGAGGCCGCAGCCATGCTCGGTGGACTGGATTTCCCGGGCATAGCTCGGGCTGACCGTGGTCAGGCGGTCGGCGTAATACAGCCCGGCCTTGAGAAAGCCGATGCCGCCATAATACTCGACCCCGTGCATGTGATAGCTGTGGGCCGGCAGGTGCAGCGCCGCGAGGTAAGCGGCGGGAAACTGGCCCTGATAGGCGATGTTGTGAATGGTCATCACCGTCGCCGGCCGCTGGCTGCCGGTAAAGGCGACATAGGCCGGCATCAGCCCGGCCTGCCAGTCGTTGCCGTGAATGATCTCGGGCCGCCACTGGCTGTCGTCGGCCGGACGGGCAAACTCGGCGGCGACCCAGCCCAGCGCCGCGAAGCGCAGATGATTGTCGGCCCAGCTCTCTCCAGAGGGCGCGAGATAGGGGTTGCCCGGCCGGGCGAACAGTTCCGCCGACTCGATGGCATAGGCGGGGGTGCCGTCGGGCAGCCGTCCCGCCACCAGCCGGGCGCCGATGCCTCCGGGCAGCCCCGACAGCGTCCGCACCGTGCTTTTGCCCTCGAGCCCGTCGAGCACGGCGGGATAGCCGGGCAGCAGCACCCTGGCATCGGCGCCGAGCCCGTTGAGGGCCGGAGGCAGGGCGGCGCTGACATCCGCCAGCCCCCCGGTCTTGACCAGCGGGTAGCATTCGGAGGTAACGAAAAGAACGCGCATGAACGGCTCGGGTCGGGGTTAAAGCTTGTCGAGATCGGGCTGGCAGATCAGCGTGACGCCGTTCGGCGTGCGGTAGAAGCGCTTGGCATCCTCCTCCGGGTCCTCGCCCACCACCAGACCATCGGGAATTTTGCAGCCGCGATCGACCACCACCTTGTTGAGCCGGACATTGCGGCCGATGGTGCATTCGGGCAGCACCACCGCCTGCTCGATGGTGGAAAACGAATTGACCCGGACATTGTAGAACAACAGCGACTGCCGCACCGTCGAGCCGGAGACGATGCAGCCGCTGGTGACCAGACTGTCGACGGCGGTGCCCCGGCGGTCGTCGCGGTCGAAGACGAATTTGGCCGGCGGCAACTGTTCCTGATAGGTGAAGATCGGCCAGGACTGGTCGTAGATGTTGAGGCTCGGCGTGACGCTGATCAGGTCGAGATTGGCTTCCCAATAGGCGTCGACGGTGCCGACGTCCCGCCAATAGGGCTCGGAGCTGCCCTCGTTCATGATGCAGGACTCGGCGAAGCGATGGGCCATCACCCGCGCCCGCGGCACCAGATAGGGGATGATGTCCTTGCCGAAGTCCCGCGAGGACAGCGGGTCGGCGGCATCGCGCTCCAGCTGATTGAACAGGAACTCGGCGTTGAAGACGTAAATGCCCATCGACACCAGCGACTTGTCGGGCTTGCCCGGGATCGGCGGCGGGTCGGCGGGCTTCTCGAGGAAGCTGACGATCTGCCCCCGCTCGTTGGTGTGCATGACGCCGAACCCCGAGGCCTCGCTGCGGTCGACCTCGACGCAGGGCACGGTCAGGTCGGCGCTGTGATAGATGTGCTCGAGCAGCATGGCGGCGTAATCCATCTTATAGATGTGATCGCCAGCCAAAATCAGAACGTATTCGGGCCGCTGGGCGCGCAGAATGTCGAGATTCTGATACACCGCGTCGGCGGTGCCCTGATACCACGAGGTTTCGTCGATGCGCTGCTGCGCCGGCAGAAAGTCGCAAAACTCGCCCATTTCGCCGCGCAGGTAGCCCCAGCCGCGCTGAAGGTGGCGCAGCAGGCTGTGGGACTTGTATTGGGTGATGACGCTGATGCGCCGGAAGCCGGAGTTGATGCAGTTCGACAGCGCGAAGTCGATGATCCTGTACTTGCCCCCGAAGTGAACCGCCGGCTTGGCCCGGCGATCGGTGAGCTGCTTCAGGCGGCTGCCCCGTCCGCCCGCCAGCACCAGGGCGATCGCCCGCCGCGGCGAGGTTGGCAGGTCCCGTTTATCAAGCATCGAAGAAAGCCTTTGATTGTTCGAGCAGGCCACTCAGCCGACCCGATAATGACATGTTTTGCGGCACCGCACCATAGGGGCGCGCACTAAGTTTGGCCGGCCGGTCCCCGGTTCGGTCCGCCGGCGTCCGGCCGTTTTGTGACCGCTTGATGATGTTTTCCGCGCTGCGGTACGCAACGGATTGAGTTTTGCGGGCGAATCGGCTATCAATCGCCCGCGTCCGGTGGCCTGAGGGTGGCCATCCGGGATGGATATGACGAGGGAGTGGCCGTTGGTTCCTCCACCCGACCATTGTCCGGCCCTGGTGCTGAACGCGGATTTCCGTCCGCTCAGCTATTTCCCTTTGTCGCTCTGGTCGTGGCAGGACGCTATCAAGGCGGTGGTGCTGGGCCGGGTGAACATCGTTTCCCATTATGACCGAATCGTGCGCACGCCGCGCGTCGGTATCAGGCTGCCCAGCGTCATCTCGCTGAAAGAGTACATTCCGGCCAGCCGTACCCCCGCCTTCACGCGCTTCAACGTGTTTCTGCGCGACAGCTTCACCTGCCAGTATTGCGGCGAGTCGTTTCCGACTCCGGAGCTGACCTTCGACCATGTGGTCCCCCGCAGCAAGGGCGGGCGAACCAGTTGGGAAAATGTCGTGACCAGCTGTTCGGTGTGCAACCTCATCAAGGGCGACCGCTTGCCCCGGCAATGCGGCATGATCCCGCTCAGTCCGCCGTTCCGGCCTTCGGCGTTCGAGCTTCAGGAGAACGGCCGCCAGTTCCCGCCAAACTTTCTGCACGAAAGCTGGCGGGATTTTTTATATTGGGACACCGAACTGGAACAGGGCTGAGGGGACGTCGAAACCGGGACCTCAGCTCCGCGCTCGCGCGGCTTTCCGGGCGGCGGAGATGGCGAAGGTCGCCATGGCCAGGGTCAGGGGAATGTTGTAGCCGGCGAGCGAAATGCCGAACAGCGACCACGAGACCTCGTCGCAGCGCACCACCGGCCCGGTGAGCAGCCGCGCCCGCAGTTCCTCGACCGTGGCGGCGGGCGGCGGAACGCCGCAGCCGGCGGTGCCCGCCCACCAGTGATTTTCGATTCCGAGGTGAAAGACCGCGATGGCGCATCCGATCAGCAGGGCCAGGGCGCTCAGGGCCAGCAGCGCCACCCGCACCCTGCGGCGGCGGCCGAACACCAGGGCGGTGGTCCCCAGCGTCGCGACCACCAGATACGGAATGCGCTGGTAGACGCACAGCACGCAGGGCTGAACGCCGAGGCCGAATTGGAGAAACAGCGCGGCGTTGATCACCAGAATGCCGCCGGCCGCGAGCAGGGCCGGCGCCCGCCAGCCCGAAGTCGCCCGCTCCCAGAGGGTGGGGGGGTGAAGCTCGTCCAAGGTCTGCCCCGTCACAGCAGTTTGATGGCGAGAACGCCGCCGATCAGCAGCACCACGAAGGCGGTGGTCAGCAGGGTCAGCCGCTTCTCGATGAAGGTCCGCACCGGCTCGCCATACTTCCAGAGCAGCGCCGCCACCAGGAAGAAGCGCACCGAGCGCGAGATCACCGACGCGATGGTGAACCACAGCAGGGAAAAATGAAAGGCGCCGGACGCGATGGTCAGCAGCTTGAAGGGAATCGGCGTCATGCCCTTGATGACGATCACCCACACCCCCCACTCCTGAAAGAGCGCCTGAAGGTGCAAATAGGCGTCCATCACGTGATAGAAGGTCAGCACCTGCCGGCCGACGCTCTCGAACAGAAAATAGCCGATGGCATAGCCGAGCCAGCCGCCCAGCACCGAGGCGACGGTGCAGATCGCCGCGATCACGAAGGCCCGCTGGCGGTTGGCCAGCACGATCGGGATCAGCAGGATGTCCGGCGGAATCGGAAACACCGAGCTTTCGATGAACGAAACCGCCGCCAGCACCCAAACCGCGTTTTTGCGCTCGGCCTGACGCATGGTCCAATCGTAGAGGGGGCGTATCACGGGGCTGATCCTTTTGTGGCGCCGACGGGGTGTGGCCGCTGACGGGCGGCTGGCTTCAGCGTGTAGCAGGGCGGGCGGGGCGCCGCAATGGCGGGGCTTGACCCGACCGGCCGCGAACCCCACACTGAGCGCCGGGCGTGACCGCGAAATCCCGATGCCGGGAGCCGCCGACAGGCCGGGACACGCCGACAGGGAGGACAGCAAGCATGTTTGGCAAGCGTGCCGATGCGCCGAAGCCGCCTCCGGCCGTGCTGACCGAGGCGGCCAAGGCGGCGGAGAGTCCGCTTTCGCCCGCTCCGGTGGTGGAAAATTTCGAGCAACCCGCCCCGGCGAAGGCCGAAGCGTCGCCGCCGCCCAAGCCCAAGCCCAAACCCGCCGCGCCGCCGCCGGTCAATGCCGCTCCCGCCGAGGCCGTGCCCCAGGACGAAGCCCATTACAAGATGAAGACCGCGGTGTTCGACGCGCTGCTCAGCGCCGTCGATCTCACCGAACTGGGGCGGATGGACACGGGCGCCAAGCGGGACGAGCTGTCCGACATCTGCCGCGAGATCATCCACGTCAAGGGGGTGCTGCTCAGTCCGAGCAAGGAAGAGGCGCTGATCCGCGAGATATGCGACGATGTCCTCGGTCTCGGCCCGCTGGAGCCGCTGTTGTGCCGCGACGACATCGCCGACATCATGGTCAACGGTGCCGACAAGGTTTACATCGAAGTCAATGGCAAGATCGAGCTGACGTCGGTGCGCTTCCGCGACAACGCCCAGCTCATGAATATCTGCCAGCGTATCGTCAGCGCCGTCGGTCGCCGGGTCGACGAGACCAGCCCGATCTGCGACGCCCGCCTGATCGACGGCTCGCGCGTCAACGTCATCGCGCCGCCGCTGTCGCTGGACGGCCCGAGCCTGACCATCCGCAAGTTCAAGAAGGAAAAGCTTACCCTCGACAAGCTGGTGTCGTTCAACAGCGTCACCCCGGAATGCGCCGCCGTGATGCGGATCGCCGGAGCCAGCCGCTGCAACATCCTGATTTCCGGCGGCACCGGCAGCGGCAAAACGACGCTGCTCAATTGCCTGACCCAGTTCATCGAGAGTGGTGAGCGCGTGGTCACCTGCGAGGACGCCGCCGAGCTTCAGCTCCAGCAGCCCCATGTCGTCCGGCTCGAAACCCGGCCGAAGAACCTCGAAGGCGCAGGCGAGATCACCATGCGCGATCTGGTGCGCAACTGCCTGCGCATGCGGCCGGAGCGGATCATCGTCGGCGAGGTGCGCGGTCCCGAGGCGTTCGACCTGCTGCAGGCCATGAACACCGGCCATGACGGCTCGATGGGCACGCTCCACGCCAACACCCCGCGCGAGGCGTCGTCGCGGCTGGAAAACATGATCGCCATGGGTGGCTTCAGCCTGCCGGCGCGGGCGGTGCGCGAGCAGATCTCCTCGGCTCTCGACCTGATCATTCAGGCCCAGCGCCTGCGCGACGGCACCCGCAAGATCACCCACGTCACCGAGGTGATGGGCATGGAAGGCGACGTCATCGTCATGCAGGACCTGTTCGTCTACGAGTATCTCGGTGAGGATTCGGCGGGCAAGGTGCTCGGCCGCCACCGCTCCACCGGCATCCGCCCGCGCTTTTACGACAAGGCGCGCTACTACGGTCTTGAGCGCGAGCTGATGGCCGCGATCGAAAAGGCGGTCTAGGGAAAGGGGAGGGGCGAAGCCATGGATATTTTCGTCTTCGGCGGCGTCGCGGTGCTGCTGCTGCTGGGGGTGGCGCTGCCGCTGATTTCCCTCCATCAGGCGCGCTTCTCCGAGGCGGCGCTGCTCCGGCGGCGGCTGGAGGCGCTGGGGCCGGGGGGGCGCGACGCCAGCGGCGGCGGCGATGTTCACGCCCGCAACCGTCAGCGGATGATTCAAAACAAGATCAAGGAGATGGAGCAGCAGCGCGCCCGCCGCCGCGACACCCTGAAGTCGCTGATCGAGCAGTCGGGCCTGTCGGTCAGCGTTGCCGGCTATTTCGGCTTCAGCGCCCTGGCGGCGCTGGTCACCGGGGGCTGGCTGCTGTCGATGGGGTTGTCGAAGATCGCCTGCCTGGCCGGAACCGTCGCCGGCGGGGTGGCGCTGCCGCGCAAGGTGCTGACCTTCATGATCAACCGGCGCCAGCGCCGCTTCACTTCGCTGTTCGCCGATGCTCTCGACATTCTGGTGCGCGGCGCCCGCACCGGCCTGCCGGTGGGCGAATGCCTGCGCATCGTTGGCCGCGAGGTGCCGGACCCGGTGGGGTTCGAGTTCCGCATGCTGGTCGAGGCCCAGCGCCTGGGCGTCAGCACCGATCAGGCGCTGGAGCGCGGCCTGGAGCGGATGCCGACCCCCGAATACCAGTTTTTCGCGGTGGTGCTGACCATTCAGCAGCAGACCGGCGGCAATCTCGCGGCGACGCTGGAAAACCTCTCCAACGTGCTGAGATCGCGCAAGCGGCTGCGGGACAAGATCACCGCCATGTCGTCGGAGGCGAAATCCTCGGCGATGATCATCGGCGCGCTGCCGTTCCTGGTCGGCGGCGCGATCTGGATCCTCAATCCCAACTACATGAACCTGCTGTTCTCCACCAGCACCGGCAACATCATGCTCGCCGGGGGGGCGAGCTGGATGGTGCTCGGCGTGCTGGTCATGCAGCGCATGATCAATTTCAAGATCTAGGCGAGGATCGCGGTCATGGATTTTTCCCGCTTCGACCCCTCGCTGCTGATCATCCTGCTGTCGGTGGCCGGGGTTTTCGTCTCGGTGCTGGCTTTCGTGCTGCCCTATGTCCAGCCCGACCCGATGCAGGCCCGGCTGCGCTCGGTGACGCGGCGGCGCGAGGAGTTGCGCGTCCGTCATCAGGAGTCCGGGCCGCGCTCCCGGCTGCGCCTGGCCAAGCCGACCCTGCTCAGCACCATCACCGACCGGCTGAAGCTGCGCCAGCTCTTCGCCGGCGACGAGCTGAAGGCCAAGCTGCTCCAGGCCAACTGGCGCGATCCCAATGCCGTGGCCAAGTTCGCCGCCGCCCGCGCCGGCACGCCGATTCTGTTCCTGCTGTTCGCGCTGCTCAACCTCTATGGCGCGGCGCAGCCGCCGATCCGGCCCGAGCTGCGGCCGGGCGCGGTGTTTCTGGCCATGGTGATCGGGGTCTATCTGCCCAACATCCTGATGCAGAACGCGATTCAGAAGCGGCAGAGCGCCTTCACCCTGGGCTTTCCCGACGCGCTGGATCTGCTGTTGATCTGCGTCGAGTCCGGCCTTTCCATGGAAGCGGCGTTCGGCCGGGTGGCGCGCGAAATCGGCGACAGCTATCCCGAACTGGCCGAGGAGCTGGAACTGACCACCGCCGAGCTGGCCTATCTGCCCGACCGCCGGGTGGCACTGGAAAATCTCACCGCCCGCACCGGCCTGCCGGCGGTCAAGGCGGTGGCCACCACCCTGATTCAGGCCGACCGCTACGGCACGCCGCTGACCGCGGCCCTGCGCACCGCCGCCCAGGAAAACCGCGAGCACCGGCTGGCCATGGCCGAGAAGAAGGCCGCCTCGCTGCCCGCGACTCTGACGGTGCCGATGATCGTGTTCTTCCTGCCGGTGCTGTTCGTGGTGATTCTGGGGCCGACGGTGATTCAGGTGATGAGTCGGTAGAGAGCGGCGCGCACCGTCGCCGTCAGCCGTCGCGCACCGCCGCCAGCAACTGGCGCAGCCCTCGGTCGACGATGCCCAGGGTTTCCAAATGCTCTACCGTGTTGGCCAGATAGTCGATGTTGGGGCCGCGCTCGCCGGCGCTGCGGCGGATCAGCGCCGCCGAGGCGGCAAGATCGAGGCCCTTGCAATATTGCGGGTGGGCGCGATCGACCACGAAGGCGCAGGCGCGGAGGGTTTCGCCGCCATCGGCGCGCACCGGCAGCAGCTTGGGCTTGTAAACCGCCGTGACCATTTCGCGCCGCCATAGGGACTCGAGAACCGGCGGCGCCTCGGCCCGCGCCACCCGGAACAGCATGCCCCGGCAGGCGCCGCCCCGGTCGAGGCCGAACACCAGCCCCGGCGCCTCGGGCGTGCCGCGATAGCGCAGCGAATAGATGCAAAAGCGGCGATGATAGCCGCGCAGCACTCCGAGTCGCTGTTCGGTGAAGGGAAAGCCCGGATCCCACATCAGCGATCCGTAGGCGAAAACCCACAAATCCTCCGCCGGCGACAGCTCTTGCAGCAAGGTGGTCGGAGAAATTCCGGACATGGGGAAAACCGGCGCGATGGCAGATCTCGCACTCCTAGCATTCCCGCTCCTCGCGCGCTACGGTCGGAGCGGGACCCTCAAGGATTGCCGACGATGATCAAGCTCCGCCGACTGCGCACCCCGCTGATGTCAACCGCCGTCCTCCTGCTGGCGCTGGCGGGCTGGTATGGCTGGTGGCTGCTGGCCGGAACCCTGTTGCAGCAGTCCATCGACGGCCTGAGCGCCGCCGAGCGGCAGCGCGGCGGCTCGGTGAGCTTCGGCGGCCTGGAGCTGAGCGGCTTCCCCTTCAGCGTCCGCGCCGAGTTCAGCGACGTGGCGGTGTCGCGCTTCGACGGCAGCGGCTGGCGGAGCCCCCGCCTGATCGCCGACGCGCCGCTCTGGTGGCTGCCGGCGGTGAAAGTGCGGCTGATCGGCACCCAGCACATCCGTCTGCCCGCCGGGATGGAGGCGACGACCGCGACCGCCCTGGATGGCGAGGGCGATCTCACCCTCGGCGGCGCATCCGGCCTGACCGCGGCGCGGCTGGCGCTGTCCGGGGTGACGCTGCTGCCCGCCGGGGCCGCCATCGACCATTTCGAGATTTCGGCCAAGCTGCCGGCGAAACAACCGGTCAATGGCGGCGAAACCGGGCTGACCCTGACCGCCAGCGCCGAGGGGGTGCATCTGGCGGCCGCCGTCGAGCCGCTCGGCCCGCGGATCGAGCGGCTGGCGCTGGGCGTGCGGCTGCAAGGCAGGCTGCCCGCCCCCGCGCCGGTGGCGCTGGCCGCCTGGAGCCGCTCGGGCGGCAGTCTGCTGATCGATGGCGCCAGCCTGAGCTGGGGGGCGCTGAGCGTGGAAACCACCGGGGCGCTGGAGCTGGACCGCGAACTTCAGCCCACCGGCAGCCTGACCACCGAGGTCACCGGCTTCGTTCCGGCTCTGGAGGCGCTGGCCGCCACCGGCTGGATCCGCCCCAAGGACGCCCAGACCTTTCAGGCGGTGCTGACCGGTTTCGCGCACCGCCGGGACAGCAAGGACCTGACGCTGCCCCGCGAGACCAAGGACAAGGCGGTGGTCAAGCTGCCGGTTTCACTGCATGACCACTTCGTTCATATCGGGCCGTTCCGGCTGACGCCGCTGCCGGTGGTGGTGTGGCTCGGCGATCAGCGCATGCCGAACCAGACCACCGAGGCGCCGCCCGCGATCAGGCAGTAGATGCCGAACGGGGCCAGCGCCTTGATTTCGTGGGTCTTGAAGTAGCGCATCAGGAAGGCGATGCTGGCATAGGCGGTGATGCCGGCCAGGATGCCGGCGATGATCGACAGCCCGGTGATGCCGCCGGCGTCGGGGTGATGGAGCATCTTGGGAATTTCCAGCACCGAGGCGCCGATGATGATCGGCGTGGCCATCAGGAACGAGAAGCGCGCCGACTCCTCATAGCCCAGGCCGCACAGCAGGCCGCCGACCATGGTCGAGCCCGAGCGTGAAATGCCGGGAAAGAGCGCGGTGCACTGCCAGCCGCCGATCAGCAGGGCGTCGAGCAGCCCCATCTCGCCGATCTTGGCGTCGCCGGCCGTGCGCCGCAGCCGCTCGCCGGCCAGCAGCAGCACGCCGTTGATGGTCAGGAACACCCCGGCCAGGATCGGCGCCGCGAACAGCTCCTTCAGCGCTTTGTTGAAGGCGAAGCCCAGGACCACCGCCGGAATGGTCGCGATCACCAGCAGCAGCAACAGCCGGAGATCGGCCTCGCGCCGCGCGGGATCGCCGCGCCCCAGCACCGCCAGCAGCAGGTCGATCCAGTCGCGCCAGAAATAGACGAGCAGCGCCACCGCGGTTCCGAGATGGAGCACGACCAGGAAGGGCAGGAAATGCGGGGAATGCTGATCGATGTTCCAGCCGAACACCGGCGGCATCAAAACCGCGTGGCCGAGGCTGCTCACGGGAAACAACTCGGTCACGCCCTGGATGAAGGCGATGACGAGCGCCTGAAACGTTGTCATGACAGCAAAAACCCCCCGGCTGGAAAAAACGTGGGCACCCTAGCAAACGCGGGCGGCTCCCGAAACCCCCCGCCGTCTCACAATGACGCGGCTGTGGCGAGAAAGGCGCGAATGCGCTCCGGGTCCTTGTGGCCAAGCCGGTCCTCGACCCCGGACGAGACGTCGACGATGCGGGCGCCGGTGGTCTTCACCGCCTCGGCGAGGTTTTCCGGCGTCAGCCCGCCCGAGAGCATCCACGGTCGCGGCCAGCTCCGTCCGGCCAGCAGGCGCCAGTCGAAGGGCACGCCGTTGCCGCCGGGCAGGCTGGCCGGATCGGCGGGCGGCTTGGCGTCGAACAGCAGCATGTCGGCGATGGCGGTGTAAGCGGAGACCCTCTCAAGGTCGGCGGCGGCGCCCAGGCGGAAGGCCTTGATCACCGGCAGGGCGAAGCGGGCGCGGATGTGCTTCAGCCGCTCCGGCGGTTCGTCGTCGTGAAGCTGGAGGTAGTCGAGCGGCACCTGCCCGGCGACATCATCGAGCACGGCGTCGGTGGGCGAGACGAACAGCCCGACCGCCCGCACCCCGGTCGGCAGCATGCGCGCCAGTTCGGCGGCCAGCGGCGGCGGCAGGTAGCGCGGCGAGCGCGGATAGAACACGAAGCCGACGAAGCGGGCGCCGCCCTTGAGCGCCGCCTCCAGCGCCTCGGGCGTGCTGACGCCGCAGATCTTGGCCTGAACCGGCATGGCGAACGGACTCCCCTCTTTGCGGACGCCCCCGGGGCGCGCTATAGCTGGGGCGACGTCAGATCGGGTTGCCCCCCAACCGCTTGAGTCACCATACCCGGACCCCGACCCGCGAGGAAAGAGCCGCCATGTCCGCAAGCTTCGCCCCGAGACTGTCGGTGCTGATGTGTGTGCACAACGAGGAGGCGCGGCTGCCCTCCTGCCTCGAGCGCCTGGGCTTCGCCGACGAGCTGGTGGTGGTGCTCGACCGCTGCACCGATGGCTCGAAGGCGATCGTCGAGGCCGCCATCGCGCGCGTCGGCGCCGGCCGGATCATCGAGGGCGCCTTTCCCCTCGAGGGCGACCGCCGCAACGCCGCGCTCGACGCCGCCACCGGCGACTGGATGCTCGAGGTCGACGCCGACGAGCACATTCCCGAGGGGCTGGCCGCCGAAATCCTGCACACCATCGCCACCTCCCGCTTCGACCGCCATCCGCTGCGGGTCGACAACATCATCGGCGACACCCTGGTGCGCCATGGCTGGGGCGCCCATTTCGGCACCAGTCAGGTCGACCGCCTGACCCGCCGTCACGTCAAGCGCTGGGGCGGTCAGCGCGTTCACCCCGAGGTGACGTACCAGGGCTCCAGGGGGCCGGTGCTGGTCACGCCGTTTCTGCACTATGTCGACCGCAACATCTCCGACATGATCCGCCGGCTCGACGGCTACAGCACCGCCCGCGCCCGCGATCTCCGGGATGCGGGCATCGACGAGGGGCTCGGGCGCAACATTCGCCGGGTGTTCAGCCGGTTCTACAAATGCTACGTCCGCCGCCATGGCTACCGCGAGGGCCAGTGGGGCTTCCTGATCGCCCTGATGGCCGGTCTCTATCCCCTGCTCTCCCACCTCAAGGCGCGGCTGGAGCGGGAGTGAGCCCATCCAGGGTTCCCGTCAGCGGGAACCCTGGATCACGGGATCACAGAGAACAGGCCGCCCAGGTTCGGGCCAAAGTGCTGCCCCGCACACCAGATAATGGCCGGAAACGAGCACATCCAGGCCCAGAAGAATCGGTTCAAGCCAAAGAACCAGAACACCAGGAAATGAAAGCCGGCGGCGACCATGCAAAACCCCAAGGCATGCGCCGGATTGACCAGTGCAAATGGAAACGCGCATTCCCACACGATGAAGGCCCAAGAGCCCAGGAAGGCCAGATAGGGACGCCTTAACACATGATGGTCTGGCAATGGTCCGTAAATGGCGCCGTTGAGAAATATCGTCATCGCTTGGCCGCTGCGCCACTCCGGGCGCAATATCTTGACCCAGCCCGACATGAAATACGAGGTGATGGACTGAATGCAGATGTACCACAGGCCCGCCCGAACGCCGAGATCCGTGTTCACCCAGGTGCCGATGGCATACGCGATCAATAGTCCCGTGAGCACGACCAGGGTCAGGAAATCGCTGCCGCCATTGAACGCGCCGCGCCACCGAATCAGAATCAACAAGTTGCCCAGAAACAAAAAGAGCAACAGCGCGAAGCTACCGCCATAGAAAATCAACACCAGCGCCGCCTGCAACCGCAGCAACAGATGCAGTTGATGCACGTCGGAAGCAAATAAGATATCGAGCGCTCGTCGCACCCAGGCTTGCGGAATGTCTCGCCGCTGCACCGACCAGGCCCACAAACCTTGCGGGCTTGTGGCTTGCTTCATGCACAGGTATTCCAAGGTCTGGATGCCCAGGCTCCAGCCAAACAAACATTCGGTCAGCCGCAAGGCCAGCCACAGCGGCAGTTCGCTCACCATGAGATCACCGGTGATTGCAGCATGATCGGCGATTGCAACATGGTATAGGTGTCGCACACACCTTGCGGGCCATCGAGCACCATGCGCAGTTCAAACTGCCAATGGCTGTAGGGGCCGTGATGCGCTTGCAGGTGGGTTTGCGCCAAGCGTTCCATCAGGGTGTACGTGACGAGGTGTCGAGCATCGTCGCCGTCGGGCAGGTCATCCAAATCGCTCCAAAAGTGATTGACCAGATTTTGCTGGCCAAGTCCGAGGTTGGTATCGGCATTGTGAAAGAGATGCCACCATCGACGCGTGCGACGCGGATAGATGAGCAACCAGTCGGTCCAGACCAGTTGCTCCGGGGCATCACCTTGCGCCGAACGGGCCATGAGCTGCGGCACATGCCCAACGACGTCGAAAAACTTCCAATTCGGAAAGAACGCGCGCAACAAAAACAACCACTGACTATGAATGACGCGACTCTTGAACAGCAACGTGCTAAACAAGACCGCGAAATACAGCACCAGCACCGCCTCGGTCACGATCTTCCCCCGCTAAGCGCCCTGCAAAGTTCGGGTGATTATGACGCCATGAGGTTCTGATGCCAAGCCTCGACAAGGGCAGCGAATCATTCCGGGCAGCGGCTCGTCTTCCATCCGCACGTCGTCGAGAAGGTCTGAACCATTCCACTGGCACCATCAGCGGCGTGGCGGCGGTCTACAACCAGCATGGGTATCTGGAGGAGAAGCGGCAGGCGCTTGAGAGGCCGACCGAAAAGGTTTTAGTGATTTCAGTTGGTTGTGGTTCATTCGTGGTTGTGAGCTACGACGAGGACACAACATGGTTTGGACTGAAATCACCCGTGCGAAGTATCGGCGAGACGAGCAACGGTATTCAAGCGACCAGACGGACGCGGAATGGAAAAATATCGCGCCGCATCTCCCGAAACCGAACCGCCTTGGGCGTCCACGAAAACGAGGCTTGCGTTCGGTTGTGGACGGCATTCTGTACATCGCGACGACGGGGGGCCAATGGCGTTTGCTGCCCAAGGATTTTCCGACCTACACGACGGTGCAGGGCTACTTCTATGATTGGCGGGATAGCGGGGTTTGGCAGACCGTGAACCACCATTTGGTGATGGCGACGCGGGAACTGATGGGCCGAGAGGCAAGTCCGACGGCGGGACATTCGAGGTTATTTGGGGAGGCTTGTCGGCTGGATCGAGCGTTCGTCCGGGCGACAGGAAGGGTGAGATTTTACGGGGCGGTTGAAGGTGTATTACGACGAGCGGAACCGGGAAACTCGCGATTGTACCGGGCGTCTGGTTGGGAGGGCGAATTTGCTGGCGGCGCTGATTTTCGGGCCGTAAAATACCTCTGTTTTCGGTGAAGCATTTTCCCAGCCAGCCAAACCCCAGCAGGGTATTTGGCTGTGCGTAGAGTTGGGGCAGCAAATGAAGACTGGCGCAATCGAAATTGACGAAATTCTTCACGCTCTGAAATTATTGGGCGGAACTGCCCAAGCGAAGGACATCAAAGATAAAGTCACTGAGATGCGAGGCGGCATACCCGCGCACTATAAACGCCGCCATATCTTATAGAGAAACCATACAAAGGCTCACCATCCATCAGTTTCTGCTGACCAAAGTGGTGGGAGAGGCAGGATGGCCGGGATGAGGCGGGCGATGTATCGCAATCCTCTGGTGAAGAAGGATGTTTTTGACCGTGCGAGCTTCTTTGGCTGATGCTTCAGGTCTTTTTTTCAGCAGGTGTCGGGTTGACTTTGGCGTCCCACCGTCCGGTCGAGACGGCGGTATAGAGGGCCAGGGCCATGACCAAGAGCAGTCGGGCGAGCCTGTCGGGATGTTGGATTTGGGTGTTCTCGACGCCGAAGCCGCGCGACTTGAAATCGGAAAACATGGGTTCGATGCCCCAACGGGCCGAATAGTCCAAGGTTTTCAGATATCCTGGCTCTGCCGGCATGGCAATGATCCATGGTTCGGTGTGATTGGGGTCCCGGATGATGCCGATGTTGGTGGTGGCTTTGCGGGCCGTGAGTTGGACGTTCTCCAGGGCGAAAAGGCCAGCGTCGGCGGCTTGCCCGGTGGTCATGCGGTCGGCTCCGTCTCGCACGACCAAGTTCCCTTTCAACCTCAGGCGGTAGTCCCAGTCCCGGTCCTGACACCAGCCGATCAGATCAGCGGTGCCGTAGAAGCGGTCGCCCATCAGGCAGACCGTGGCATCCGCCGGCAGCAGAGAGACCGAGGCATCGAGCAATTCCTTCTGAACCGCAAAGCCGATGGCACCTTCGGTCTCCTCGACCCGCCATAGCAGCGGCAAGGCCCGGTCGCCGAAACGAACAGCCAGCATCAGAACCTGATGGCGGTCGTTGAGTTTGGATTGGTCCATGATCAGCACCAGGGGATCGCCATCGGCGGCCAGCCGGCTCAACACCTCGCGTGCAAACGGGGCCATCACCACATCCGGGTCGATCAGCGCGTTCATCAAAACCCGCGATATCCACTGATAGCGCATGTCGATCCGTGCTACCGCGCGGGGCAAACCCGCCGCCAAATCCATCAGATTGGCGCTCCGAACATCAAGCATCGTCGCCACCAACAACGCCAGCCCCTCGCGCTGCGTTTTTCGTTGGCCGGGAAGGAGCCGCTTCAATTCAAACGCGACACCCTCCGCCACCTTGAGCAGGCCGTCCATATCCCTCGTCCGCCAAAATCAGAGCGGACTCCTTGAATCACACATAGATTCCAGCCGTCAACAGCCTACTGCCAAAAACTGATGGATTGTGAGTGCCGGACCCGCAATCGCCGTTGCGTATGGAAAAGGCGCAAGCTGCCTTTTGGCATACTGTATTGTTACGCCCTCACCGAGGCACTCTCGCCGTATGCGATTGGGGATATAATGTTATCTGTTCAAATGAACAGGTTCTATTTGATCAAAACGAGCTTGAAGT
>CAIOBP010000204.1 GCA_903856295.1 uncultured Rhodospirillales bacterium | reverse complement strand
GCCGCGATCGCCAACGCCGAGAACAACCACCAGCTCTACGTCGACCGGCTGTTCGTCGCCGAGGCCACGGTCGGCCGCGCCCTGGTGATGAAGCGCTTTCATGCCCGGGGCCGCGGCCGCGGCGCGCGGGTCGAGAAATCGTTCAGCAACCTCAAGGTGATCGTGCGCGAGCGAGCCGAGCCGGCCGAAGACAAGGCCGAGGAGTAACCCCATGGGTCAAAAAATCAATCCGATCGGCCTGCGCGTCGGCATCAATCGCACCTGGGACAGCCGCTGGTTCGCCTCCCGGGACTATGCGACCTTGCTGCACCAGGACCTGAAGCTACGCAATCACTTGTTGACGTCTTTGTCCCAGGCTGGTTGCGCCAAGGTGATCATCGAGCGCCCGGCCAAGCGCGCCCGCATTACCATTCATGCCGCCCGTCCGGGTGTCGTGATCGGTCGCAAGGGGCAGGACATCGAGAAGCTGCGCTTGGAACTCGGCAAGATGGCCGGCTCCGAGGTTAGCCTCAACATCGTCGAAATCCGTAAGCCGGAAATCGACGCCCGGTTGATCGCCGAGAACATTTCGAGCCAGCTTGAGCGCCGGGTCGCCTTCCGCCGCGCCATGAAGCGCGCGGTGCAGTCGGCGATGCGTCTCGGGGCCATGGGCATCCGGATCAATTGCTCCGGTCGTCTGGGCGGTGCCGAAATCGCGCGCATGGAGTGGTACCGCGAAGGCCGCGTGCCGCTGCACACCCTGCGCGCCGACATCGATTACGGGGTCGCCACCGCCAAGACCACCTACGGCACCTGCGGTGTCAAGGTCTGGGTGTTCAAGGGCGAAATCCTGCAACACGATCCGATGGCCCAGGACAAGCGGGCTGGTGAGGCTCAGGCTGCGCGCCCGGAAGGCCGCGAGCGCGAGCCCCGTGGCGACCGTGAACACCGAGACCGTCGTGGCGATCGTGGCCATGACCGCGATCGCTGAGGGGAGCCGGGAAAATGCTGAGTCCCAAGCGTACCAATTATCGTAAGGCCCACAAGGGCCGGATCAAGGGCAACACCAAGGGCGGCAGCCAGCTCAATTTCGGCTCGATGGGGCTGAAGGCGCTGGAACCGGCCCGGGTGACCGCCCGGCAGATCGAGGCGGCACGCCGTGCGCTGACTCGCCACATCAAGCGTCAGGGCCGGGTGTGGATTCGGGTGTTCCCGGACGTGCCGGTGTCGAGCAAGCCCGCCGAAGTCCGCATGGGCTCCGGCAAGGGCGCGCCCGAGTTCTGGGCGGCTCGCGTGGCTCCGGGGCGGATCATGTTCGAGCTGGACGGCGTTCCGACCGACATCGCCATCCGCGCTTTCGAACTGGCGGCGGCGAAGCTGCCGATCAAGACCAAGATTGTGCTCCGTTTGGGTGAGGAGGTGGCGGCATGAGCGGGTTGAAGACCGAGGATTTGCGCAGCCGCACCGTTGACGAGCTCAACGATCAGCTGGTGGCGCTGAAGAAGGAGCAGTTCAATCTGCGCTTTCAGCGGGCCTCCGGCCAGTTGGAAAACACCGCCCGCGTGCGGACCGTCCGGCGCGACATCGCGCGTATCATGACCGTTCTGGGTCAGCGGCAGCCCGCCGCTTCGGCTCAGAGCTAGGTAAGGCAGGAGAAACGGCATGCCCCGGCGAGTCTTGCAGGGCACGGTGGTCAGCGACAAGGGCGACAAGACGATTATTGTCTTGGTCGAGCGCCGCGTCATGCACCCCGTCTATAAGAAGTTCATTCGTCAGTCCAAGCGCTATGCCGCTCATGACGAGGCCAATCGTTTCAAGACCGGTGACTCGGTCTCGATCGAGGAATGCCGTCCGATTTCCAAGCGGAAACGCTGGGTGGTCGTCGTCGAAGGGGCAACCGCCCCGGCAGTGGCGTGAAAGGGTAAAACACCATGATTCAGATGCAAACCAACCTGGAGGTCGCCGATAACAGCGGCGCGCGCCGGGTGCAGTGCATCAAGGTGATCGGCGGCTCGAAGCGCAAGGTC
>CAIOBP010000203.1 GCA_903856295.1 uncultured Rhodospirillales bacterium | reverse complement strand
CGCTTGGTTTCAGCATTGCTCGCAGAGGTCGATGAGGACTGGATGACTGGTAAGATATACATAAATCTGGCGGCGTAACTACCCGCCTCGAATCAAGTCGTCTTCTGCGCGAATTTACAGAAAAAAACTTGCACGGCCGGCAATGTCCGCGATCAGCACCGCGCGGTCGCTGGGTTGATCCGCCAGATACAGCAATGCCTTAAGCCCATACTTCGCCTTTTTCGACAGCATGCCGCGCAATCCCCGCACTCACCGCGGCCGGAGTGGCCGCCCGCCAGTGCGCACCAGACTATCAGACTTGCGGGCAACGGTCATGACCCGATGCCGACCGAAGGCGCTTCACCGGTCGTGTGAGCGAGCCGGATACGCCAGTCCAGAAAGTCCAAAAGAGGATTGTCATAAAGTTCGTCGTGATTTTTGCTCCACAGCTTGATGAAGGATAAAATATTCATTGCGGCATCCGGACATGTCGGGCTGGCCACGCCAATCTGGAAATCAAGCTCCGACCTGAATGAGGCATAGTGTTTGACGTGCTCGTCGACCATCGGATAATACAGCGATTGCATCAGTCTTTCCTCGAACTGAAAATGCTGATCGAGGATATCCACGAGATTTATCAGGCCATTGCGCAAATTTCCCCCATCCGACGTCTGGCCATTTATCAGATCAACCATATCGTCGATCCTGGCACCGATCATTTTATGATGATGCTCATACAGGGAGCGATCTGCAAACAACTGCCTGCTATCCGACATCTGTACTTTTCCTTTACCGACGATCCGGCGGACACCCCGTGTCGCCCCCTCGCCCGACCCGGGGTCCGCCCTCTCATGTCGCCGATCCTATCAGATCTTACTTTGTCTGGCGTGGATACCGTTACTTCAGGAGCCCCTGGGTTTCGGCCGCGAGTTTCTGGGAGGCCGCCAGATCGTCGGTCTTGAGCCCGGCCAGTGCGCGGGCGAGGGCGGTTTCAAGCTGGACGCGCGAGGCACCCGGAGGACTATCGGCCAGCGCGCCGGTGCCCAAATCCTTGCACGGGTTCATTTCGTGCTCGTCATAGCCGGCCCCGGCCGGACCGACCAGACAATTGATCGTGTGATGCAGGTGCATGCGCACCATCTTGACATCCTTGGAGCCGGCGGCCAAGCCGGCATGAAACGCCGCCGTCGCCTGTTCCTTGGTGGCGTCGACGGCCGCGGCCGGGGTTGCCGCCACGAGGCAGGACGCGCCGGCCAGCGCCAGACTGAAGCACAGAGCACGAGTACGGGTTTTGACCATGACAGTCTCTCCTCAGATTGATTGACGGTAAGACAACCGCATAGGGGCGGCTTGCGGTGCGGTGAGCGTGCTCGCAAGGCGCGACGCTGCCGAACGGGAATCAGTCCATGGATTCGATCAGCTCGAAATCAAAGTCCGATAAGTGTTTCTCATAAATCGAGCGCAGCAGGTCAGACATTTTCGGCCCGTCGCTGCGACTCGTGGGTTAGAACTCGCGTTGAAGTAGCTGCCTGCCCCTGACGCCGGACGCCGGCCTCCCATCATTTATCCCTTGGTGAGACCGGAGAGACCATCCCTCGGCGCCGACCTGCCGCTTG
>CAIOBP010000202.1 GCA_903856295.1 uncultured Rhodospirillales bacterium | reverse complement strand
CGCTTGGTTTCAGCATTGCTCGCAGAGGTCGATGAGGACTGGATGACTGGTAAGATATACATAAATCTGGCGGCGTAACTACCCGCCTCGAATCAAGTCGTCTTCTGCGCGAATTTACAGAAAAAAACTTGCACGGCCAAGCGGCACACTCGAAACGGCGAGGTTGCGGCCGATCCAGGGAGCCCGTATCCTGCTGGCCGAGGATAATGAAATCAACCAGCAGGTCGCCAGTGAGCTTCTGCGGCAAGCCCGCTTTCTCGTCGATATCGCCGGCAACGGCCAGGAGGCGCTCGAGAAACTGGTGCCCGGCCGCTATGACTGCGTGCTGATGGATGTCCAGATGCCGGTGATGGACGGGCTGGAGGCGGCCCGCCGGATCCGCGCCGATGGCCGCTTCAACGACCTGCCGATCCTGGCCATGACCGCCAACGCCATGGTCGAGGATCGCAGACGGACCTTCGAGGCCGGCATGAATGGCCACATCGTCAAGCCGATCAATCATGATGAGCTGTTCGGATTGCTGCTGACCTGGATTCCCGCCGCCAACCGCGACCTGTCCACGCTCGAGGAGACGCCGGCCAGCAGCGCGGAGACACCTGCGCTCATGCCCGAGATGCCCGGCATCGAGACCGCCGAGGGCTTGGCCCGCATGGCCGGCAATGTCCGGGCCTATCGCCGCCTCCTGCTCAAATTCGTCGAGAATCAGGCCGGTACGGTGACGGAAATCCGCAAGGCGGCGGCTCAAGGCGACGGCGCCCTGGCCCGGCGCCTGGCCCACACCCTGAAAGGAGTGGCGGGCACGATCGGCGCGACCACCCTCGCACAGGCGGCGCGGGACCTGGAAACCGCCCTGCTCAAGGACGGAGCGGACCCGCTCGACGGCCCGCTGTCCAAGGCCGGCGACGAGTTGGAGCGGATCGTGTCGGTCATCCGCGCCGCCGCAAGCCCCGACGGCCCGGCCACCGCCGGCCCCGAAACGACCGGGGATCTCATGGCCCGGTTGGGCAGGCTGCGCGAAACGCTGGCGCACTACGACGTCGAAGCCGAGGACCTGCTGTCGGACCTCCTCGGCAGGCTCACCGACCCGACCCTGGCGGCCGCGCTCAAGCACATGCACGACCATGTCGCCCGCTACGAGTTCGACGGCGCCCTCGAACTCCTCGACGCCCTGCTCGAGAGTCTTTCCGCAACACCCGCCGGGAGCGCCTGATGCCGGATCGCGACCAGCCCAGAAGCAAAAGAACCATCCTCGCGGTGGATGACGCCCCGGAAAATCTCGACGTCATCAAGTCGATCCTGGTCCCCGACTTCACGGTCAAGGCCGCGACCAGCGGCGCGCAGGCGCTGAAGATCGCCCAGTCCCAGCCGCCCGACCTCATCCTGCTCGATATCACCATGTCGGACATGGACGGCTACGAGGTCTGCCGTCACCTAAAAACCCTCGCGGCGACGCGGGACGTTCCGGTCATCTTCGTCACCGCCCGGGACCAGAGCGAAGACGAGGCGCGCGGACTGGAAATGGGCGCCGTCGACTACATCACCAAACCGATCCAACCGCCGATCCTGCGCGCCCGCATCCGAACACATCTGGCCCTGGCCGACGCGATCCAGACCGTGACGCTTCAGAACAAGGCCCTGATCGACGCGGCAAAACTGCGCGAAGACGTCGACAACATCACCCGCCACGACCTGAAGTCGCCGCTCAATGTCATTATCGGCGTTCCTCAACTCCTCTTGATGCAATGCGACTTCACCGACCATCAGCGCGAGTTCGTCAAGCTTGTCGAGGAGTCCGGCTATCGGATGCTCGACATGATCAATCGCTCGCTCGATCTGTACAAGATGGAAAACGGCACCTATGAGTTCGAACCACAGCCGGTCGATCTGCTGGCGGTCATGAAGGGCGTGCTCTCCGAATTGCACCCCCTGATCGCCGCCCAGGCGCTGCGGATCGACATGCTGGTGGATGGCGCCCCCGCCGATGAGGATCAGCCGGTCGAGGTGCTGGCCGAGCCCCTGCTCTGCCATTCGATGTTCTCCAACCTGTGCAAGAACGCCATCGAGGCGTCACCCCGGGGCGATACCATCACCATCGGCATCACCCGCGGCCCCTCGGTCGAGGTCGCGCCGGCCGTCGAGATCGCGCTTGAAAATGGCGGCGCGGTTCCCGAGCGGATTCGCGGCCGCTTCTTCCAGAAGTTCGCGACCGCGGGTAAGCCCAACGGCACCGGCCTTGGCGCCTATTCCGCGCTGCTGAACGCCAAAACCCAAAAGTGCTCGATCGCCCTCGACACCTCGATCCCGGGACGGACCCGGATTCTCGTGACCTTGCCGCCGGCGTGAGCGCAGGCGGCGCACCCGGAGACCGCCCCGATGAGCCTGCCCAGCATCCGCGACTTCACCACCTCGAGCCATGACCCGGCGGCCTATGCCCAGTTGCCGGACGATTGGTGGCTGGCGGTGGCCGATGTCATCGGCAGCACCCGGCTGGCGGCGGCCGGCCGCGATCGCGACGTCAATTTCGTCGCCGGGGCCATCGTCGCGGCCCTGTCCCACGTTCTCAACAGCCACCAGGAGTTGGGCGGCCAGGGGCAGCTGGGCGGCGCCTCTTCGTGCCAGTTCGGCGGCGACGGCGCCATGGCGGCGGTGCCGCCCGAATGCCGGACGGCGGTTTCCTCCGCCCTGAGCGCCTTGGCCCACTGGGCGACCGTCGAACTGGACGTGCCCTTGCGGGTCGGCATGGTGCCGGTGTCGGCGCTGTCCCAGGCCGGGCTGCCGACGCTGGCGGCACTACAGGATTTTGGCAATGGCGACAGTTTCGGCCATTTCCTCGGGGCCGGTGCGGCGGCGGCGGATCGCTGGGTCAAGGAGGATGAGCGCTGGCGGCTCCCCCCCTGTCCCGGACCGATTCCGGGGCTGGCGCAACTGTCCTGCCGCTGGCGGCCGTTGGCGGCCCGGCATGAGACCGTGCTCTGCGTGATCGCGGATCCGCTGGCGACCGGCCCCGAGGGCTTCGCGGCGATCGCCCGGCTCCAGGCGGCGATCGAGACCATCGCCCCCACCGCCGACGCCGGCCCGCTCGGCGATGGCAGCCGCCTCGAGCCGAAACCGCTGCCAACCTGGCGCGCCTTTCGTCTGGAACTCCACACCGAGCCGCCGGGCTGGCGCCGCCTGCGCCGGGCGTTCAAGATCGTGGTCGGCAGCCTGATCATTCTGCTCACCCACCGGCTCGGCGGCCGGCTCGGACCGGTGGACACCAACCGCTACCGCCGGGGCACCGCCGAACGCTCGGATTACCGCAAGCAGGCCGGCGGCCCGCGGCTGGTGCTCGACGTCACCAGCGAGCAGGCCGACCGCATCGAGGCGGTTCTCGCCCGCTCCGAGGCGGCCGGCGAGATCGTCTACGGCACCAGCCGGGCCGGCGCCGCCACCATCACCTGTCTGGTCGGCGATTTTTCGGCCGACCGCCATGTCCATTTCGTCGATGGCGCCCAGCTCGGCTTCTGGCGCGCCTCCGTGGTGCTCAAGGAAAAGCGCGGCCGGCACGCCTCCTGACGGCGCACGCGCCAAACGCCGGAGGCACGCGCCTCCCGAGGAGACCGGGCGGGACGATGGTGCCGGGGACAGGATTCGAACCTGCGAGGGATTACTCCGGCGGATTACAAATCCGCTGCCGTCAACCGCTTGGCTACCCCGGCGCCGCTGCGCACCCAAGCTAAAGGGCGACGCCGCCAAAGGCAAGACCGCTGGTGCCAGGAGCGGAGGCGGGCGGGCGGCTTGTATCCCGTTCGCGGCGGCCGTATCATCACCCGGCTCCGCAGGGCGCGTTCGGCCTGTCCCGAGCCCGGCCCAAGCGGCCATATGGCTGTGCGACTTCCCGTCAATCCGACGGCAATGGGGGAGATCAGTGATGAGGTTTTTTGCGATAGCGTTGTGTCTCGCAGGCTCCGTACTCGCTAGCGGAACCGCTCGCGCCGATTCCGAAGACAAATTGTGGGTCGCGCAGTGCATCCGGGACAATGCCGGCTCGGAGGCTCCCACCGCCGCCCTGCTCAAGTACTGCTCCTGCATGACCAACAAAATGGATGATGACGAAAACAAGCAGGTCAAAGAGTGGGAAGAGAGCCACTCCGCCGAAAAGGCCGCGTGCGTGCAGCGGGCGAAGATGAACGTCCCGGCTCCGACCGCGGCGCCCGCTCCGGCACCCGCCCCGGCCCCGGCTTCGGCTCCAACCGCGGCGCCCCCGGCACCCGCTCCGGCCCCGGAACCGGCACCAGCCCCCGCGCCCGGCCGCTGACGTCACCCCGCTTCCCAGCCGGCAGGACGGATGCGACCATCCGCCCTGCCGCTGGACGCGGGTCAGGACGTCACACGAGGACTCTACGAAACGCGGTTGATCGCTGCGGCATCGCACCGCGCCCATCACCGCCGTGGCCGGCCACCACCACGGCCACGGCGAAGCGGCAAACTCGACGCCGCTCCCCAGACTGACGGCGCCGGCGAGGAGCGTGCCCCCGCGCCAGCGCTCAGATATCAGGCATGCACCGCCACCTGCTCGGCATGCTGGGTCACATGATCCAGAATCACCGAGATCGACGGCCCGGCGTTCGAGACGGCATCGCCGGCACTTACGTGCGAGTGATCGCTGTTGAGTCCGAGCGTCACCGAGATCGGCGCCCCGGCATCGTTCACAACGCTGAGGTGGGCCCCGGTCGCGGTTCCGCACGAGCCGCCAGAGCTGGCGCCGATCAGGCTGATGAAATCGTCGGCATGCCCCTCGCTGTAGCCCGTGATGACATCCGCCAGATTCAGCGTGTCGTGCCCGGAGCCGGTCCCGCTCTTGAAATCGCCGATGTTGGTCGTGCTCGAGGTGCTGGTCAGAATGAAGCTGTCGGAACCGGTGCCGCCGGTCAGATTATAAGTCCCGGTGCCGTGCCCGGCGACCAGCGTGTCGTCGCCGCTGCCGCCATTCAGGGTGTAGGTCCCAGCGCCATTGCCAGCGATCAGCATGTCATGACCGCTGCCGCCGGTCAGGGTATAGGCGCTGTTGGCATTGCCGGCGATCAGGATGGAATCGTGCCCACCGGCGGCGGTCAGCGTCGTTCCATTCACATGATTGACAGTGACGGTCACCAGGGCGGAATGCCCCTCCTGGTCGCTCAGGCAATAGGTGAAATTGCCGCTGCCGCTGAAATCAATGCACTCGTTGGTATCGTTGATCACCGCCGAGGCCGTGGCGCTGTACGCCGTGATCGTGCTCATGATGCCGGACGAATCGCTGAAATCGATGCCGGCGGTCAGGCCGGACAACGGAATGTGCAACGCCGAGGACGCACTGCCGAAGCTCAAATCGGTGTAAACATCGACGATCGGCGCCACGACCTGGAGATGAATGTCGCCGCTGGTGCCGTTCTGCGCCAGGGTTGACGTGATGTGGCTGGGATCGTTGACCGAAACATGCAGGGTATCGGCCCCCGAATAGCCGGCAGCCGCCGTGTAGACGAGATGGTTGAGTTGGCTGTTGATCGCGCCGATATCCGTGCCGGTGAGATCCAGGCTGGCGGCGCCGGTGCCGCTGCCCAGCGTCAGGGTTCCGTGATCGGCCGCGACATGCACGGTCACGCTGTCCCCGCCGGAATTACCGTCGAGCACCGTGATGGCATTCGAGATCGTGCCGCTGGTGGTGGCATTGCTGAACGCGATGCTGCCGCCCTGGGCCACCACTTCGGCGCCGGTCTCAAGGGCCAGAGTCGGCGTGGTCGGCGCGTCCTGCGCGAAATTATAGGTCTGGGTCACGCTGCCGACGTTGCCGGCGGCATCGGTCTCGCTCACCGTGATCGTCTTCGTTCCGTTCACCGAAGAGTCCGGCACATAACTCCAATGGCCGCTGGCATCGGCGGTAACTGTGGTGACGATTCTGTCTTGGCTCCCGGCCGCACCGTCGGCGACAACCACGGTGACGGTCGCGCCCGCATCGGCGCTCCCGGTCAAGACGGCGCGCGGCAGCACCGTGCTGGAACTGACGCTCCCGGTCAGCGCGAAGGTATGGGCGCCGGTCGGCTGCAAGCCGGTGTTCAGGGCGTCGAGCGTGACCGTGTAGGCGCCGATCGTGGTCGTGCTGCTGGCGATGTGCAGGGTATCGGCGGTGTTGATGTCGATCGACCACGGAATGGTGATGGTTCCGGTCACCCCGCCGATGGTCATGGTCTCGGTCCAGGTGCCGTGATTGTCATCGGTCGGATTGGTGGCGGCAAGCAGCGCCTGCGAGGCGTTGATCCCGACCGTGAAGGTCAGGTCGTCGAGCTTGACCCCCGTGGACCGCTGCGCCGTGTTCGACAACGCGAAGCTGCCGGCCTCGCCCCCGAAGGTCGTCCAGTCGAACGCCCGCGAGGCGATATAGCCGGACTGGGCCCCCAGGCCGTAATTGCTCTCAAGGCCACTGGTGCTGTAACTGACCACCGGAGCGACCAGCGACTCGCTGACCACCGGCGCGTGGGTATCCAGCGTGTAGGTCAGGCTGCCGGCGCCGCTGACATTGCCCGCGAGATCGGTCTGGCGCACCTGCACCGTGTAGGTGCCGTCCGCCGTGTCCGGCCGCGCCATGCTCCAGTCCCGGCCATTCAGACTGTACTCGACCTTGGCGCCGGCCTCGATCCCGGTCAGAGTCAAGGCATTGCTGCCGGTCAGGTGATCGCAGCCCGAAGCCCCGGTGTCGGCGCTCAGGCTCAGGCCGGGCGTCACCGGCGCGGTGTGGTCGTAGGTGATGGTGGTGGCATTGCTGCCGACCAGGCTGGTGTTGCCGGCGAGGTCGGTCTGGCGGACCTGGAGCTGGCCGGCCTCGTAGCGGCCCTCGGCCGGAAGCTCGAAGCTACTGCCGCTGCCATCGCTCCAATGGGCGCCGCCGTCGCTGCTGTATTGCCAGCTCACGGCATCGCCGGCCAGGGCGACGCTGATGGTCTTGACACTGGTGACGCCGTCGGCCGCCGAGGCGCCGGTGTCGGCG
>CAIOBP010000201.1 GCA_903856295.1 uncultured Rhodospirillales bacterium | reverse complement strand
CGAGGGCATCAACAGCTTGGTCCAGGCAGCCAAGGCCAAGGCACGGGGATACCGCTCTACCCGCAACCTGGCCGCGATAATCTACCTCGTCGCCGGAAAGCTAGAACTCAAGCTACCCACGTGAAACAGCGAAGAGCCCAGAAAATGCCTGTTCAAAGGTTTCATGAATCACGCCATCCGGTAACAGCATTTTTGTCTGGACAGAATTTTCAGCAAAATACTCCGCGACGGAAACGAGAAGATCAATCGCATCATCGTCGATCGAGAATCCATTAAAAAAGTCGACATCCTCAACATCGACAAGCGCCTTATCGAAGGTACTTTGCTCAATATAATCAAAAATGAGAGACTCCACAAGGAAGCGCCACTTTCCAGGATGACCGCTGAACTTGAGCTTCAATTCGATTGATCGAGCCTGACACCTAGTCGCGGCATAGACCGTGAACTTGTTGGTACCGTACGCCATCCATAGCTCGGTTTCCTGGGGCATGTCGGTTCTCGGGTCTGAAGTCGCATCCGGAAAACATTCAAAGATGCACCATCACGATGATCATAGGATATGGGATGTCAAATACACAAGTCAATGTATCTTAAGTCGCTCACGCCGTCCTTTAGGGAGAGAAAGATGATTGAATAAAATTTTCACCACCAGAGAGCGGTTAACCATAATATATTCTATGATAGTTAACGGTAATTAATGCGATTCATCAAGAGAAAACTCAACCCACCACCATTTAGATTGGTTTTATGCAAATTTTATCCATCCCCTCATTGACGACCATCCCCTCCGAGGAAGGGCGCGAAGTGTGACAAGGGCATTCGGGTCTGCTCCGAACCCGAGCACCCAACGGCGGAGCAAGAGTTCAGAGCCTAAAATGCGGGTCCAACGGTGAAAGGGGGGTTACGCGCCGGCCACTTGTTGTCATAATTGCGGCCAAGCCGGCACGAAACGAGGATGCGGTCTTGCCCAGTGTCAAACAGCCTCCGTCCAATCCGCCAAAGCGGCCGGAAGAGCTTATGGTGGCACCGGTAAAGGTGACGCGCGGCTGGCTGCCGGCGGGGTTGCGGGTCTACGCGGTCGGGGACATTCACGGCCGTCTCGACCTGTTGCTGGCGATGTTGGAGCGCATCCAGGCCGACGCCGAGAGCCTGCCCCCCGGCGGCCGGGCGCGGATCGTCTTCCTCGGCGATTATCTCGACCGCGGCAAAAACTCCAAAGCCGTGCTCGATTACCTGATTTCCTGGCCCCTGCCCCGGTTCGAAGCCGACTTTCTGCGCGGCAACCATGAGGCGACGCTGCTGCAATTCCTCGACAATCTCAACGCCGGGCCGGGTTGGCTGACCTATGGCGGCGTCAACACCCTGCTCAGTTACGGCGTCCGGGCGCCGGTGGATGTGCCGCCCCGGCAACGCCTCGCCGCGGTTCAGCAGCAATTGCGGGCGGTTCTGCCGCCCGCGCATCTGGCCTTCCTGCGCCGTCTCGCCTCCTACGTCGAAATCGGCGGCTATGTGTTCGTCCATGCCGGCCTCCGTCCCGGCGTGCCGCTGGAGCAGCAGAAACCCGAGGATATGGTGTGGATTCGCGAGGATTTCCTCCATTCCACCGCCGACCATGGCCGGGTCGTGGTCCATGGCCACACCATCTCGATGGAGGCGGAATCCCTGCCCAACCGCATCGGCATCGATACCGGCGCCTACTCCACCGGCCGGTTGAGCGCGGTGGTGCTGGAAGGCGGCGAGCGCCGCTTCATCGACACCGCGCTGTGAGCCCGCTGTCAACCACGGCGGCGCCCTGGACCCGCCAAAGGCCGGGGGCCTTTGGAAACCGGTTCTTTATAGGACCTCGCTGAAGGGCAGGAAGCGCACGAGGTCGCCGGGGGCGACGCCGGCCAGCGCTTCGGGCAGGTCGATCAGCCCGTCGCTGGCGGTCATCGAGGTCAGGATGCCCGAGCCCTCGAAGGGGAAGCGCTCGGCGACCAGGGCGCCGTCGGGACCTGGACGCAAGGAGGCGCGCAGGTACTCGCGCCGGCCCGGGCGCTTCTTGGCGGCAAAGCCGGCAACGACCGGATAAAACCGGGGCGTGACCAGCGTCGCGCCGGCCATGGTCAGCAGCAACGGCCGGGCGAAGATCAGAAAGGTGGTCATGCTGGCCACCGGATTGCCGGGCAGACCGAGAAAAGCCGCCTCGCCAACCCGGCCGAACGCCAGCGGACGGCCGGGGCGGATGGCGATCCGCCAGAAATCCAGCGCCCCCAGCGTGCCCACGGCGGCGCGGACATGATCCTCGTCGCCGGCCGAAACCCCGCCGGAGGTCAGCACCAGATCATGGCCCCAGCCGGCCCGGGCCAGGGTTTCGGCCACCGCCTCCTGCCGGTCGGGCACGATGCCGAAATCACTGACCGCGCAACCGAGCCCACGCAACAAGCCGTGCAGCACGAAGCGGTTGGAATCATAGATGGCGCCGGCATCGGCAAGGTCTCCGGGGTCGCGCACCTCGTCGCCGGTCGAGAAGATCGCCACCCGCACCGGCCGGAACACCCGGAGCCGGCCGACACCGATCGAAGCCGCCAGCCCCAGTTCCTGAGGACGCAGCCGGACGCCCCGGCGCAGCACCGTCGCGCCGGCCTGGATATCCTCGCCGGCCCGGCGCAGATTGGCACCGCGCCGTTCCGGTGGCAGGACGACCATGCCATCCGCCGCCACGCACACTTCCTGGGGCAGGATGGTGTCCGGTCCGGCGGGCACCGGCGCGCCGGTGAAAATGCGCAGCGCCTCGCCGCGCCGGGCCAGACGGCCAAGCGGCTGGCCGGCGGGAATGCGCCCGGTCACCGGCAGCCGCGCCCCCTCCCGGGGGTCGAGATCATCCGCGAACACCGCATAGCCATCGACCGCCGCATTGTCGTGGGGCGGCACGGCGCGGCCGGACACGATGTCCTCGGCCAGCACCCGGCCCAGCGCCCCGGTCAGTCCGAGGAGTTCGGTGCCGGTCACCGGCTGCGCGGCGCGCAGCAGCGCCGCCAGCGCGGCATCGACGGTCAGCATGTCGTCATCCGGAGCGAAGGCGTCGCGGCGGCTCATGGCTGGAATCCCAGGTCGGCCAGGGCGGGGCGGGCTTCGGCCAGCAGGGCGACGAAGCGGCGCACCGGCGGCAGCTCGAGGCGCGCCCTGGGAATTGCGAAATCATACCGCTCGGCCCGTACCGGACTGAACCCGAGATCGTACTGGCGACTGACGGTTTCGATGGCCACGCCCCAATCGGCCCGGCCCTGGGCCACCGCCGCCGCGACGGCGTTGTGCGAACGGGCCTGAAACAGATAACCGGGCGGACGCAAGCCCCCCAGCAGGTGATCGATCACCAGCCGGGTGCCGCTGCCGGCGTTGCGGTTGACCATCAGACACTCCTCCGGATCGGCCAGCGCCCCCGCCAGCGCCTCGCCGACCGGACGACCGGTGAACCGGGGATCGTCGCGGCGGAACACCAGCCCTTGCATCCGGCCATAGCCCTCGACCAGCGCCATGTCCGCAGTGAGAAAGGGCGTGTTGTACAGCCCGCTGGCGGGATCGAGCAGGTGAATGCCGGCGATGTCGCACTCACCGCGCCGGACGGCGGCCAGCCCGCCCGAACTGCCGACCGACAGCGTCTTGACCCGCAGCCCCTCGCGCTCCAGCCGCCCGATCAGCAGATCGAGACCGACGCAATGGCTGCCGATGATCACCAGATCCGCGGGTCCGGTGGCGTCGCCGATCAGCTGAACCGCGACCGTCGCCCCCGCCGGCACCGTCTCGGCCAGCGCCGGCACCGCGAAAAAGCCGTCGGCCTGACTGAACGTGGTCACCGAGCCCGAGCCCTTGCCGATCGGATAGGCGGCCAGGGCGCCATCGGGCGCGCGGACCAGCGAGACCATGACATACTCGGTGCGCCCGCTTTCGGAGCCCAGCGCAACCGGCAACGTCGCCTCCACGGTCCGCTGACGTCCGGGAGCGCGCCCGGCCAGCAGCGCGATCACCGGCGCGACGAACTCATGAAAGGTGAAAATCGCCGAGGTCGGAAAACCGGGCAGCACCACCACCGCCTTGCCGCCGCTGACCGCCAGACACAGCGGCTTGCCCGGCTTCAGCGCCACGCCATGGACGACGATGCCGGGATCGCCCAGCCGTCCGACCACGGTGGCGGCGAGATCGCCCGCGCCCTTGGAGGTGCCGCCCGAGAGCAGCACCATGTCGGCCTCGCCCAAGGCCCGGTCCAGCAGCCGTTCGATGGCGGCCTCGTCGTCGGGAGCGATGCCCAGCGGCAGCGGCTCGCCACCGCATTCGGTGACCGCCGCGGCCAGAATGGCGGTGTTGCTGTCGTAGACCTGTCCCGGCGCCAACGGCCGGCCCGGCGCCACGATCTCGTCGCCAGTCGACAGGATGGCCACGCGCGGCCGGCGCCGCACCTGGAGTTCCCCGAGACCGAGCGCCGCCAGCATGCCGATTTCGCGAGAGCCCAGCAACTGCCCGACCCGCAGCACGGTTTCGCCACGCGCAATGTCCGAACCGGCGGCGGCGACAGCCTGACCGGGGGCGACGGCGCGGCGGATATCGACGCACATCCCCCCGGCACCCTCGGCGGGGTCGGTGTGTTCGATCATCACCACGGCGTCGGCGCCGCGCGGCACCATGCCGCCGGTGGCGATCACCGTCGCCGTGCCCGGCTCGACGGTATGACGCGGTATGACACCCGGGGTCAGCAATTCGGGAGTGAGCCGCAGCCGGCGCGGCGCCTCGTCGCGGGCGCCCACGGTATCGGCGGCTCGCACCGCGAAGCCATCCATGCCCGAACGGTCGAAACCGGGAACATCGACCGCCGCCACGATATCGCCGGCCAGCACCCGGCCCAGCGCCCGAGCCAGCGGCACGGGTTCGCCCGGCAGCGGCTCCAGGCTGAGTTGGCGCCGGAAGCGCGCCTCGGCCTCGTCGCGGCTGGCGACCTCGAGAAACTGCTGCTGCCGGGCCGCGCGCCAGATCGCGGCCAGCCGTTCCGCTTCACCAGTCATCATCCCTCGCCTGACAGGACCGAACGGTCACGGTCTCGCCCGGCGCGAAGCCCTCGCGCCCCGCCGGCACGATCACGAAACCGTCAGCGCGACCGGCCGAAACCAGCCCGCCGCCCTCGGCGGAGCCTAGCGGCTCCGCCCCGTCTCCGGCAAGCCGCACCCGCACCACATCGACCCAGCCGATCGCCGAAACGATCTTGCGCGTGAGCGTGGCCGCGCGGGTAAACTGGGGCAGAGCGGCAGCCCGGCCACCCAAGCGCCGGAGCAAGCGCCCGGCCAGCAGGTCGTATGCGGTAAGGCAGGCCAGCGGCTCGGCGGGCACCAGCACCACCGGCACGCCGTCGCGCCGTCCGAACCCGGCGCCACCACCCGGCCGCAGCGCCAAGCCATGGATATCGAGCGTGCCGGCGCTTTCGGGGTCGGAGGTCAGGATCAGGTCGGGCGGAAAACCGGAACCGGCGACCACCCCGCCATCCCGCGCGATCAGCGGCGCCAGCAGCGGCGCCAGCGCGCCCACGGCCAGCAGCACGCGCGGCCGGCAGCGCAGCGGCAACAGGTCCAGCCCCAATTCGGCCAGCAGCGCCAGCGCCGCGGAGCCCAGGGCGCAATCGGCTTGCAGGACCGGTGCGCCCGCGCGCAGCCCCTGCCCCCGCCGCTCGACCCCACCGCCCTCGGCCACGGCGCTCAGCGCCTCGACCCGCCCGGCGGCATCCAGGCCGGCCAAGTCCCAGGGTAAAACGGCATCGGCGCCCGCGGGCAACGCGCCCCCCTCCCCAACCGCCACCGCGCCGGGTTGGAGCAGCGGCGTGTAGGCGCCGGCCCCGACGGTATCGGCGGCCCGCACGGCGTAACCGGCGAACAAGGCGCGGTCGCAGGGCGGAAAGTCGTGGGGAGCGAAGACCGCCGCCGCCAGCACCCGGCCATAGGCGTCGCCGCGCGCCACCGTCTCGACACCTCCGACGGCCGGCCAGCCGTCGATCCAGGCCCGGGCCTCCGCGAACGAACGGCGCTCGGTGACACGGCGGCCAGCCCTCATTTAGGCGCCACGGGCCGCAACAACTCCAGGTCCTTGTTTTCCGGCTCCTGGGGCTGAACGGTTTCGATGCGATCCTCCCCCACCCGGTCAAGCTCCTGGATCAGGTCGCGGGCCGGAGCGAAGGTCACCGAGACAAAGCCATTGTGCAAGGTGACGATCGCGCCGCGCACCTCGGGATTCCGGACAATCACCAGCTTCATCAGGTCGGGATATGATTTCTTCTGCTTGAAGGCGAACAGCGCCTCTTCGGAGATCGGGCTCTCGATCCAAACCGATTTGCCCTCCCGGAAGGTCGGCGGCGGCTGGGGCGGCGTTTTGAACTGGACGACCACCGGCTTGACCAGCAACGGCACCTCGACGCCCCCGGCCTGAAGGAAAATCTGACTCCACGCCGATGAACTGCTCATCACCCTCAAGGCCGCGCGAAAGCGGTCGCCGCTATCCTTGTCGCCAAGAAACATCCGGAAGCGGGTCAGCTTTCCGGCCTGGAAATTCAGGATCAGATCGCCATAGATGTCACCGAAATGACTATCCGGCGACACGTAGACATTCACCTTGCCGCCAACGTCGGTTGGCCCGACCAGATTATAATACTTCCGCACGGCGTTCGGGGAGGAACCCCAGGTCAACGACTTGAACAGGTCGATGTCCTGGCGGGCATAGACGTCTCCAGCATTAAAGCCGGCAAGAAGCGCCACAAACCCTATCATGACTCTGATCATATTTCCTCCGACCCGGCCGCCCAGACAACCGGCCGCCGCTCGTCAAAACTGTTCCTCGGCCAGGAAACGCTGCAGCCCCGGCTCGTCGAGCCACTGGTCGTTCTGATCGGAGGTGTAGCAAAAGCCCTCGGGCACCGGTTGCAACGCCCCGCCTTCCACCTCGGGCTTGGCCGGGGTCCAGCCCTTGAACGACGGCATGATCACGTAATCGCCGGTACTCTCGACCCGGAAGGTATGGGGCGCCTCGCTGTCGGTGATCAGCACCTCGTGGAGTTTCTCGCCCGGCCGGATGCCCACCACCTTGATCGGCAGATCGGGCGCCATCGCCCGGGCGAGATCGGGAATCCGCATGCTGGGAATGCGCGGCACGTAGATTTCGCCGCCGGTCATGTGCGCCATCGCCTGAAGCACGAAGGCGACGCCGCCGGGCAGCGTGATCCAGAAACGGGTCATGCGCGGATCGGTCACCGGCAGATGATCGGCGCCCTCGGCGATCAGCCGGCGGAAAAACGGCAGCACCGAGCCGCGCGAGCCCAGCACATTGCCGTAGCGCACGATGGAAAAGCGCGTCGGCAACTTGCCCGCGAGATTGTTGGCGGCCACGAAGACCTTTTCCGCCGCCAGCTTGCTGGCGCCGTAGAGATTGATCGGGCTCACCGCCTTGTCGGTGGACAGCGCCACCACCCGCTTGACCTTGGCATGCAGCGCCGCCTGGACCACGTTCTGGGCACCGATGATGTTGGTCTGGATGCACTCGAACGGGTTGTATTCGGCGATCGGCACGTGCTTGAGCGCGGCGGCGTGGATGACATAATCGACATCCTGCATGGCCATTTCCAGGCGCTCCAGGCTCCGCACATCGCCGATGAAGTAGCGAAGAAACGGATAGCGGACGACCGGGTAGAGCTGCTCCATCTCATATTGTTTCATCTCGTCGCGCGAGAAGATCACCAGACGCCGGGGTTTCCAGCGCTTGCAAATGGTCGCCACCATCGCCTTGCCGAACGAACCGGTGCCGCCGGTGATCAGGATGGTCTTGCCGTTCAGGGACCAGTTGCCCAGTTCATCGTTCGCAGTCTCCTCCGACTGGTTCACATCCCGCCCCATGCCGCCGCCCCCACCGATCAATTCCGACTGCCCGGAGTGTATCCTCATCCGCGCCCGGCATCACGCCCGATTTGCCCCCCGAATGATAATGAACCGGGCGGATGTGGAACCTTCCAGAGCCGCGCCCAAGACGTATAAGCTGCCGTCATCGGATAAGCCGTCGCCATCCGAAAACAGGGAAAGCCCGTCATGGCCGGATTTCTGGTTCGCCGTCTGCTTCAGTCTCTGGCGGTGCTGATCGTCATGAGCTTCGTCGTTCATGGACTGATCGGCCTGATGCCCGGCGATCCCATCGATCTCATGATCAGCGGCAATCCGCGCCTGACCGCCGCCGACGCCCAGCATCTGCGCACCCTCTACGGTCTCGATCTGCCGATCTGGCAGCGCTACCTCAACTGGCTCGCGGCGCTGCTTCACGGCGATCTCGGCTATTCCCGGCTTTACCATCAGCCGGTGACGGAGGTGCTGCTGCCCCGGTTGGGCAACACGCTGATCCTGATGGGAACCAGTCTGGTGCTGGCGCTGGCCGTCGCCGTGCCCGCCGGAGTGCTGGCGGCGCGCAAGGCCGGCAGCGCCATCGACACCTTGATCAACCTCGCCTGCTTCACCGGCATCTCGCTGCCGCCCTTCTGGCTGGCCCTGGTGCTGATGATGGTGTTCGCCGTCGAACTGGGCTGGCTGCCCGCCGGGGGCATGGGCAGCCCCGCCCATCTGGTGCTGCCGGTGGCCACCCTGACCATCGCCGGAATCGCCGGCTACACCCGCTATGTCCGTTCCGCCATGCGCGAGGCCCTGCACCGCGACCACATCCGGACCGCCCGCGCCAAGGGGCTTTCCGAGAGCCGAGTCGTCTGGTGCCACGCCCTGCCCGGCGCCCTAATACCGGTGGTGACCATCCTCGGCATGGAATTCGGCAACCTGTTCTCGGGGGCGATGATCACCGAAACCATGTTCGCCTGGCAGGGCATGGGCAAGCTGATCTACGATTCGATCATGGGCAACGACACCAACGTCGCCCTCATCGCCCTGCTGCTGGCCACCGCCATGACGCTGCTCGGCAACTTCCTCGCCGACCTCGCCTACGCCGAACTCGACCCGCGGATCAGGCTCGAGGGGGGCTGAGCCGCACAGGCGGACTGGCCTCGACACCCCAAGTGGAGTAAAGTCGGCCGCTGAGACCCTGTCGAAATGCCGGAGGCCGACCAATGAAAACGTTTCTCGCATGCGGGATGATGGTGATCGGGCTGATCTGGGCCGGGCACGGCACGGCCGCCGCCGAGTTGCGCAACCATCAATTCAAGATATCCAACAGGTCCGGCTTATATATTACCGAAATCCGGGTATCCGAGGGCAACAGCAAGCGCTGGAAGTCGGACATCCTGGGCCAGGATGCGCTTGGCGATGATGAAAGCGTTTCAATCGACTTTGAATACGCTCCGGGAACCTGCGTGCGCAGCCTGAAGATCGTCTATGGCGACCGGGACGAATCCAGCCGGAACAACGGCAAATATGACGTGTTCGAGAAAGTCGATCTGTGCCGGCTGAGAACCCTCACCATCGGCGTCGACGACACCGCCAGCAAGACCGTGCCCTCATGGGAGTTCGAATCCCGATGACACGAAGCCCCCGGAGCGTCGCCCCCGCCAATCGCACGGCGCCGGAAAGCGCCGGTCCCGCACGAACTGAGGCTTTCGAGCAATGAACACCATGTCCTCCCCGACTGGATACTCCCCGACTGGGCCCTCCCCGACCGGGTCCTCCCTGCTGGATTACCGCAACGGCATCTACGCCTTCGACGCCGGCTACGTCCGGCCTCTGATGGCGGCGATTCATCTGGTGGTCGATGATGGCCGGGTGGCGGTCGTCGATACCGCCTCCAATGCCGCGCTGACGCCGACCCTCCAGACGCTGGCCGCCCTGGGCCTGAGGCCGGAGGCCGTCGACTACGTCGTGCTCACCCATGTCCATCTCGACCATGCCGGCGGCGCCGGGGCGATGATGGCGGCCTTTCCGAACGCCCGGCTGGTGGTCCATCCGCGCGGCGCCCGGCACATGGCCGACCCCGGCAAGCTCTATGCCGCGGTCGAGGCGGTGTACGGCGCCGAGCAGGCCCGGATGCTCTATGGTGACCTGGTGCCGGTGCCGGCGGAGCGTATCCTGGCGGCGGCCGACCGGCAGCTGCTGGCGCTGGGCCGGCGGCAGTTGGAGATTTTGCACAGTTCCGGCCACGCCAAGCACCATCTGTGCCTGTTCGACCATGCCAGCCGGGGCGTTTTCACCGGCGATGTGCTCGGACTGTCCTACCGCGAACTCGATGTCGACGGCCGGCCATTCCTCTTCCCGACCACCTCGCCCAGCCAGTTCGACCCCGACGAAATGCGCCAGTCGGTCGACACGGTGCTCTCCCTTGCCCCGGAGGCGCTCTACCTCACCCATTACAGCCGGGTCGTGCCGACCGAGGCGGTGACCTCCCAACTGCGGCGCTTGCTGGAGGGCCATCTGGCCATCGCCCTCGCCGAGGAAACGGCGAGCCCCGAGACCCGCGAACGCCGCATCCGCGACGGCATCACCCGCCTGATCCTGAAGGAAGTGCGCGCGAACGGCTGCGTCCTGCCCGATGGCGAGGTGCTGGCGGTGCTGGAGATGGACCTCGACCTCAACGCCCAGGGCCTGGAGTACTGGCTGAGCCACCGCACCACTGGAACCTGACGATCATTGGTCCCCGAAGCCGGCGTCACATCGGCGGAAACTGGTCAAAAGCATAGAACTCCACGGTTTGCACCCGGCCCTTGACCGACGCTTCGCGCAGAGTGTGGCCGCTCATGTCGAGACCGGCGGCCTGGGCGGCGCGGCGGGACAGAATGACCGAGCAGTCGTAGTCCTTGGTCAGGCTTTCCAGCCGTGCCGTGGTGTTGACCGTGTCGCCGATGGCGGTGAGAATGTGCGAGCGCGGCGGCCCCATTTCGCCGACGATGGCCTCGGCGCAGTGAATGCCGATCCCGATGCGCAAAGGCTGGGCAAGCTCGCCGCGCAGATGGTGGTTGAGCTGCGCCAGCCGGGCCAGCATCTCCTGGGCGCCGCGCACGGCGTTGAGCGCGCCGGAGGCGGGCTCCTGGTCATTCAGGCCGTAGAGCGCCATCAGCCCGTCGCCGGTGAACTGGGAGTAGTGCCCCCGGGTCGCGACCAGCGCGGCATTCATCTCCGAGAAGAACTGATTGAGCACGAACAGCACATCGTAAGGCAGCCGGTATTCTCCGAGGCTGGTGGAGTTCCGGAGATCGACGAACACCACGGTCACCGGGCGCTCGCTGCCCTCGAGCCCGCCCTGCATCCGGCCTTCGCCCGCCGTCGCGTCGATCGGCAGCAACGGCGTCACCGACATGTCGGCGGTCGGGCGAATCTGGCAGGCCAACCGCAGCCCCGGCGGCGCGTGGATGCGCGCCAGCGCCGCCGCCTCGATCCCCGACGGCTCCGGCAAATGCTCATGGCCACGGGTGACCCGCACCCGGCAGGTGGTGCAGCGCCCCCGCCCCCCGCACACCGAGGCGAGGTCGATGCCGCCGGCGCGCAGGGTCTCCAGAACCGAAGCGCCGGGCAGGACCGGCAACAGCCGGCCATCGGCGAACTCAAGCCTGGGCGGCCTGTTGAGACGGTAGATCCACGCCCTGACCTCCCGCCCGGCAAAGGGCAGCAATATCAGGAACAGGTGCCCGCTCCAGCCCCAAACGGTCAGCCGGTAAACCGCCGCCACGGTGTCGGCGCTGACATTGGCATCGTCGAAGATCGCCTGTTCGTAGTCCGGAGACTGGGCCACCTGCCGCCTGACCTGATTGCCGGCGGCGACGAAACCCGACAGTGCGAGGGTGGGCAGCATGACAGCGGCAACGAGCAGCCCGCTCCGCCAGTCCGGATACCAGTATTTGGTTTGCAGCCAGAAGCGCAGACCGATGCAGGCATGAGTCCAGACCGTCAGCAAGGCCGTCGCCTGGGTGACCGCCAGAATCGGCATGAAACTCCACTGCATCAGCAGGACCGACGTGTAGTCGTGCTTGACCTCGAGCATTTCGCCGGCCAGCCGGGTGCCCACCACATGCATCATCAGCAGCGCCGGGATGGTCAGCCCGAGTCCGAGCTGCCACCATTCCCAGCGGCTCAATCGGAAATGACGGCGCTGAAAGATCGCCCACAAGGCATTGGTGTAATGGGTGACCGCCGCCAGCAGCAGCAGGTAGATGCCGGCTTTGGTGTCCCACAGCCCCACCAGCACGGGGCGGGCACCGTTGGCCACCTTGATCGATACCAGCAACAGGCTGTGATTGATCAGATGACAGACGACGAAAGTCAGCATCACCAGGGCGCTGGAGAGGCGCAGCGCCGCCCTCACCGACGGCGCATCCCAGCGCTTCCCGCCACTCATCGCGGGCTTGGCCATGGGCGCGGCAGGTCCGGCGCCGGATTATGGCTTGGCGATGTGCCAGACGTCACGGAAGCCATCGCCGCCGGTCTCTCCCGGAGCCGCGTCCTTGTGCCACGTGTAGAGCGGCTGCCCCTTGTAGGCGAGTTGCAGCTTGCCGTCGTTGCGGGAAACCTCGGAGAATCCGGGGGCGGCGGCGCTGCCGGGCGCAACGGTCACCGCCGGCCACAGCTCGGCGCATTTGTCGTAGCAGGCCGGAACTCCGCCCTTGTCCAGGTCGAAGACATAAAGCGTCAGGCCGCGGGCATTGGTGAGCACCCCGCCTTTCGTCGTCTCGCCCACCCCGATTCCCGGTGGCCGGCTCTGGGCCAGTGCTCCGGCACTCGCCTGCGCCATCCCAACGGCGACAATGAAGGACAGAAAACGATAGCGCATGTCAGTCTCTCCCGCGTCAGCAGCCCGCCGGGGCCGGACGGATCGTGTCCGGCCATCGGCATCATCGGAAAGCCCGAAGCGGGACGATACCCCGCGCCGGCGTCCTGAGGCAACGCCCTAAACCGTGACGTCGACCTTGCCGGGAGACATGACGTTGAGGACTTCCCTGGTCATGTCGTCCTGGGCCTTGAGGACCTTGACCCCGGTCATGAACTGAGTCTGATCGGAGGCGAGACCGACAACGGTCGCCGCATCGGTATTGCCGGCGGCGACCGACTGGGACAGCGCCTGGAGCGACGCCTGGACATTCGAGAGGGCTGAGATGGCGGACATCATGAAGACCTCCTGAAACGGCTCACCCCGCCAGTTCGACCCGATAATCCTCGATCACGGTGTTGGCCAGCAGCTTCTGGCACATGGCGTCGAGGCGGGACTGGGCCTGGTCTCCGCCGGCATCGCCGAGATCCAGTTCGATCACCTTGCCCTGGCGGGCGTCGACGACCTCGGGAAAGCCGAGGGAGTTGAGGGCGTGGGCGATCGCCTTGCCCTGGGGATCGAGCACACCGCGCTTCAGGGTGACAAAAACTTTGGCTTTCATACCCGGTTCTTCCTCATTCCCGCTGACATCATCACTGAACGGCTCAACCGCACCGCGCTACTGCACCACTTTCGGCCCCTTGACGTCGCCGGGACCGCCTTCGGGGAAAATGCCGAGACGCCGGGCCACTTCCTGATAGGCCTCCTCGACCCGCCCCAGATCCTCGCGGAAGCGATCCTTGTCGAGCTTGTCGTTGGTCTTGATATCCCAGAGCCGGCAATTGTCGGGACTGATCTCGTCGGCCAGCACGATGCGCATTTCCTCGTTTTCCCACAACCGGCCGAACTCCAGCCTGAAGTCGACCAGCCGCAGGCCGATGCCGAGAAACAGCCCGTTGAGATAATCGTTGATGCGCAGCGACAGCGCCATCATGTCGTCGAGGTCCTGGGGCGCCGCCCAGCCGAACGCCGTGACGTGCTCCTCCGAGACCATGGGATTTCCCAGCTCCTCGGACTTGTAATAATACTCGATGATCGAGCGCGGCAGCGGCGTGCCCTCGGGAATGCCGAAGCGCTTGGCCAGCGAGCCGGCGGCGACATTGCGCACCATCAGCGAAACCGGAATGATCTCGACCTCGCGCACCAGTTGCTCGCGCATGTTGAGACGGCGGACGAAATGAGTGGGAACGCCGATCTCCCCGAGCCGGCTCATCAGATACTCGGAGATGCGGTTGTTCAGCACCCCCTTGCCGGTGATCACGCCGCGTTTCTGGTTGTTGAACGCGGTGGCGTCGTCCTTGAAATACTGCACGAGGGTCCCGGGCTCCGGTCCTTCGTAAAGAACCTTGGCCTTTCCCTCGTATATGCGTCGGCGTCGAGTCATGGCTTTGAGTCCGCTGTGGCGCTCCAGGGTAACTGGAACGGTCTTGCGCCGCCGATCGGCAAGAGATGGTGCCCGGTGATATAGCAAGTTAGCGCCCCGGACACAACGAAACGAGATGTCAGCTTTCTGGGTCTCCGGTCCTAATCCAGCTCCACCGGCATCCACGCCGCCCGGTCGGGCGGGCCGGCGGCGAACAGCCAGACCGCCTTGCGCCCGCCGGCCAAACGCCGACTCGGCAGCGCGATCAGCGCCGCGGACGAGGTGCCGAAGCCCGATTCCGTGAGAAAACACAGGGCCGAGCGCACATCCGCCGGGTCGGCGGGCTCGCGATCGCCCAGCACATCCTGCCACGCCCGCCATTCGCCCCGCTGCGGCTCCGGCACCGCCGCCCGCCGAAAGCGCGGCAGGGCGCCCCGGATGCGCGGATCGGCCGGATCGTCGCGGTCGAAGGCGGTGACCATCGACAGCCCCTCGGGCAAGGGCGCCACCACCACCGGCCCCCGCCCGCGCTCGTCTCGGTGATAGAGGAAAAAGGCGTCGCGATCGTCGGCGATCACCAGATTGAACGGCCGGTAGGCCGCCGGATTGAGATCGGCCAGCGCCCCGGCCGCCGCCGCCGCGTCGGCATGGTCCAGCGCCTCCAGCACCAACTCGCCGCGCGACCGCTTGCCCGGCGCCGGCCCCAGCGTGCCATGGCGATTGAGCACCGCCGCCACCACGCCATCCTCGTTGATCCCGAGCCAACTGCCGCCGCTCAGAGCGTCCAGCCCGCCCACCACCTCCGGCCGGTCGGGCCAGTGGCGGCCGGGCGGGCGCCAGGGCCGGTCGGACATCTCGTCGCGGTTGGCGGCGATCAGAACCGGCCAGTCGTGGCCCTTACGTCGTAATACGATGACCGTACACATGGTTCCCCCCGGGCCGCTCTCGGTGTATGGTTATTTCCGGTTTGGCCACCCGGCGCCCCCCCTGACAAGGCGCCTTCAGGCAACTATATGATAGATAACGCCATTACAATCGATTATAGAGCCCGGCCAAGCCCGTCATGTTCCAGGGAGTCCAGATGCCATGAACACGTTCGAGGATCGCGAACAAGCCTTTGAGAATAAATTCAAGTACGACCAGGATATCCTGTTCAAGATCAACAGCCGGCGCGCCCGGCTGATCGGTCTGTGGGCGGCCGAGCGCCTGGGAATCGCCGCCGACAAGGCGGAGGCCTACGCCCAAGAGGTGGTTTCGGCCGATCTCGACGAACCCGGCCATGCCGACATCATCCGCAAGCTTCAGGCCGATTTTAAGCAGAAGGGCGTGGAAATCAGCGACCACCGCATCGCCAAAGAGCTTGAGCGGCATTGGGAAATCGCCCGCAAGCAAGTCACGTCCTCGCTCGCGGTCTGAGGTCCGGGTCCGGTCCACCAACCGTCAGGGCGGCTTGGCCCCGATCCGCAGCCGGCGCATGCCGCGCTGCCGAATCGGCCGGTGATTTCGGTGCATCCTTCGTGATCCATCCCCCCGCGGAAGCGGGGGGCCGAATCAGCGGGCGGCCATCTCAGTAGGCGAAGTCCTGAAACACGGGATCGACGCTGCCCGCCCAGCCACCATGGAAATGCTTGAGTAGAACCGCGGCCGGAGTCTCTCCGGACTCGGCGATCGCGAACAGCGGTTGCAGGAAGCCGCTCTCATCCTCGCCGCAGTCGCTGGACCGGGCACGGCGGCGCAGGCCGGCGGCGGAGATCGCCAGCACCTCCAAGGCAAGCTCGCGCACCGTGCGCTGGCGGAACGGTGACGCCAGAGCCAGACGCGGAACATCGCGCCGCAAGCCCGCCCGCTCCTCGGCGGTCCAATCCTTGATCAGCTCCCAGGCGGCGTCGAGCGCCACCGAATCGTAAAGCAGCCCCACCCACAGCGCCGGCAGAGCGCACAGCCGCTGCCAGGGTCCGCCGTCGGCGCCGCGCATTTCCAGGAACTTCTTCAGCCGCACCTCGGGAAACAGCGTGGTCAGGTGATCGGACCAGTCGGTGAGCAGCGGCGTCTCGCCGGGCAGGGCCGGCAGCCGGCCGGCCAGGAAATCCCGGAACGACTGCCCGGACGCGTCGATGTAGCGATCGTCGCGGAACACGAAATACATCGGCACATCAAGCGCATAGTCCGCATAGCGCTCGAAGCCGAAGCCATCCTCGAACACGAAGGGCAGATCGCCGCAGCGGTCGGAATCGGTGTCGGTCCAGACCTGGCTGCGGAAGCTGTGAAAGCCGTTGGGCTTGCCCTCGGTAAACGGGGAATTGGCGAACAGCGCGGTGGCGATCGGCTGCAGCGCCAGACTGACCCGGAACTTGCGCACCATGTCGGCTTCGCTGGAAAAATCCAGATTGACCTGCACCGTGCAGGTCCGGGTCATCATGTCGATGCCGAGCGTGCCGCGCTTGGGCATGTAGTCGCCCATGATCTTGTAGCGGCCCTTGGGCATCCAGGCGATATCGTCGCGCCGCCATTTCGGATTGAAGCCGAGCCCGACCATGCCGATGCCAAGCTCGCGGTCGACCGCCTTGATCTGGCAGAGATGCTCATGGACCTCGGTGCAGGTCTCGTGAATGGTCGACAGCGGCGCGCCCGACAGCTCCACCTGCCCGCCCGGCTCCAGGCTGATGCTGGCGAGCCCCTTGGACAGGGCGATCACCTTGCCGTTTTCCTCCACCGGCGCCCAGCCGAATCGGGTCAGCCCCTGGAGCAGCGCGCCGATGCCGTCCGGCCCCTCATAGGGCAGCGGCCGCAGGTCCGAAAGCCGGAAGGCGAACTTTTCGTGCTCGGTACCGATGCGCCAGTCTTCGACCGGCTTGCATCCTGCCTCGAACCATGCCGCCAGCTGACGGGGATCGGTGATCGGAGCACCGGGAGAGGTCGGAGGAGCGGACATGGCGACTCACTGAGTAGGAGAACAACGAAACGGCGGCCGGACATCCGCCCCGCCACCATCCGACCAATCACCGCGCAGCGCCTGCCAGCAAGCGAGAGCGGCCAGGGCGGCGGTTTCGGCCCGCAGGACCCGTGGGCCAAGGCCGATCTGCACAACAAAGGGCCAGCGAGCCAGTTCGTCAAGCTCGGACTTGGCGAAACCGCCCTCGGGACCGACCAGAAACGCCACCGGACCGCGCGGCATGGCCGCCGCCACCGCCGCCAACGGCCGCGCCGCGCCGGATTCGGCACAGACCAGCAACGGCGCTCCCGACCACTCGGCGAGCAGTTTGTCCAGCGGCACGGGGAGCGAGACGTCGGGAATGCTCAACCTTTCGCATTGCTCGGCCGCCTCCCGCGCAATCGCCGACAGCCGGTCGAGATTGACCCGCCCGATGTCGGTGTGCCGGGTCAGCACCGGGATCAGCCGGGTTGCGCCGAGTTCGGTGGCCTTCTCGATCATCATCTCGAGTCGCGCCTTTTTCACCGGCGCGAACACCAGCCACAGCCCGGCCGCCGACGTTTCCGGCTCCCGGCGGCGGCTTTCCACCACCAGCCGGCAGCGATCCTTGGCATAGCCGTCGATCACCGCGCGCCATTCGCCGTCGCGGGCGTTGAACAGCGCCACCACCGCCCCCGGCGCCAGCCGCAGCACATGGCGCAGATAGTGCGCTTGGTCCGAGTCGAGTTCCACCCCGGCTCCGGCCGACAGCGCCGTCCCGATATGCAGACGGGTCCGCCCATCCTTGCGCGCCCCGTCCTGGTCCTGCCCCAGCCGCACCCGCCGCCTCCCCTGCCCGCCACGGCCTCAGACTGCCGGGGAACCCGTTCCGGAGCAAGCCGGATAAAGCGCAATGCGATCAACCAAAACGGCATCACGCCCTATCTTATTGTTTTAGAGCGACTTCACACTTCGGGGTGCGCCCCCCTTCGTGACCCGCCCCGGTGCCGGCGAGCGCACCCCATTGCCCCGCCTCCGGACGGGCTTTATAGTCGGCCCATGACCGACACCGACGCCCGCCCCGCCCCGCCCGAGCCCCGTCATCTCCTGGCCACCGAGGGGATGCCGGCGGCTGAAATCGGCCGCATTCTCGACTGCGCCGAGACCTATGTCGCCCAGAACCGCAGTCGCGAACGGAGCCCGCCGCTCCTGAGCGGCCGGACGCTGGTCAATCTGTTCTACGAAAACTCGACCCGCACCCGGACCTCGTTCGAACTGGCGGGCAAGCGGCTCGGCGCCGACGTCATCAACATGGAAGTGGCGGCCAGTTCGGTGAAGAAGGGCGAAACCCTGATCGACACCGCCATGACCCTCAACGCCATGCATCTCGACGTGCTGGTGGTGCGCCACCCCGAGTCGGGCGCGGCCAACCTGCTGGCGCGCAAGGTCAATTGCGCGGTGATCAACGCCGGCGACGGCAATCACGAACATCCGACCCAGGCCCTGCTCGACAGCCTGACCATCCGCCGCCGCCGGGGCCGGCTGGCCGGGCTGGTGGTGGCCATTTGCGGCGACATCCTGCACAGCCGGGTGGCGCGTTCCAATATCCACCTGCTCAACGCCATGGGCGCCCGGGTGCGGGTGGTGGCGCCACCGACCCTGCTGCCCGCCGATATCGGCCGGTTGGGCGTCGAGGTCCATCACCGCATGGAGACCGGCCTCGCCGACGTCGACATCGTGATGATGCTCCGGCTCCAGACCGAACGCATGAGCGGCCAGTTCGTGCCCTCGGTGCGCGAATATTTCCACTTCTTCGGCCTGACCCGCGAGAAACTGAAAGCCGCCAAGCCCGACGCCCTGATCATGCATCCCGGCCCGATGAACCGCGGCGTCGAAATCGATTCGGAAGTCGCCGACGACATCAAGCGCAGCGTGATTCTCGATCAGGTCGAACTGGGCGTGGCGGTGCGCATGGCCTGCCTCGACTTACTGACCCGCGCCAGCCTCCCTTGAAAACATAAGCATAATCGGGTACCCCTCCGGCCTCTCCGATGGAACGGGTGCTGTCATGCCGCGTCTGGCCTATGTCAACGGTCGCTATCTGCCCCATGCCGACGCTCGCGTTCATGTGGAGGATCGCGGCTACCAGTTCGCCGATGGCGTTTATGAGGTGGTGGCGATCGCCGAGGGCCGGCTGGCCGATTTCGAAGGCCACATGGTCCGGCTCGGACGCTCCCTCAAGGAACTGCGCATCGACTGGCCGGTGGCGCGCCCGGTGCTGGAGATGATCATTCGCGAGTTGGTGCGCCGGAATGGCGTGTCGACCGGTCTGGTCTATCTCCAGATCACCCGCGGTGTCGCGCCCCGCGACTTCAAGTTTCCCAATCCCAAGGTCCGGCCCGGTCTGGTCCTGACCACCCGCAAGCTGACCCGCTTCGCCGCCCCGGCCCAGGTCGAGTCCGGGGTCGGCGTGATCACCATCCCCGACATCCGCTGGCTGCGGCGCGACATCAAGTCGGTGTCGCTGCTGCCCCAGGTGCTGGGCAAGCAGCAGGCGGTGGAAGCCGGCTGCTATGAAGCCTGGATGGTCGAGGACGATGGCATGATCACCGAGGGCTGCTCCTCCAACGCCTGGATCGTCAACGCCGACGGCACCCTGATCACCCGCCACGCCGACACTCACATTCTCAACGGCGTCACCCGGCTGTCGCTGCTCAGGCTGGCCGAGAGCTTCGGCGCGACCACCGAGGTGCGGCCGTTCACGGTCGCCGAGGCCTATCAGGCGCGCGAGGCGTTCCTCTCCAGCGCCAGCACCTTCGCGCTGCCGATCACCCGCATCGACGGCAAACCGGTCGGCGACGGCAAGCCCGGCGCCCTGACCCTGCGCCTGCGCGCCGCCTATCTCGAGGCCCTGGCCGGGCAACCCGTAGCCGGAGGCGCGCCATGACCCCGCCCGCCCGCCTGCCCCGCGCCGTGCTGTTCGATTGGGACAATACCCTGGTCGACAGCTGGGGAATCATCGAGGCCAGCGTCAATGTCACCCTGGTGGCCATGGGCCATCAGCCCTGGACCAGCGAGGAAATCCGCGTCCGGGTCCGCCATTCCCTGCGCAACGCCTTCCCGCCGCTGTTCGGGGATCGCTGGGAGGAGGCGCGGGCCATCTATTATGGCCACTACGCCGACAATCACATCCAGCAGTTGCGGGCGCTGCCCGGCGCCGAGACCCTGATCAAGGCCCTGCACGAACGGGGCGTCTATCTGGCGGTGGTCAGCAACAAGACCGGCCGCTTCCTGCGCGCGGAAGCCGAGGCGCTGGGCTGGAGCAAGTATTTTGGCTGCCTTGCCGGTGCCGGCGACGCCGCCGCCGACAAGCCGGCGGTGGCCCCGGTGACCATGGCGCTGACTCCGGCCGGACTCGCGGCCGGCGAGGCGTGGTTCGTCGGCGACGCCGATATCGACATGGAATGCGCGCACGCCGCCGGCTGTCTGCCGGTTCTGGTGGGTGGAAATCGCGAGACCGACTTCAGCCGCTTTCCACCGATGATCGCAGTCGATGATTGCACCGCACTTTGTGGCTTGGTTCTCGGCCTCGACGGCGTTATACCGGATAACAACTCTCCCGGGCGGGCTGCCTCAGCCTAGTCATTTTCCTTGGGAGACAATCAGGGCACCGGGAACCCGGGCTCCAAGAACAGCCGTGAAGGATCAGACCAGCATGTCCGAAAAAGGCCAAAACGTTCAGGACGTCTTTCTCAATCACGTCCGGAAGAACAAGATGCCCGTGACCGTTTTCCTGGTCAACGGCGTCAAACTCCAGGGGATCATCACCTGGTTCGACAACTTCTCGGTGCTGCTGCGCCGGGATGCCCACTCCCAGCTGGTCTACAAGCACGCGATCTCGACTGTGATGCCCGCCCATCCGATTCAGCTTTTTGATGGCGGCCGCGACGTCGAGCACGAATAACCGGGTGAGCGCCCCCCCCCCCACTCCAGACGAATCGGCGGTCGGCCGCGCGCTGGTGGTCCATCCGGTGCTGCGCAAGGGCAGTGCCGGAGGGCGCAGGACGCCGGAGTCCCAGCTCGATGAGGCGGTGGCGCTGGCCGCCGCCATCGAGCTTGAGGTGATCCATGCCGAAGCCATCCCGGTCAGCCGCCCCAACCCGTCGACTCTGCTCGGCAGCGGCGCGGTGGAACGGCTGGCGGCGCTGATCGAGGAGCACAAGGCCGGGCTGATCGTGGTCAACCATCCGCTGTCGCCGGTGCAGCAACGCAATCTGGAGCGCGCGACCAAGGCCAAGGTCATCGACCGCACCGGGCTGATCCTGGAAATCTTCGGTGCCCGCGCCCGGACACGGGAGGGGCAACTCCAGGTCGAGCTTGCCGCCCTGACCTATCAGCGCTCGCGGCTGGTGCGCTCCTGGACCCATTTGGAACGCCAGCGCGGCGGCTTCGGCTTTCTCGGCGGCCCCGGCGAATCCCAGATCGAGCTGGACCGGCGGCTGATCGGCGACCGCATCGTCAAGATCAAGAAGGAACTGGACGAGGTACGCCGCACCCGCAGCCTGCACCGCAAGGCGCGCGAACGGGTGCCCTATCCGGTGGTGGCGCTGGTCGGCTACACCAATGCCGGCAAATCGACGCTGTTCAACCGGCTGGCCGGTGCCGACGTCTTCGCCAAGGACCTGCTGTTCGCGACCCTCGATCCGACCATGCGCGCGATCGAATTGCCCTCGGGACGCAAGATCATTCTCTCGGATACCGTCGGTTTCATCTCCGATCTGCCCCACGGGCTGGTCGAGGCCTTCCGGGCGACGCTGGAAGAGGTGATGGCGGCCGACATCATCCTGCACGTCCGCGATCTCGCCCATACCGACAGCATGGCCCAGCGCGAAGACGTTCACGGCGTGCTCCGGGACATGAAGATCGACCCCGACGCCGACGCCCGGTTGGTCGAGGTGCTCAACAAGATCGATCTGCTGGACGAGGACCATCGCGACCACGCCCTGGCCCAGTTCAGCACCGCCGGCCGGGCGGTGGCGGTGTCGGCCCTGACCGGCGACGGGCTGGAGCGGCTGTTCGCCCTGCTCGACCGCATCATGACCGCCGAGCGGGAGACCGTGCGCCTCATGGTCAGCCTCGGCGACGGCGCGGCGCTGTCCTGGCTCTACGGCCATGGCGAAGTGCTGGAACGCCGGGACGACGAGGAGCGCGCCCACCTGACCGTCGCCCTCGAACCCGCCGACCGCGCCCGCTTCGAGCATCGCCACCCGGCCTATCTGAAGTCGTGAGTCAGCGCAGTCGTGAGTCATCGCCGTAGCGACGGGCGGCGCGCAGGAGTATGCTGGGGTGGCAGACAACTCCCCTGAGAAAAGCGGAATGCGCGCCCATCGTATCTGGTTGCCGCTTCTGGCCATGCTGTCGCTGATGCCCGTGCCGGCGCCGGCTCAGCAATCCGAGCCGGCTGCCGCGCCCGCCCCGGATACCCCCGCCGCCAATCCGCCGCCAGCGCCGGAAGCCCGCGAGGTTCTTCGGACCTGCCACGATCCGCTGTTCATCGACTGCTTCAAGGAATGGTATCCGGGCATCGAGGAGGAGCGCGCCCGCAAGCGCGAGGAAGAGCGGGAGCGCTTGCGCCGCCAGCAGAAACAGCAGCCACCCAAGCCGATCACTCCCGGTGGCAGCGCACCGCCGCCAGGAAAACCCGGAAATGGCAAGGCTCCGGCGCCCGACACCCCCGCTCCGGGCGCCCCCCCCGACGCCCCGCCGCCACCGGACACCGGAACCGGCGACACCCCCCAACCCGCACCTCCCCCCGACGACAGCAAGGACAACGGCACCAAGCCTGGAGACACCAAACCCGGGGAGACGAAAGCCGAAGACACCAAGCCTGGAGAGACGAAACCCGGAGACGCCAAACCGGGCGACAGCAAACCCGGTGAGACCAAACCGGATGAGACCAAGCCCGGCGAAGCCAGGCCAGGTGAGACCAAGCCGGGCGAAACCAAGCCCGAAGACGTCAAGCCCGGAGAGAGCAAGCCTGAAGACACCAAACCCGGGGACGCCAAGCCCACCGAACCGACGCCTCCGTCCGGTGCCGAGCGGCCCAAACCGGCCGAGCCGCCCCCCGCCGCCCCTCCTGCGGGTGGTGGTGGTGCCAAGCCAAGCAAGCCCGCCCCCGGCGGTGGCGATCAGGCCAAGAAGGACACGCCCCAGACCATTCCGCCAGCGCCCCCTAAACCGGCCAACGAGCCCGACCCGGACTTGCCGACCTACGAGGCCCTGAAGCGCTCGATCGAAGAACAGGGGCTGCAAAACCGCATGAAGCTCGGCGGCCCGCCGAACGACACCCCGATCACCCTTGAGATCAAGACCTCGAAACACCCCCGGCCCAGCAAGCCCAGTCGGCCGGCCAACTCCGCCCCCAGACCCTCCCAGCCGCTCCGCCCCCAGGACGAGCGGTGACCCCGTCCCGGTTTCCAAAGGCCGCCGGCCTTTGGCGGGGTCCAGGGGCAGAGCCCCTG
>CAIOBP010000200.1 GCA_903856295.1 uncultured Rhodospirillales bacterium | reverse complement strand
CGGACATCTCGTCTTGGTCCTGGCTCGCTCAATCGACTACGTCATTGGTTGGTCAAACTGGAGGCGATGGCACCAAGCCATCGCGCGCAGGTGCCATATCAGGAGAAAGATTGCCAGGATTCAGAAAGTGCCACTGTAGTAATAGGCATGGCGTCGCGAGCGTTGACGGCGAGATTGACGATCGCGGTTTCCAACTGGACCGGGTCGACCAGCACCGGCCAAAGGTCCGGACCGGAATGAAGCCTGATCTCGACCCGCTCTCCCAGCCCGAGATGCAGGTCTCTAACGGAAAGCGCTGGCCTTTCCACAGCGGGCTGATCGCGTCCTCGTCGGCGTAATGACAGAGGCCGCCGTCGCGCAGCACGAAGGTGACGCCGTCGGCGCCGGTCAGGTGACGCACGCCCCGGCGCACCACCGCCATGATTTCCTCGAGGCCGCGCGCCAGCGATAAGCGCTGAACCAGAGCGATTGCATCGCACAGCGCGAACCCTTGCCCATCACCCGGCTGTTTTCTGACAGCGCCCATCATCGCTTCGTCCTCCGGTTCCGGGCAATCCCGTATCCCGAGTCCCGATGTCTCCGCTCCCGTGTACTCTCCGGCAGCGGTTCCAACCATCGATCCAGCCAGAATGAGCCTGCTGTTACCAAGGAGGTATATTATGATCGACCGTCGTCAATCTACGAGATATTGTTAACTATTTACTCAATAAAATTGGTGAATTTATTGCGATACGAACGCCGGTCGCCATGCATACGGTTGTATGATCTTGGTTGTATGCTTGCTATGAGTTGTCACGCCCCTGAACTGAGCAGTGCGGACGTCATCATGGCTTCCAGCGGAACCGTTACGCGGCGCCTTCGAGTGACGGGACCTCGAGTGGTTGCCAAGCCCGCCCCGGCCCCTGTCACCGCCGGCCGGGAACATTGATCGGCAGATAGATGTCGAACACGGTGCCCTGTCCAGGCGTGCTGTGAACCCGGATGGCGCCCTCGTGCTTGGCGATGATGCCATGGATGATCGCCATGCCGAGGCCGGTGCCCTCGCCGACTTCACGGGTGGTGAAGAACGGATCGAAGATGCGTTCCAGGGTGCGCTCGTCCATGCCGCAGCCATCGTCGGCGACGCGGAGATGGGCGTAGCTCCGGCCGTCGATCAGCGATGGCGCCGCGCGCAGCAGATCGGCATCGGCGACGACCCGGTCGAGGGCGATGTCGAGGTGACCCGGCCGTCCCTCCAGCGCATGAGCGGCGTTGGAGGCGAGGTTCATCAGCACGGCGTGCAGCTGGGTGATGTCGGCGGCGACGATGCCGGTGGCGGGGTCGAGGTGGGCCCGCAGGGTCATGCTGGCCGGCGTCATCGCCCGCACCAGCGGAATGGTATCCCGGACCACTTCGGCGATGTCCAGCGGTTCGTACTGGACGCCCTGCTTGCGGCTGAAGGTCAGGATGCGTTCGACCAGTCCCTTGATGCGCTGGCTGGCGTCCATCACCAGATCCAGCCGTTCGCGCAGCGGGCTCTCGGGCGGCAACCTGTCGAGCACGGACTCGGTCATGCCGAGCACCGGCATCAGCAGATTGTTGATGTCGTGGGCGATGCCGCCGGCCAGGGCGCCGAGCGAGTCCATCTTCTGGGCCTGCCACTTCTGCTGTCGGCCTCCTTGCGTTCGCTCACATCGCGGAGCACGCCGACGGCATTCCAAAGGCCGGCGCGATGGAAGGTCGAGACGGTGATTTCCACCGGCACGTTCTGGCCGTCCTTGCGATGGCCGACGACCTCTCGCGTGCGGTTGGCCATGAAACCCGTGGTCGTTTCGGCGAACATGGACCAGGATTGCTGGTATTCCGGCCCTTTGTCGCCGGCCAGGAACAGGTGGACGTCCCGGCCCAGCGCTTCGGCCACCGAATAGCCGAACATGGCCTCCGCCGCCGGATTCCAGAAGGAAATCAGGCCATTGCTGTCGATCATGATAATCCCGTCCTGGGTGGAATCGGTCATTGCCTTGAGCCGGCTTTCGCTGTCGCGCAGCGCTTGTTCGGCCCGTTGGTGCTGGATGATCTCCCAGAGGTGGTCGGCGAACAGGTGGAGCAGATTCAGGATATCGTTGTCGTAGTCGGAGTTGGTCCGCTCGATCTCGACGATCACCTGCACCTTGCCGTCGGCGAAAATCGGCACGCAGGCGCTTGGCCACGCCGGGCCGGAGTCCCCGGTGGCGATGACCGGCCCCTGTTCGCGCAGGCAGTTGCCAAGAATTCCGGTCGGACAGGCGGGGCCATCCCAAGGTGCAGCGGGAAACTGGACCGAAGCCGCGACCCGGGTCTGGTCGGAATCGACGAAATACAGCCCGGCCCGTTGGCTGTCGGTGATCCGGCACAGCCATTCGAGCCCGGTGGAGACCAGGTCCTGTTCCGGCTGTTCGTCAGCCTGACTGCCGAGCGAGAGCAGGAGCTGGCTCAACTCGCCATTCTGTTCGCGCTCGCGCTCGCGCAGTTTACGATCTGTGATGTCCATGTGCGTGCCGACCACGCGCAATGGCGTCCCGGTTTGATCCCGATCGACGATTTTTGCCACCGACAGCAACCATTTCCAGGTTCCACCCTGGGTCCGCTGGCGATATTCGGTCTGATAGTCGGAAATCCGTCCTGCCGAGCAATCCTGAAAGAGAGCGAGGGTGTGGTCGCGATCGTCGGGATGGAGCCGCGCGCTCCAAGTCGAGACGCTCTCTTCAAAGGTCGCCGGGTCAAAACCCAGCATTGAAGCATAGCGCGGGTTCACGATCATGCGGTCGGAGCGCAGGTCGAGATCGAACAGCCCCAGCCCCGAGGTTTCCAGGGCCAGCGCCAACCGCCCCTCACTTTCCCGCAACTGCCGGATGGCGGCCAACCGCTCGGTGGTGTCGATCAGGTAGATACCAACGGTGGCATTGGTGAGGGGAGCGATTTCCGCCTCGAAGCTGCGTGGCCCGATGGTCAGGCCCCGATGTTCGGCGGTAGCGGCGGCGGCGGCACTTTCAAGCAGGTCTTTGAACGCGTTCCGGTCGGCCGTGTCCACCAGTCCGGCGATGATCGTGCGGGCGGCGGAGTTGGTGTAGATGATCCGGCCCGCCCGGTCGGCGCGCAGGATCGGGCTCGGATTGTCCTCGGAAAACCGCGCGATGTCGCGGGACCGGAGAGCGTCGGCGGCGCGGCGGTCAACCTGCTCCAGCAGGATGCGGCCGAAGATCGCGAGCGCCGCAGTGAAGACCAGCCAGACCGTCAGGCTGAGCACGGCGAAGCCGCGCCATGCCCCCAGGATGTGATCGACGGTCATGCCGGCGACCACGATGAACCCGACATAGCCGGGGGGGCCGGAAGCCCGGCGGAAGGCCAGCATCCGGTCCAGGCCGTCGATTGGGCTAAAACGGCGGTAGGAGCCTTCGCTCGCCGCCATGACCCGGCCCTTGAAGACGGGATCGTCGGCCAGCGAGCGGCCGATCGCCGCTTCCACGTAAGGCATGCGCATCAGCAACTGGGCCTGCCAGCTGAACAGGGCGACGCTGCCGCCCGGCCCGACATCGACGGCCGCCCAGTCCCTGGCGAAATGCCGGGGTTCCCAGGCGGCGACCACGACGCCGGCCAGGCTGCCGTCGGGGTTGGCAACGCGCCGGCTGACCGGAATGAACCAAGTGTCGTCGATCCGGCTCCGGGTCAGGTCGCCGACGTAAAGCTCGGATGATCCCGGAATCAGATGGTGCTGAAAATAGTCGCGGTCGGAGGCATCCAGCCCGACCGCTTCCGCCACGGTGTGTAAGACGACGCGTCCGTGTCGGTCGGTTACCCAGACCGACCGCAGCACCGGTTCGTCCTGAAGCGCCTTGTGCATCCAGGCCAGAGCGGCCGCGCCGTCCAGGGCCGTATCCGGCCGTTTCATCTCCATATCCTTAGCGAGACAGCGCAGGGCCGAATCGATGGCGTGGAGCGTCCGGGTGGTCTGCTCCGCCACCACCTGGGACAGCATCCGCACTTGGCGCTGGCCCTGGTCGAAGGCCTGCTGCCGGTCGGCATCGAGCGTGAACACGAGCAACCCGAAGGTGATCAGCGGTAGCGACAGCAGGCCCAGCCAGACCGCCAGGCGCAATTGACGGAAGTCCCGCTCATCGGATCGGCCGATGCGCGGCATCGCTCTCGCCAGCCACCAACGCCCCTTGAGCGCGAATGCGGCGAGGAGCGTCGCCGCACCCAGGGCGACAACCGCGAGTGTCCCCAGCTCGTTGGCGATATCCGCCACGCCGATCAAGGCCGCCTCCCGCCAGAGCGACGCGAGGTGGTCCCGGAACAGGCCCCACAAGACAGCCAGCAGGACGCAGGCCAGGGCGGAGAGCGGAAGGTATCGTTTCATCATGAGCGCTGTCCTTCCGGGTCGCGGCCCCCGCGGTCGGGGTATTCTTGCCATCCATAAGCCCTCGGGCGCATACGATTGAATTCAAAATATGTCTTGTGCGATGCAAAAACAATAAGCTAACGGATCGGTGGCGAAGGGGTTGGAGTCCAGTCAGTTTCAGGTAAATGCATTAACCAATCAAATAATAAATACAGTTAACATCAGCAATACCTTCACCATAACAGAAGAGCTAAATTTTCTGCGCCCCGCCCTTGACCGCATCATCATAAAGTAGTACTTTCATATGTGCGATGGAAGTGATTTTGGCAATCCACGATCACAACTGAACAGAGAATCACGGGTCTACCGCCGCTCACAATATCCTCTTTCGTTGAAGATGGCGGGGGCGCTGGGGAGTGGACTAAAACGGTTATTTGCCATCTCGAAATTTTGATAAAATATATCATATTTTTTGCTGATCTTGTTCAAGCCTTAAAGGCCGGGTCACGAGATGACCTCTCCTGTCGTGACGATCCGATTGGACGATCGTGGGAGAGAAAGACGCGAAAACAGGCAAGATATGGACAAGGAGGACTGCCATGGCGACGATTCTGGTTGCTGACGACGAGAATGTTGTCCGCGCGACCTTGCGCATGATGTTGGAAGATGCCGGCCACTCCGTGCTGCTGGCTCGCGACGGCAACATGGCGGTGGAGGTTGCGAGGGTTCAGCCTGTGGATGTGATGTTCTGCGACATCATCATGCCGGAGAAGGAAGGCATCCAGACCATCGCCGAAGTCCGCCGCTTGCGGCCCCAAACCAGAATCGTCGCCATCTCCGGAGGCGGACGCACCCATAATTTCGACTATCTGCAGATGGCGCAGCGGGTCGGCGCGACCAAGGTGCTGCGCAAACCCTTCAACAAAAAGGAGATGCTCGAAGCCCTCGACGTCTGCCTCAATCAGGGGGCCTGACTCATGGGCATGAGTGCCGCGAAGGTCTTCGACCGGTCGAATCTGACCCGGGCGGTTCGCGCCGAAGAGAAGCTGCTGCACACGGCTTATCTCGACCCGGTCACCAGCCTTTACAGCCGAAGATTGATTTCGACCATCGTCGAGGAGCAGGTCACCCGGTCGCAGCAGACTGGTCGTCCCTTCGTGGTCGTCGACCTCGATCTCGACCATTTCCGCCGGATCAACACTGCCTTCGGCGCGGCCTTTGGCGATGCGGTTCTGCGCGGCGTGGCGGAGCGGTTGTCCGGGCTTGTCGGCGATGCCGACAGCCTCGCCCGCGTCGCTCCCGACGAATTCCTGCTGGTGCTGCCCGGCAGGAAGCGGGGGGCGGCGCTCGACCGCTGGCTGGCGACCCTGCTCCGGACCTTGACCGAACAGTCGTTGATTATCGACGATCAGGAGATTTTCGTTTCGGCCCGCATCGGCGTCGCCGCGTTTCCCGATGACGGGGGGAACGGCGCCGACCTGATCGCGCGGGCTGGCCGCAACTTGATGCGATCGAAGAGCGACGGTCCCACGACCGATGGTCCGGAACTCTTCCTGCTGGAGACGGCTTTGCACCGGGCGTTGGACCGGGACGAATTTCGCCTGTGCTACCAGCCCCAGATCGATCTCGGGAGCGGACGGGTGGTGGCGGCTGAATCCCTGCTGCGGTGGCCACGGCCGGACCTCAGCATGATTTCCCCGGCCATCTTCATTCCACTGGCCGAAACCACCGGTCTGATCGGCCCGGTCAGCGTCTGGGTGGTAAACCGGCTGCTGGCCGATCTCCGCGACTGGGCTAGGATGGACCTGCGTGAGGTTCCGGTCGGACTCAACCTGTCCGCGCGGCTGTTTTCAGACTCTTGGCTCGACCGGGCTCTTCTGCCGATTCTCGAGGGCAGCGGCATTTCGCCCCACCGCGTCAAGCTCGAACTGACAGAGACGGCCTTGCTGGAAGACGCTGACCGCACCTACCGAATCATGGAAAAAATGCGCGACCGCGGCTTCACCTTGGCCGTGCAAGTTTTTTTCTGTAAATTCGCGCAGAAGACGACTTGATTCGAGGCGGGTAGTTACGCCGCCAGATTTATGTATATCTTACCAGTCATCCAGTCCTCATCGACCTCTGCGAGCAATGCTGAAACCAAGCG
>CAIOBP010000199.1 GCA_903856295.1 uncultured Rhodospirillales bacterium | reverse complement strand
GCCCTTGGTCGGCTTGCCCCACGGCGTCACCGGGTGACGGCCGCCGGAGGTGCGGCCTTCGCCGCCGCCGTGCGGGTGATCGATCGGGTTCATGGCGACGCCGCGCACCGACGGGCGAACGCCCAGCCAGCGGTTGCGCCCGGCCTTGCCCAGATTGATGTTGGCCTGGTCGGGGTTCGAGACCGCGCCGATGGTGGCGAGGCACTCGCCGCGAACCATGCGCAGCTCGCCCGAGCTGAGCTTCAGCTGGGCATAACCGCTGTCACGACCGACGATCTGAACGTAGGTGCCGGCGGCCCGCGCCATCTGCCCACCAGCGCCGGCCTTCAGCTCGACGTTGTGAACGATGGTGCCGACCGGAATGTTCTTCAGCGGCATGGCGTTGCCGGGCTTGATATCGACCTTCTCGCCCGAGACCACCTGATCGCCGACCTTCAGACGCTGCGGCGCCAGAATGTAGGAAACCGTGCCGTCCTGGTACTTGATCAGGGCGATGAAGCCGGTGCGGTTGGGATCATACTCCAGCCGCTCGACCGTCGCCGGCGCATCGAACTTGCGCCGCTTGAAGTCGATCAGCCGGTAGGTCCGCTTGTGACCGCCGCCCATCCGCCGCGCGGTGACGCGACCGGTGTTGTTGCGCCCGCCCGAGCCGGTGAGGCCCTCGGTCAGGGCTTTGACCGGCTTGCCGGACCACAGCTCCGAGCGGTCCACCTGGACGAGCTGGCGCTGGGACGGCGTGACCGGATTGAATTGTTTCAAGGCCATTCTTCGGTCCCTTCCGTCAGACGCCGGTGGTCACGTCGATGCGCTGACCAGCGGCCAACGTCACCATCGCTTTCTTGGTATCGGAACGCCGGCCGATCATACCGCGGAAGCGCTTGGTCTTGCCCTTGGTAACAATGGTGTTGACCGCCATTACCTTGACCGAGAACAACCCCTCAACCGCCTTCTTGATTTCCGGCTTGGTGGCATCCAGCGGCACCCGGAAGGTGTACTGGTTGTCGCCGGTGATGTTGGTCGCCTTTTCGGTGATGACCGGCGCCAGGATCACGTCGTAGATCAGCCTGCTCATTTCAGTCGGGCCTCCAGCTGCTCGACGGCGTTGCGGGTCAGGAACAACGTGTCCCGCCGCAGAATGTCGTAAACATTGGCGCCCTGCTCGGGCAGCACGTCCAACAACGGAATGTTGCGCGCCGCCTTGGCGAAGTTATCATCGAGGTTGGCACCGTCGATGATCAGCGCCGACTTGAGAGCGAAGCCCTTCAACCGCGCCGCCAGCGCCTTGGTCTTGAATGTGTCCGCCGTCGCGGCGTCGAGCACGATCAGCTTGCCCTCGGCGGCCTTGGAGGCCAGCGCGATCTTGAGCGCCAGCTTACGGACCTTCTTGGTCAGGCCATGCTCGTGGGAGCGCACCACCGGACCAAAGATCACGGCGCCGCCACGGAACTGCGGTGACCGCAGCGAGCCCTGACGCGCACGGCCGGTGCCCTTCTGCCGATACGGCTTCTTGGTCGTGCCTTGAATGTCACCGATGACCTTGGTCTTGTGGTTACCGCAGCGGCGCTTGGCCAACTGCCAGTTGACCGCCCGGGCCAGCAGGTCGGGGCGCACGGCGACGCCGAACACCTCATCGGCGAGGTCGATCTCGCCGACTTCCTGGTTATCGAGGTTGCGAATAGCCGCCTTCATCACGCGGTCTCCTCTTGAGCGGCCGCAGCGCGCAGACCAGCCGGGAAAGGCACGCCCTCGGGCAGTTTGCGCTTCACGGCGTCACGCACCAGAACATAGCCGTTTTCGGAGCCAGGCACCGAACCCTTAACCAGGATCAGGCCCTGATCGCTGTCAATCTGCACAACCTTGAGGTTGAGCGTGGTGACGCGCTCGGCACCCAGATGTCCGGCCATCTTCTTGTTCTTGAAGGTCTTGCCCGGGTCCTGGCGGTTACCGGTCGAGCCCAGCGAGCGGTGAGACACCGACACGCCGTGGGTGGCGCGCAGGCCCCCGAAGTTCCACCGCTTCATGCCGCCGGCAAAGCCCTTGCCGATGCTGGTGCCGGTGACATCGACGAACTGCCCGGCCACGAAGTGGGCGGCCGAAATCTCGGCGCCGACATCGAGCAGTGCGTCCGTGCTCACCCGGAACTCGACCAGCTTGCGCTTGGGTTCCACCTTGGCCTTGGCGAAATGTCCGCGCATCGGCTTGGTGACATTCTTGACCTTGGCCGCGCCGACCCCAAGCTGAACCGCCGTGTAACCGTCGGTGTCATCGGTGCGCACGGCCACGACCTGGCAGTTATCGACTTTAAGCACAGTGACCGGCACATGTTCCCCTTCGTCCGTGAAGACGCGGGTCATACCGAGCTTCTGCGCGATCAAACCGGATCGCATGGCATCATACCCCTTTAGAAGGCCCAAACCGGCCTCAACCTGAATTCTTCGTTATCAGAGCTTGATCTCGACGTCGACGCCCGCCGCCAGATCCAGCTTCATCAGCGCATCGACCGTCTGCGGAGTCGGATCGACGATGTCGAGAAGCCGCTTGTGGGTGCGGATTTCGAACTGCTCGCGCGACTTCTTGTCGATGTGCGGAGACCGGTTAACGGTGAACTTCTCGAACAAGGTCGGCAGCGGAATCGGACCGCGTACCCGCGCCCCGGTCCGCTTGGCCGTGTTCACGATCTCGCTGGTCGACTGATCGAGCACACGGTGATCGAACGCCTTCAGGCGGATGCGGATATTCTGGCTTTCCATGGTCCTAAACCCTTACCTTCTTGACCCATAGGGAAGCCGGTGTCCGCTGGGGACACCGGCATCTCATATCTCGCGAACCTTACTTAACGATCTTGTCAACCACGCCGGCGCCGACGGTCCGGCCCCCCTCGCGGATGGCGAAGCGCAGACCTTCGTCCAGG
>CAIOBP010000198.1 GCA_903856295.1 uncultured Rhodospirillales bacterium | reverse complement strand
CGCTTGGTTTCAGCATTGCTCGCAGAGGTCGATGAGGACTGGATGACTGGTAAGATATACATAAATCTGGCGGCGTAACTACCCGCCTCGAATCAAGTCGTCTTCTGCGCGAATTTACAGAAAAAAACTTGCACGGCCAATGATCCGGATGTTCGAGGCTCCCGACCCGAGAATAATGCACGTTCAGCATGACGATCATCGGGGTCGGCTTGGGAAAGTCGTAGCTTAATTCGCAGCCGAGTTGGATACGCATGATTTGGTCTCCTGAAGCGGGCCGGTATCCGTCACATCAACCCTCCTCCTCTATGGAATCGGCTCGTTCCGGCCGCGGATCGCTGCGGAGACGGAAGACACCGACACCGCCAGTGATGGTCGCATGTCCGACAAAGCCCGGACATTTCAGATTATATCGTTTGATTTCAGTCGATTATTATTGGCCCCGTTATTGCTTGATGCCGACATGACAGGGTTCGGCCACCACCGGGATGCGAGGTCGTGGGTCGTTGGTCCGTTCCGCGCCCTGTCACCGACCGCGCAATGGAGGATAGCAGATGGCGACCGTTACCTTTTCCGGCATCACCCTGCCCAAGGATATCACCGTTTATGGCGTCGCGGGCGACCGGGGCACGCTGCTCGCGCTCGCGAAGAAGAATAATATTCCGATCCCCTGCCAGTGTCAGGATGGAGAGTGCGGGTCTTGTCTGGTCAAGATCACCCATCTCGGCAACAAGACGCCGCTGGCCGTCGATCTCACTGAAAAGGAGAAGCTGACCCTCAGCGTCAACGGCAAGCTCACCCGCGAGGCGCTGCACGCCAGCGAGAACGATCACCTGCCGCCCCCCTACCGCCTCGCCTGCCAGTACATTGTGCGCGACGAAGATATTCTGGTCGAGTTCTCCGGCGAGCCCGGAGTCGAGATCGATCTCCGGCGGCCGAAGAAAAAGTAACCACAGCCGGCGGCTGGCTCCCCTGCCGCCGGTTCCCCCCTCATTCTCACAGCCGTTTCAGCTCGATCCGGTGCTTGCGCAGGGCGTAGCCGATCTGGCGCGGGGTCAGCCCGAGCAGGCGGGCGGCCTTGGCCTGGACCCAGCCGGTCTTGTCCATGGCCTCGATCAGTTGGCTGCGCATGCCCGGCGCGTCGACGAAAACGTCGCCATCCTCCTCGCCGTACTCGGCATCCTCGACCGGAGCGCGCAGCGCCGGGGCTGCCGGCGGCGGCTCGGGCTCGCGGAGGCTGAGGGTCCGGCGCGCCATCAGCGGCGTGGCGCACTGGTTGCGCCGGCATGGGAAATCCGGCAGTTCGATCACTTCGCTGCGGGCCATGGTGCAGACCCGCCTCACACAGTTCTCCAGTTCGCGAACATTGCCGGGAAACTGGCACTCCTCGGTCATCACCCGCAGCGCCGGAGCGGAAAAGCGCAGGGCGCGCCGGTTTTCCTCATTGAATTTCTTGACGAAATGGTCGACCAGCGGCGAGATGTCCTCGCGCCGTTCGCGCAGGGGCGGCAGGAAGATCGGCACGACATTGAGCCGATAATAGAGGTCGGCGCGGAACTTGCCGTCGACCACCGCGTCCTCGAGGTTGCGGTTGGTCGCCGCCACCAGCCGAACATCGGTCTTGAGGGTGCGCGTGCCACCAACCCGCTCGAACTCGCCCTCCTGAAGCACCCGCAGCAGCTTGGACTGGAAAGCCGGCGAAATCTCGCCGATCTCGTCCAGAAACAGCGTGCCGCCATGGGCCAGTTCGAACCGGCCCTTGCGCTCGGCCTGGGCGCCGGTGAAAGCGCCGCGCTCGTGGCCGAACAACTCGGATTCCAGCAGGGTTTCACTGAGCGCGGCGCAATTGACCTTGATGAAGGGCTGCGAACGCCGGGGACTGAGGTAATGGACGGCGCGGGCCAGCATCTCCTTGCCGGTGCCGCTGTCGCCGCGCAGCAGCACCGTGGTGTTGGTCGGCGCAGCCTTGTGCAACTCGGCGAACACGTCCTGCATGCGCTGGCTCATGCCGATGACGTTGTCGATCTGATAGGGCGCGGGCTTGACCGGCCGCATCGGGCGCTGGGCCGCGCGCGCAGCCACCGCCGGCAAGTTCGCCACCGGCCCGACACCCTTGGCGCAACGATGGCCCGCATCGGCATCCCCGGTCAGGCGGCGGTTGTCGGCGCACACCGCCTGCCCGATCAGGCCGGCCACCACCGACATCACCCGGACGTCGGACTCGAAATTGACGGTGTCCGAGGGCTGATAGAGCCGTTCCACCCCGAACACGCCGATCGGAATGCCGCCGGCCTTGACCGGCACCCCGATCAGGCCGAGCCGGTGATGTTCGGGGATCGAGACCGAGGTCAGCGCCGTCCGATAAAGCGGATCGGCCTTGACGTCGGGCACGACCAGCGGATAGCCGAACGACAGCACCGGCGTCACCAGTTCGAGCAGCACCGGCACCTGTCCGCGCTTGAGCAGTTCGGGAGAGACCCAGGACGAAGCGGCGACGAACAACTCGTCGCCGCGGCCGCGCAGGGTCACCGTCACCCGCGCCACACCCCAGAAAATCGGCAGCATGTTGACCAGATCGCGCAGGCCGCGCTCAATGTCCGTGGCCGCCCCGATCACCTTGCTGGCCTCGTAAAGCCCGACGAGCACCGAACCGCCATACTGCTCGACCAGCCTGCCACTCCCAATGACACAGTCCGACTTCATCATGGCGCCCATCATCCAACCTTTCCGTTGCTCATCGTCCCCCCCCCGTATCAGGGATATTGCAAGGGCCGGACCACACGGTGAACTGGAGGCGCCCCGCCCTGCCAGCGGACTGTTATCAATTAACAAAGCCTTACCGAATGCGCGAACCGTCCCCCTTTGGGAACCGCAACCAGCGCGCCCGGCGCCCCGACACTGACCGCAAGAACGGCAGAGTGCTCAATTTCCAGCCACCACAGCGCAGCCGTCACGATCAAGGCCCCTGTCGGACTTGCGACAGACTCGACCGGTTTGCGACACCCGCCAAAGATACCAAAGCTATCCCATTGACTATAAAAGAATATTTATCGGCACGCTTCTTGCTGTCCTGGGCTGGCATCTGATTTCAAGCAGCCAAGGGGGCTTTCGGCGATGAGTGGCGAGATCATCTCCCTGACCAGCATCGGGCGTCTCAGCGGATCAAAGCGGACCACAGCCGGAGGCTGCCCCTCGGCACAAAGTCATGATGATTACGATCCGGCACTGTGGGAACGGATCAAGGACCATCCCTGCTATAACGAGCAGGCCCACCATGATTTCGCCCGGGTGCATGTCGCGGTCGCTCCGGCCTGCAATATTCAATGCAATTATTGCAACCGGAAATATGATTGCTCCAACGAGAGCCGACCCGGGGTGGTCAGCGAAAAACTGACGCCGGAACAGGCACTGCGCAAGGTCACCCACATCGCCGCGCGGCTGCCCCAGCTGTCGGTGGTCGGCATCGCCGGGCCGGGCGACGCCCTGGCCAACCCGAAATGGACCTTCCAGACCTTCGAGCTGATTTCGCGGAACCTGCCCCACCTCAAGCTCTGCCTGTCAACCAATGGTCTGGCCCTGCCCGACCATCTCGACACCATCAAGAGTTTCGGCATCGACCATGTCACCATGACCATCAACATGATCGACCCCGAGATCGGCGCCCGCATCTATCCCTGGATATTCTTCGACCATCGCCGCTGGACCGGGCTCGACGCCGCGAAAATCCTCCACGAGCGTCAGATGGCCGGGCTGGAGGGGCTGACCGCCGCCGGTATCCTGGTCAAGGTCAATTCGGTGCTGATCCCGGGCGTCAACGACCACCATCTCGCCGAGGTCAATGCCGCGATCCGGGCGCGCGGCGCCTTCCTGCACAACGTCATGCCGTTGATCTCCGACCCGGCCCACGGCACCGCCTTCGGTCTCGGCGGCCAGCGCGGCCCGACGCCCGAGGAGTTGACTGAAGCCCAGGAGCGGTTGGGCGGCTCCGGCGTCCGGCTGATGCGCCATTGCCGGCAGTGCCGGGCCGACGCGGTCGGGCTGCTCGGCGAGAGCCGCGACGCCGACTTCACCCTCGACCGCATTCCCGAACAGCCGGTGCTGGATCTCGCGCCCCACCACGCCTATCGCGCCCACATCGAGCGGGAATGGCAGCATCGCCGCGCGGCCCGCGCCGCCGCCGGGCGCCAACTCGCGGCGGCGGCACCCCGTGGCCCGGCCAAGCTGCGCGTCGCGGTCGCGACCAACGGTGGCGGCCGGGTCAATCTGCATTTCGGCAAGGCCACCGAATTCCTGGTCTATGAGGCCGACAGCACCGGCATCCGCCTGCTCGGGCCGCGCCGGGTCGAGAATTACTGCCTGGGCGGCTTCGGCGACGACCAGCGGCTGGAAGCGGTGATCGCCGCCCTGGCCGGGGTCGATGTGCTGCTGGTCGCCAAGGTCGGAGACTGCCCGCGCGCCCGCCTCGAACAAGCCGGACTGCGCATCGACGACAGCCACGGCCAGGACTACATCGAACCGGCGATCGCCGCCTGCTTCGCCGCAGCCCGGCAAGCCGGCCTCCCGCCCCGCCGGGCCAGCGCCTGAACCGCCCGGCCCGCCCTGAGAACCCGTTCAACCTTACGACCAATCCAATCTGACGAAAGGAGATCATCATCATGGCCTACACGATCATCGCCGACGACTGCACCGCCTGCGCCGCCTGCGAGCTGGAATGCCCCAACGGCGCCATTTCGGCCAAGAAGAGCATCTACATCATCGATGCCTCCAAATGCACCGAGTGCCAGGGCAAGCATAAATCGCCGCAATGCGCTGCGGTCTGTCCGACCGGCGCCTGCGTGCCGGCCTAAAGCAACCGGCTTGAAACAAAGGAGGCGGCGATGGCGATCACCGCAGTCGAACTGGCCGGACCGCCGGTCTTCTCCGTCGGTGACAAGGTGCGCTGCCTGAGTCCGATCCGCAACGACGGCACCTTCCACGGCCGCCGCATCGGTGAAATGCTGGTCGAAACCGGCGAGACCGGTTTTGTCCAGGGCATCGGCATCTTTCTCCAGCGCTATTACATCTATGACGTCGACTATTACGAACGCGGCATGATCGTCGGCATGCGCGGTCACGAACTCGATCTGGTGGAGAGCGACCATGAAAGTCATGCTGCGCAAGACGACTGAAGGTTTCACGATCTACGTCGCCAAAAAGGACCTGGAAGAACCGGTGGTCGAGACCGAAAAGCCCGGCCTGTGGGGCGGCTGGATCAAACTGGCCAACGGCTGGACCCTGGAACTGCCCGAAATGGCCGCCGACACCCGCCTGCCAATCACGGTCGAGGCGCGCAAACTGGCTTGATCGAACCCCAAAGGAGTTGTCCCATGAAGATCAGCGCCCGCAATCAGTTGAAGGGAACCATCGTCGCCCTGGTCAAGGGGCAGGTTCTGACCAAGGTCGCCATCGACATCGGCGGCCAGACCGTCACCGCCGCCATCCTCAACGACTCCGCCGAAGAACTCGGCCTCAAGGTCGGCAGCCCGGCCACCGCCATCATCAAGGCAACGGAAGTTCTGGTCGCCGTCGATTGACACTGCCAGGCATAAGGACTGGCCGGTCAGCGACATCGGACGGCGACCGCCCGATGCCTTTTTCTGAGTCATCCGGTGTGCCGCGACAGCGCCAGCAGGCCCTCGACCTGCTGGCGGATCGCGGTCGCGACGCCGGCATCGAGCCGGAACAGCCATTCCCGGGGAATCGCCTCGACGCCGTAGGTGGCGCCGGCCAGCATGCCGGCCAGGGCGCCGGTGGTGTCGGCATCGCCGCCCTGATTGACCACCGCCACCAGACAGTCGCGATAGCTGCCGGTGGTGAAGTAGTGGTGGAGCACCGTACAGGCGGTATCGACGATATAGGCCGAGGACGGCCCGCGATAATTGACGAAGCGGAACTGCCGGTGCCGTTCGGCCAGACGCTCGGCCTCGAGGCGCGCCTCGGCCTCTCCGGTGCCGCTCAGCAGCGTCCGGACCATCCGCCCCAACGCCAAGGTCGCGGCATCGGACAGCGGATGGTTGTGGGTCAGGTGGCACTGGGCCAGGGTCCAGCGCTCGAAGGCTTCATCGTCACCCAGGGTGGCCAGCGCCACCGGCAGATTGCGCATGCAGGCGCCGTTGCCGCCGTCGCCGTCCGAGGGCGGCGCCTCCAGGCTGCCCGCGGTCATGTAACGGCGAATGCCGCGCCGGCAAGTGTTGCCGACATCGACCGGCCGGCCGCGCAGCCAGGCGACATAGGAATCGGCGACATCCTTGAGATCGAAGCCGTTGCGGCGCAAAATCGACTTGCCGAGCGCCAGGCTCATTTCGGTGTCGTCGGTGACCTGTCCGGGGCGCAGATTGAGCCAGCCGCCGCCGGTCATGCTGGCGTGGCTGCCGTGCTTGTAACGGATTTCCGAGGCGGTCATGAATTCGACGGTGGCGCCCAGGGCATCGCCGACCGCGAGGCCGAGATAGGCGCCGAGCGCGCGGTCGGTCAGGGTCGGGACGGCGGCCGGACGGCGGAAAACGAGATTTGCGAACACGGCGCGGCCCTCCAAGGCTTCAGAAGTAGGCGACCGACACCCGGTAGTCGCCGCCGATGACCAGATACTCCGCCTCGCCCTTGAGCGGATGGCGGGGCAGCAGGCTGTTGAAGAACACCACCTTGGCCACCGGCACCTGAGCTTCGAGAATGTAGTCGCCGAACTGGCTGGCAATGTCGCGCTCGGACGAAAACGACACCAGATTGTTGATCCGGATCACCGCCGTGCGCTTGTCAACCTGCTCGACCAACTGGTGCTCGACGAAATCATTGACGCCGCGATAGAGGGTGATGGTCTTGTGCCCGACCTGGAAAAACCGGGCCAGCGCAGCCTGACAGAATTCATAGAGCACATCGAGCTGAGTGTAGATGGAATTATTATGAAAGCGGCTCGACATCTTTTCCTCGATGTAAGTGATCCAGGGCGGAGAGGAAAAGTTCAAGATCGGTTCTTTGTGAAACGAGGGGAACAGCCCGAACCGACTTTCGACCCAGCCCTTGAGCACCGCGCCTTCCCGGCTGTTGGTGTCATAGCCCCAGCCCTTGAGCAACCTCAGGTAGCTGGAGCGATAGCGCCGGGTACCGGCGCTATCGGTGCCCTCCCGGTGCTCCTGATGCAGGCCGAACACCACTCCCATGTAGTCGACGAAGGACTGCGCCGCCTCTTCGGCGCTGGTGGCAGCGTCCAGCTTATCGAACAGGCCATGATTCAGCTCGCGCACCCCGGCGATGCGCAGCGGCACCGGGTAGTCGTTGAAGACGGCGCTGGCCAGCAGTCCGGTCGGCACCCCGACCAGATTGGTGGTATGGCCGCGTCGCGCCAGGCCAACACTCACCGAAAGCGCTCGAGAGCGGTGACGGGCACGAAGGCGGGCGCGGGCACCGCGTCCTGCAACACCTTGAACACCCGTTCGGTCAGGGCGTCGGAGCTTACGAAGTCGCGGTAGGCCGTCTCCAGCGCGGCGCGATAGGCCGCCAGCGTCTCCCCCTCATCGCGGCCGGCAGCGGCAACGGCGCCATCGGCGTTCAGATAGTGCTGAAAGCGCTTGAGAATGTGCAGACGCTTGACCCGGAGCACCGCCGGGTCGAACGCCACTCCGAGCGCCTCGAAAAAATCCTCGGCGGCCGAGAGATTTCCCAATTCCTTGACGAACCCGCACATGACACCCTCCCCTTCTTGAACTCACGCGGTGAAGCTCCGGCCAGCGACCGGCCCGGTTCGGGCCAACACGCCCACCGCCTCGACGATATGGCGGGTTTCCAGGTAGAAACGGCAGAGATCGTCGGCTCCGGGCGCCGACTTGCAGGCGACGGCGTGGCGGCGCACCCGGGTCAGCACCGCCCGCGCCTGGACGGCGCCGATGTCGATGCCCAATTCGGAATAAGCCCGCATCACCCCGGCGACCCCGGAATGCTTGCCGAGCACGATCTCATGCCGGCGGCCCAGCGCGGCGGGATCGAAGCCCTGGTAGGTGTCGTGGTCGCGCAGCAAGCCGTGGACGTGAATGCCGGCCTCGTGAGTGAAGACGGCGGCGCCAACGATGCTCTTGTTGACCGGCACCGGCCGTCCGGAGGCCAGCGCCACCAGATGGGAGACCTCGGGCAAGCGGCTGAAATCGACGCCGGTCGGGCGCTGCCACAACACCTGCAAGGCCATCACCACCTCTTCCAGCGGCGCGTTGCCGGCGCGTTCGCCCAGACCGTTGACCGTGGTGCTGACATGGCTGGCGCCGCCGCGCACCGCCGCCAACGAATTGGCGGTGGCGAGGCCGAGATCGTCGTGGGCGTGGATTTCCAGCTCGATGCCGACGGCGCCGCGCAAGGCCCGAAAGCGTTCCTCGGCGGTGAAGGGGTCGAGGAGGCCCAGGGTGTCGGCGAAGCGGAAGCGCCGGGCGCCGGCCCGTTCGGCGACGCTGGCGACGGTGGCGACGAAGTCGGGATCGGCACGCGAGGCGTCCTCGCCACCGACGCTGACCTCCAGCCCGAGCGAGCGGGCGAAGCGAACGGTGCCGTCAACGCCATCCAGCACCCAGGCGCGGTCGCGTCCGAGCTTGGCCTTGATCTGGCGGTCGGACACCGGAATGGCCATGTGGACGTTGCCGGCGCCGCAGGCCACCGCCGCGAGGATGTCTTCGGCCCGCATCCGGCACCACACCACCAGCCGGGCCGCCAGGCCGAGACCGAGCACGGCGCGGATGCCCTCCTGCTCGTCGCCCCCCATGGCCGGAACGCCGATCTCCAGTTCCGGCACCCCGGCGGCATCGAGGGCGCGGGCGATGGCGATCTTTTCGGTCAGGGTGAAGGCCACCCCGGCGGTCTGCTCGCCGTCACGCAACGTGGTATCGGTGATGATCACCGCGGACTGGGCCATGGCGAACTCTCCTCAGCAGGAAAAGGACTTGCCACACTCGCAGCTTCGCGCGGCCTGGGGGTTGTCGAACACGAAGCCGGAGCCGTCGAGCTTCTCGACATAGTCCATGCGCGCACCCTCCAGGCGACGGCCGCTGTCGCGGTCGATGAAGACCCGGAACCCGTCGAATTCGAGAACGTGATCGCCGTGATCGGTGGTGGTGTCGAAGCCGACCTTGTACTTGAACCCCGAGCATCCGCCCGTGATCACCATCACCCGCAACCCGGTGACATCCGGCCCGGCCCCGGCCATCACCCGCCGGATCGCCACCATCGCATTGTCCGTCACATCCAGCATGTTGTCCTCCGTTGAACGGCTGTTGTCTGCCGGAAGACCGGATTGCAAGGAGCGGGCCAAAGATAACCATATGATATTATTAAATTCTTCCCACTGACTGTCGTGTCGGATCTCCGACACGACCGCCGGGCCTGGACGCTGGCACTCTCCAATGACGCGAGCTTCGGCCAGGAGTGGTTGGTAGACCACTTGCCGAGCCCCGCAGATGAGCCATATCCCACTCTGTGACTCAAGTTTGCCACGGTGCCGGTCATAAGGGAGGATACGATGGACCACCTCAATCACTGGGACGTTATCATCGCGTCTTTGGGAGTCCTGCTGTCCCTGGGAGTTCTGGCCAGTCTGGGCATGTTCGTCTTCAACCGTTATCAGGACCTCCGCGCGCACATGCCGCCGGACTGGTACGGTCATGATCACGCATAGAGCGGGTCACGCGGGGGTGACCTCGTCCGGGCATGGTCGGATACCGCTCTGAAACAATAAGATCGGGCGTGATGGTGTCGCGTCTCCGACAGGGCGCTTCGGAAGCCGGTTAGACCTCGGCCCCGAAGCAGTTCCTGTGATCCGGGCAGGCGTCGCATTGGGGCGACGGGCAGAAGGAAATGCCCTCGCGCTCGCACAGGCAGCGGTAGAAAAATTTCTTCCACTTCATGTCACGGTGGTTGGCCTGAGCCAGCGGGACGAAGTGACGGTCGATCAACGCCGAAAGCTGGCCACGATGGGCCAGTCCCAGATCCTGCCAGAGGTGATGGCTCCCCTGGCAGGCCCGGGCGACGATCGCCGCCAGCCAGCCCGTTTCCGGCAACGGCTCGGTCTGGTTGGCGTGATCGAGCAACAGCGCCCGCAGATCGGGCTCCTCGGGGGTATCGGGGCCGGCGTCGGCGCCGGGACCGCCGGGCGGCACCATCGGCGCCAGCATCGGATAGCGGCGCAGCAAGGCCCCCAGCGCCTCCGGGGACAAGCCGAGGGTGTGACAGAGCGGGCGGCTCCGGTCGGCGCCGGCCCGGGCCATCACCCGGGTGAACACCGCGAGATCGAGGCTCCCGGTTCCCGTGAGGCATCCTCCGTCCGGCATGGCGCCCTCCTGGTCCGATCAGGCCGCGACAAAGGCCATGGCGGTGGTGCTGCACACCTTGGCGCAGGCGCCGCAGCCGATGCAGTCGGCGGCGTCCTCCACGGTCATGATCTTGCGGAAAGCCTCGTCGTCGTCGAAATCGACCTGCTCGCCATCTTCGGTCATGCCGGCCGGCTGCAGCACGGCGCGCGGACAGACCTTGAAACAACGGGCGCAGCCGATGCAGACATCCTGGTTGATGACGTCGAGATAGTTCGGCTGCCAGGCGGTGCCGCCACGGGTTTGCAGCATGGGAGGAGTCCTTTCTTCACGTCTTAAAGAGTGGCGACTTCGGGAAAGCGGCCGATCAACTCGGCGGCCTGATCGATCAGCTTGCCGGCCTCCTCCTCGAGAGCCTCGAGACTGAGGAAGCCGAAGCGGTGAATGTCGCGGACATGACGGCTGATCACCACCAGCCGGGAGGCCGTCAACACCACCCGGCCGAAGCCCTCGTGGGACAGCTCGAAAATCGGCGACGCCATGATGCCGGTGCGCTTTTCGATGGCCAGGGCCAGCGCCGAATGAAACTGCTTGAAGCGGGCCAGGGTTTTGGGATCGGGGTCGCCGATCACCGGAATGGTCTTGCGCCTCGCCTTGTCGACCACGAACGGCTCGATCAGGGCATCGTCGCTTTTGCCCTCCCAGGCACCGAAGGAATCGTGGGCGCGGATGATTTGGACCAGAATCGTCAGGAACGGGGGCATGGGCTCAATCCTCCGCCGTGAAGTCTTGGCTGTCGGCGGCGATCAGCTTGCGCATCCAGGGCGGCGGCGTGCCTTGCAGGCTGCGCTGCAAACGGTCGAGCAGCGCCGGGATCGGCTCGGGCACCGACAGCTTGACCGGGTGAACCCGCTGATTGACCACCCGCGCCGCCGCCGGTCCGCCGATGCCGGTGACGAACAGCATGGCGCAACCCCTGATGGCGTCGAGCCGCAGCCCGACCCGGTCGAAACCGTCATCGTGCTGGCCGTCCTCGCCGCTGCACTGGTCGAACTGCACGGCTTCGACCAGCCGGTGGCCGCCGCTGGAAATGTCGTAAAGGGCAAGGGTGCGGGCGCTGGCGAAGTGGGCGTCGGCCAGCTTCATATCCTGGGTGGCGATGGCGATGCGCATGTGTCCTCCTTTGACGGCCGGGCGGAACTCCGCCACGCCGTCGTCAACAAGCCTGAGCCGGCGCATGGTCGTCCTGCTCCATCAGAATGTTGCCGATCTCGAAGATCAGGTCGCGGGTGCCGCGATAACCGACCGAGCGGCGATGAGCGGCGCCCAGCCGGTCGAACTGGGGAAAGCCGGCGTGGAACAACGGCACGCCGAGCCGGGCCGCCGCCTGACGGCCGTGGGAATGACTGACCAGGAGGTCGGCACCGGCGGCGGCGCGCTCCAGATCATCGAGATCACCCACCGTCACCGCCACTCCGGACAACGCCGCCAGCGCCGGGCTGGCGGTCGGCGCCACCGCCACCTGAATCTCCGCCCCCATCTCGCGGAACCAGCAGGTCAGGGCGACCAGCAAATCGGGTTCGCCGGCCAGTGCGATCTTGCGGCCGCCGAAGTGAAAATGGCCGTCGAGCATGGCGTCGACCAACTGGCTGCGCTGGCGCCGCACCCGCGCCGGCACCGGGGCATCGCTGATCGCGGCAAGCGCCGTGACCAGCCGGTCGCACGGCTCCAGCCCGGTCAGGCGGTCGAACAGGACGAACGGCACCCCGGTTCTTTTCTCCAGCGCCTCGGCCGGCGCCCGCATGTGCTCGCCGACCGCCAGCGTCCAGCGCGCCCGGCCCAGCCCCGCGATGTCCTCGACGGTGGTGCCGCCGAAGGTGGTGGCGATGTACTGCTCGGGGACATGGCCATCCAGCGAGCCGGACAAATCCGGCAGCACGGTCAAACGCAGGCCGAACGCCTCGGCAAGCTCGCGCAGTTCCTCGATGTCGCCGGGGGTGAGCTGGCAGCCGGCCAGCAGATTGACCCGGTCGGGCTCGCAGCGCAGCGCTGGCTCGGCCAGGGTCTCGATCATGGCGGTGACCGCCCGCGACCAGCCCTGTTCCAGCCCGCCGATGAAGTCCGGGGTCGGCGCGAACACCAGCGCCGTGCCGGCCAACTCGGGATGGCGGGCGCGGATCAGCCTGAGGTCGCCGGGAATGTCCTCGCCGCGGGTTTCGACCAGTCCGGTCGAGCAGATGCCGATCACCGCCGGCTTGGCCCGGCCGTGAATGGTCAGGATCGCCTGCTCGAGATTGTCGGTGCCGCCGAGGATGGTCTGGACCTCGTTGAGCGCGGTGGTCTGAAACGGGATCGCCTCGCGGAAATGGCGGACCATCAGCACCAGCCCGAACGCCGTGCAGCCCTGGGCGCCGTGGAGCAGCGGCAGGCAGCGGTCGAGCCCCATGAAGGCCAGCGCCCCGCCCAGCGGCGCGCTCATCTTGAGCGGATTGATCGTCACCGGTTTGACGGCGCGGACCTCAGCATGTCCCATGGCCAGCCTCCCAGGGTGCGGGGCGCCGGACCTGCGCCCAGACCGGATTATCGAGCGAACGGGCGATCTCGGCGGCCAGCGCCACCATGCCGTCGTAGCCGGCGTAAGCGGCGTGGCGCTCCTGATTGATGTCGAGCCAGGGCACCCGCGCCTTGAGCGCCACGAACTGGGTGCGCCCGCCCGACATCAGCATGTCGGCCTCGCCATCCTTCAGCATGCGGTACATCTCGCGCGGGGCGATGGTCTCGACCATCGGCGCGTCCTCGCCCATGCGCTCCTTGATCCGGGCGCGGTCTTCCTCGGTGGATTTGCGCACCGAGGTGCTGACCACCTCCATGCCCAGTTCCTGAAGCGCGGTGACCACCGACCACGACTTGACGCCGCCGGTATAGAGCAGCACCCGCTGGCCGGTCAGCCGGGCCTTGTAGGGCGCCAGCCGTAGCGCCGCCCGCGCCTCCTCTTCGGCGATCAGGGCCTCGGTGCGGGCCGGCAGATCGGCGGCGGCGCCACGCTCGGTCAGCAGCCGCGCCAGCTGGCGCAGCGAGGAACCGGTCTCGGCAATGCCGTAAAACGAGCCCTCGAAATAGGGAATGCCGTAGCGTTCCTCCATCTTGCGCGCGAGGGTAATCAGCGCCTGGGAGCACACCACCATGTTGACCCGCGCCCGGTGGGCCGCCGCCACTTGACGATAACGGGCGTCGCCCGAGACCGAGGCCAGCAGGCGCAAGCCCAGCCGCTCGAACAGCGGCGTCACCTGCCACAGCTCGCCCGCGACATTGTATTCGCCAAGCAGATTGAAGTCGGTGGGGGTGGTGGTTTCGGGCTCGATGGTGCCGATGACATGATCGAGCAAGGTTTCACCGGCCAGCTTGTTGCCAAAATTCTTGGAGCCAACGAAACCGGGCGCAAGCACCGGGATCACCGGCAGGCCGAGTTTTTCCGCCGCCACCGCGCAGACCTTGGCCACATCGTCGCCGATCATGGCGGTGACGCAGGTTTGATAGACAAAGATCGCGGGCGGGCGATAGCGCTCGGCGATGGCGCGGATGGCGCGATAGAGCTTGCGCTCGCCGCCGTGAATGACCTCCATCTCGCCGAGATCGGTGGTGAAGCCGGTGCGGTAGAGCTGCGGCCCCGAGGAGGCGGAATGCCGGCTGTCCCAGCTGTTGCCCTCGCAGGCTATGGGGCCGTGGACCAGATGGGCGGCGTCGGTGATCGGTTGCAGGGCGATCTTGGCGCCGTCGAAGGCGCAGCCGCCAGCGGCGGCGCCCGGTTGCAGGGACTTGCCGCAGCCGGCCTTGCGGCCGCTGTCGCTCTTGGCCCGGTTGGTGGCGCAACCGGGCTCGATGAAGAGGTCGGCAAGTTTCTGCTTGAGCATGGCGGCTCTCCACAGGCACGGGGAGCATCGCCCCCCGCGCCCGCTTTCCGCATGGGTTTACCGGGTCAGATCGAAGCTGATCCCGTCGGCGGCGACCGACTGGCGGTCGGCCTCGTCGAGGATTTTGTCGAGGATTTTGACCAGCAGGTTGATGCCGCCCTGGTAGCCGAACACCGGGCTGCGGTGATGGTGGTGACGGTCGAAGATCGGGAAGCCGACCCGGATCAACGGCACCTTGCAGTCGCGCTCCAAATACTTGCCGTAGCTGGAGCCGATCAGGAAATCGACCGGTTCGGTGTCGAGCAACGAGCGCAGATGCCACAGATCCTTGCCGGCCCAAGCCTTGCCGCCCTTGCCATAGGGCGAGGCGGCGAGAATCGCCCCGACCCGGGCCGCCCAGTCCTTATCGCCGTTGGTGGCCAGGATGTGCACCGGCTCGGCCCCGACCTCGAGCAGGAAGCGGGTGAGGCCGATCGCCTGATCGGGGTCACCGAACAGGGCGAAGCGCTTGCCATGGAGGTAGGCGGCGGAATCGGCGATGGCGTCGACCAGCCGGCCACGTTCCTTCTCCAGCGCCTCCGGAATCGGTTTGCCGGTGAGCGCCGACACCGCCATCAGGAACTCGTCGGTGGCCCCGACCCCGAGCGGATAGTTGAACGACTGGGTGGCCTGCCCCTTGTCGGCAACCCAGGGCAAGGTCTTGGCGCTGCAGGCGGTTTGCAGCGACAGAGTGGCCTTGGCGTTGAGCGCCGCCTTGGCCGCCTCCAGCGTCGTGCCACCGTCATACATACGGTAATGGCCGTCGGTCGGGGTGTCGAAGATGTCCGAGGTGTCGGAGAGGATGGTGTAGGACACGCCCATCAGATCCAGCACGCGCTTGAGTTCGCGCAGATTGCCGACGCTGTAACCGTCGAAGCCGGGAATGATGTTGATGCTCTCGCCGGCGACGCGCTCCCTGCTCCCCCAGAAATGATGCAGAATGCCCTTGATCATGTTGTCGTAGCCGGTGGTGTGGCTGCCGACGAAGGCCGGGGTGTGGGCAAATGGCACGTCGAAGTCCTGGGGCACGCTGCCCTTGTCCTTCGACTGCTTGATGAAGGCAAAGAGATCGTCGCCGATGACTTCGGCCATGCAGGTGGTCGACACCGCGATCATGCCCGGCTTATAGAGGGCATAAGCGTTGGCCAGCCCTTCGGTCATGTTGGCGAGGCCGCCGAACACCGCCGCGTCTTCGGTCATCGACGAGGAGACCGCCGAAGTCGGCTCTTTGAAATGGCGCGACAAATGCGAGCGGTAATAGGCGACGCAGCCTTGCGAGCCATGGACGAATGACAGCGTCTTCTCGAACCCGGCCGCCGCGAACACCGCGCCCAGCGGCTGGCAGGCCTTGGCCGGGTTGATCACCACCGCCTCGCGGGCGAAGTTCTTTTCCCGGTAATCCCAGGATTTGGTCCACTCCGCGACCCTGGCCACCTCTTCGGCCGGGGGGCCGCACTCGAATTCGCTCTTGCGGGCGAACAGGGCCTGATATTCGGGCTCCTGGAACAGCCGGGCGTGATCCTTCACGAGGTCTGCGCTCTGGGGCATAACCGTTCTCCTCAATAGGGTGGGGATCAACCCTGCTTCCAGGGCGCCTTGGTCAGCGACCACACCGGGCTGTTGACCGCCATGTCCATGTCACGCGCGAAAATCGCGAACCCGTCATAGCCGTGATAGGGACCGGAATAGTCCCAGGAGTGCATCTGGCGGAACGGCACGCCCATCTTCTGGAAGACGTACTTTTCCTTGATGCCGGAGCCGACCAGATCGGGCTTGAGCGCCTGGACGAACTTTTCCAGCTCGTATTCGCTGGCATCGTCGAAGATCAGCGTGCCATCCTTGAGGTAATGGGTGGTGCGCTGATAGTCGTCGTTATGGGCGAATTCATAGCCCATGCCGACCGCCTGCATGCCGATGTCGCCATAGGCATCGACGGTATGACGCGGACGCAGACCGCCGACATAAAGCATCACCGTCTTGCCTTCGAGCCGGGGCCGGTACTTGGCGATGATCGCGTCGACCATCGGCTGGTACTTGGCGATCACCCGCTCGGCGCCCTCCTTGATGGTGTCGTCGAAATGGGCGGCGATCTTGCGCAAAGACGCAGCGATCTGGGTCGGACCGAAGAAGTTGTATTCCAGCCACGGAATGCCGTGCTTCTCTTCCATGTAGCGCGAGATGTAGTTCATCGAGCGGTAGCAATGGAGCAGGTTGAGCTTGGCCTTGGGCGTCTTTTCCATTTCGGCCAGCGAGCCGTCGCCCGACCATTGGGCGATCACCCGCAGCCCCATCTCCTCCAACAGGATGCGCGATGACCAAGCGTCGCCGCCGATGTTGTAGTCGCCGATGATCGCGACATCGTAGGGCGTGTCCTTGAAGTCGACCTTGGCCTTCTCCAGCACCCAGTCACGCACGGTATCGTTGGCGATGTGATGGCCGAGCGACTGGGAGACGCCGCGAAAACCCTCGCAGCGCACCGGCACCACGGTTTTTCCGACATCTTTGGCCTTGCGCCGCGACACCGCCTCGATATCGTCGCCGATCAGGCCGATCGGACATTCCGACTGGATCGAAATGCCGCGCGACAGCGGAAACAGCGACGCCAGCTCATCGATGATCTTGTCGAGCTTCTTGTCGCCGCCGAACACCACGTCCTTTTCCTGAAAGTCCGAGGTGACCTGCATGGTGACGAAATTGTCGATACCGGTGGTGCCGGTGGCGTAGTTGCGGCGCTGCGACCAGGAATACTGCCCGCAGCCGACCGGGCCGTGGCTGATGTGAAGCATGTCCTTGATCGGTCCCCACACCACGCCCTTGGAACCGGCGTAGGAACAGCCGCGGACAGTCATCACACCGGGAATCGACTTGATATTGGATTTAACCCCGCAATCGGTCTTTCCCTCTTCATAGACGCCGAGATGCTTCGCACGCTTCTTGCGGCTCTTTTCGGGATAGGCCTCAAGAACCTCACCGATCAGCGCCCGGGTGTCTTCCTTGGTCATCGCGTTCATGGCATTATCCTCACTCAACGTCAAGCGGCGGCCATCGCTTTGCCGATCAGAGACTCGTCTTCCTGCTTGATAATGCCGAACTGCATCAGCAAATCTTCAAGCTCGTCCATGGTGATCGGGGTCGGAATCACGCCCTTGCCCTTGTTCTCGTGAATCTTGCGGGCGAGCTGGCGGTATTCCTCGGCCTGGGCGGAGTCGGGGGCGTATTCGAGCACGGTCATGCGCCGCAGTTCGGCGTGCTGGACCACGTTGTCGCGCGGCACGAAATGGATCAGCTTGGTGCCCAGCCGCCCGGCCAGCGCCTCGGCGAGTTCGTACTCGAGATCGGTCTGGCGCGAATTGCAGATCAGGCCGCCGAGCCGGACGCCGCCGGTGGTGGCGTATTTGAGGATGCCGCGGGAGATGTTGTTAGCCGCGTACATGGCCATCATCTCGCCCGACATCACGATGTAGATTTCCTGGGCCTTGTTCTCGCGGATCGGCATGGCGAACCCGCCGCACACCACGTCGCCCAGCACGTCGTAGGAAACGTAATCCACGCCCTCGTAGGCGCCGTTCTCTTCGAGGAAGTTGATGGCGGTGATGACGCCGCGGCCAGCGCAGCCGACCCCTGGCTCGGGACCGGGCCGTGCAAGTTTTTTTCTGTAAATTCGCGCAGAAGACGACTTGATTCGAGGCGGGTAGTTACGCCGCCAGATTTATGTATATCTTACCAGTCATCCAGTCCTCATCGACCTCT
>CAIOBP010000197.1 GCA_903856295.1 uncultured Rhodospirillales bacterium | reverse complement strand
CGGGCGGCCTCGCGGTCGGCGGCGAGGCGCTCGATCTGCGCCCGGCGCTCGGCGGCGCCGGGCGGCGGCGGCGGCCGGTCGGGCACGGTATAGAGGCTCGGATAGCCGGGTTCGCTCTCGCTCATGCGCCGGATCGGCGAGTCCTGCCGGGACTCGGGCACGGTTTCGCCGGTCAGATAGCGGTAGCCGAAGCCGGTATCAAGGATGCTGTCGCCGCAGCCGGACAGCGCGAAGGGGGCGGCCAAGGCCGCGGCCAAGGCGATTCGGCCGACGCCGCTCCGAGACTCGGGGCGGATTCCGGGGCTTTGGGTGTCCGCGCGGCCCTGGAAGCCGCCGGGTGAGCCTTGATGTCGCATCCGGAAAAACATTGTGAATCCGGGCAGTGAAAATTCTAACGGGATGTTGTATGAAAAGACTCGACACATCAAGCCCGACTCCGCTACCGGGCAAGGGGAACGCCCACGTGACCCACTATGTGACCCGAGCGCAGTCAATTCGAAGGTAAAAAAGGACACTCCCATGGCCGAAAAGCAGGGCCCCGACGTCAAAGTTCCCGATCCGGTCGAAATGTCCCGGGCCATGGCCCGGATCGCCGAGCGCAGTCAGCGCCTGGTCACCGATTTCCTCAGCAGGCAGGCCAGCGAAGGGTTGAAGGGTCCCTCCGACCCGTTCAACGTCGGCCAGGCCTTCTTGGAAATGACGGCGAAGATGATCGCCGACCCGGCCAAGATGGTCCAGGCGCAGATGTCGCTCTGGCACGACTACATGACCCTCTGGCAGCGCACCACCCAGCGTCTGCTTGGCCAGGAAGCCGAGCCGCTGATCGCGCCGGCCAAGGACGACAAGCGCTTCAAGGATGCCGCTTGGGACGAGAACACCCTCTTCGACTACGTCAAGCAGTCCTACCTGCTGACCGCCCGCTGGCTCCAGGGCACGGTCAAGAGCGTCGACGGTCTCGACGACAAGACCTCCAAGAAGGTCGATTTCTATACCCGGCAGTTCGTTGACGCGATGGCGCCCTCGAACTTCGTGGTCACCAACCCCGAAGTGCTGCGGGCCACTGTCGAGTCGGGCGGCGAGAACCTGGTCAAGGGTCTCGAGAACATGCTGAAGGATCTGGAGCGCGGCAAAGGCCAGCTCAAGATCAGCATGACCGACTACGACGCCTTCAAGGTCGGCAAGAACGTCGCGGTCACCCCGGGCAAGGTCATCTACCAGAACGACCTGATCCAGGTCATTCAGTACAATCCCTCGACCGAGGAAGTGTACAAGCGGCCTCTGATGATTGTGCCGCCGTGGATCAACAAGTTCTACATCATGGACCTTCGCGAGAAGAACTCCCTGATCAAGTACTGTGTCGATCAGGGCTTCACCACCTTCGTCATGTCCTGGGTCAACCCGGACGAGAAGCTGGCCGCCAAGTCCTTCGAGGACTACATGGTGGAAGGCCCGCTCGCCACCCTCGACGTGATCAAGAAGGCGACCGGCGAAGAGGACGTCTCCGCTCTCGGCTACTGCCTGGGCGGCACGCTGCTGGCCTCGACCCTGGCCTACATGGCGTCGAAGGGTGACGACCGCATCAAGTCGGCGACCTTCTTCACCACCATGTTGGACTTCTCGGACGCGGGCGAGTTGTCGGTGTTCATCGACGAAGAGCAGATCTCCATGCTCGAAGAAACGATGAGCAAGACCGGCTACCTCGACGGTAGCCAGATGGCCACCACCTTCAACATGCTGCGCGCCAACGACCTGATCTGGTCGTTCGTGGTCAACAACTACCTGCTGGGCAAGGATCCGTTCCCGTTCGATCTGCTGTACTGGAACGGCGACTCGACCCGTATGCCGGCGGCGATGCACAGTTTCTACCTGCGCAACATGTATCAGAACAACAAGCTGATCCAGCCCGGTGGCATTACTCTGAAGGGCGTGCCGATCGACCTGACCAAGGTCAAGACTCCGTCCTACTTCGTTTCGGCTCGCGAAGATCACATCGCGCCGTGGGTGTCGACCTATTCCGGCGCTCATCTCTTCACCGGCCCGGTGAAGTTCGTGCTTTCGGCCTCTGGTCACATTGCCGGCATCATCAATCCGCCGGTGGCCAACAAGTACTGCTACTGGACCAACCCCAAGCTGCCCAAGAACGCCGACGCCTTCCTTCAGGGCGCGACGCAGAATCCGGGCTCCTGGTGGACCGATTGGGCCAAGTGGGCGCAGAAGCCGGCTCCCGCCAAGGTTCCGGCCCGCGTTCCCGGCACCGGCGAGCTGCCGGCGATCGACAACGCTCCCGGCTCCTACGTCGCGGTGCGTCTGGTCTGATCCGAGTCGGTTTCGACTCGACACGAAAGAAGGGCGGGGGAAACCCCGCCCTTCTTTTCGTTGGGGGAAAGGACCGATTCGACAGCGTGGGTGAAATCCGCTAATCTTCGTGTGAGAGGTGCATCATGAGTGCGTCGGCGGTTCTCAAACTTCAGAAAGTCGGTTTCACCATCGAGCAGGTGGAGGCGCTGGCTGATTTCATGGACACCCAGGCTGCCAGCAAGGCGGATCTGCTGAAGGAAACCTCGGCGATCCAGGCGGGCGCAGCCGAGAACAAGGCCGAGTTGAAGGCTGAAATGGCCGAGACCAAGGCTGAGTTGAAGGCCGATATGGCCGGGCTGAAGGCTGAAATTGCCGAGGCCAAGGCCGAGTTGAAGGCCGATATGGCCGAGACCAAGGCTGAGTTGAAGGCCGATATGGCCGGGCTGAAGGCTGAAATGGCCGAGACCAAGGCCGAGTTGAAAGCCGATATGGCCGAGACCAAGGCTGAGTTGAAGGCCGATATGGTTGGGCTCAGGGCCGACATCGAACTGGCGCGGCGTGATCTGAAAATCTGGGCCTGCGGCTTGGCCGGCGTGGTGATCGCGTCCCTATCGCTGATCAAGTTCTTCGGTCACTGACCGGTTCTACTCCACCGGGTCTCCCCGCAGCTTCTTGACTTCCGAGCGCCGGCCTTTGGCTTCCAGGCGGCGCTTCTTGCTGCTCAGGGTCGGCCGGCTGGGACGGCGGGGCACCGGAGGGATCGCGGCTTCCTGAATCAGTGCGATCAGCCGTTCGAGGGCGTCGGCGCGGTTGCGCTCTTGGGTGCGGTACTTCTGGGCGATCAGGATCAGCACGCCGTCCTGGGTCAGGCGGCTTCCCGCCAGCTTCTGCAACCGCACGCTGACATCGTTGGGCAGCGAGGGCGAGGTGCGGACATTGAAGCGCAACTGCACCGCCGACGACACCTTGTTGACGTTCTGGCCGCCCGGACCCGAGGCGCGGATGAAGCTTTCCTCGATCTCGGCCTCGTCGAGGGCGATAGTGTGGGTGACTTGGATCAAGCGAGGCTCCCGGGCGCGCGTTCGGCGTTGCCATGACGGCCTGCCGGCCCGAAGCGGACTATGAAAGAGACGCGATGGATTTCCCAGCCCCCTTGCTCACCGGCCGGCTGATTCGCCGTTACAAGCGCTTTCTCGCCGATGTTGACCTCGATGGCGGCGACGTCACCACCGTTCACGTGCCCAACTCGGGCGCCATGACCGGGCTCGATGCGCCGGGCTCGCCGGTCTGGCTGTCGCGTTCCGACAAGCCGGGGCGCAAATATCCGCTGACTCTGGAACTGATTCGCGTCCCTGATTTCACAGGGGGCGATACCCTGGTCGGCATCAACACCGGCCATCCCAACCGCATCGTCGCCGAGGCGGCGGCGGCCGGGCGGATTCCCGAGTTGGCCGGTTACGCGACCCTCCGCCGCGAGGTGCGCTATGGCCGGGCTTCTCGAGTCGACATGCTGCTGGAGGCGCCGGACCGCCCGCCCTGTTACGTCGAGGTCAAGAATGTCCATCTGTGCCGACAGCCCGGTCTGGCCGAGTTTCCCGATTGCCCGACCGCGCGCGGCGCCCGCCACCTCGAGGAATTGACGGCGATGGTCGCGGCCGGTTGCCGGTCTGTCATGCTCTATCTTGTCCAGCGCGGCGATTGCCATAGCTTCAGTGTTGCCGCCGACCTCGATCCGGTCTATGCCGATGGCCTCACCCGGGCGCGTGCCGCGGGCGTGGAAGCCTGTTGCTACGCCTGCGCACTAACCCCCGAAACCATCGATATCGACCGGCCGTTGCCGCTGAGAGCGACCTGAAGCCCATGAATAAAAGCCAGACGGCCCGCCGGGAAGAACCGCAGAACCCGATCCGCCTTTATGGCCCCGAGGCGTTCGAGGGCATGCGCAAGGCCGGACGGCTGGCGGCGGAAACCCTTGATTTCATTACGCCCTATGTTCGTCCCGGCGTTAGCACCGGCGAGCTGGACCGCATGCTCGAGCAGTTCATCCGCGACCATGGGGCGATTCCGGCGCCGCTCGGCTACCGGGGCTTTCCCAAGGCCAACTGCATCTCGATCAACCATGTGGTCTGTCACGGCATTCCCGGCGACAAGCGACTCCAGAACGGCGACATCCTTAACATCGACGTCACGCCGATTCTCGATGGCTGGTACGGCGATTCGAGCCGGATGTATCTGGCGGGGGATGGCGTCAGCCTCAAGGCCAAGCGGTTGATCGACATCACCTACGAGGCGATGATGCTCGGCATCGCGGCGGTCAGGCCCGGCGCCACTCTCGGCGACGTCGGTCACGCCATCCAGACTCACGCCGAGGCGGCGCGCTTTTCGGTGGTGCGCGATTTCTGCGGGCACGGCTTGGGGCAGGTGTTCCACGAGCCGCCGTCGGTGCTTCATTACGGCCAGCCCGGCCAGGGCATCGCGTTGCAGGAAGGCATGATCTTCACCATCGAGCCGATGATCAATGCCGGCCGCTGGGAAATCAAGGTGCTGGGCGATGGCTGGACCGCCGTGACCAAGGACAAGTCGCTCTCGGCCCAGTTCGAGCATTCGCTGGGTGTTACTGCCGGGGGCTGCGAGGTTTTCACGCTTTCTCCCCTGGGCTACACCAAACCGCCCTATCCCGAGACCGAGTAATGGCCAGCCGGATCGTCATCGCCGCCGACGATTACGCTTTGGCGCCCGGCGTGAGTCAGGCGATTTTGGCGTTGATTCGCCAGGGCAGGGTCTCCGCCACCGGCTGCATGACCGTCTCGCCGTTCTGGAAAGAGCATGCCGAATGGCTGCGGCCCTGGCGCGACCACGCCGACATCGGCCTGCATCTCACCCTCACCGATTTCCCGCCGCTGGGACCGATGCCGCGTCTCGCCCCCGGTGGCCGCTTGCCGGCGCTGAAAACCCTGCTGCGCGCCGCGTTCACCGGCGGGTTGAGCATGCCGGAAATCACCCTGGAGGTGCAGCGTCAGATCGACGCCTTCACCCGCCATTTCCGTCAGCCCCCGGCCTATATCGATGGTCACCAGCATGTTCATGTGTTGCCGGTGGTGCGCCAGGCGGTGATGCTGACCCTTGGCCGCTTGCCGCCGGGCGTCTGGCTGCGCGACTGCCGCGACTCTCCGGTGGCGATTGTTCGCCGCGGCGTCGCTCCGGCCAAGGCGCTGTTTATCGGCTGGCTCGGCACCGGGCTCGGGCAGGCGATCGATTTCGGCCGGCTGCCGGCCAATGGCGGTTTTCGCGGTGTTTACGATTTTTCCGGCCGGGTGCCCTTCGGCGACCTGATGGCCCGCTTCCTGACCCCGCCATCGAGCCACGACCTTGCCCGGCCGCCATTGGTGATGGTCCACCCCGGCTTTCCCGACGACGCACTCCGCGCCGTCGACCCGATCACCGATCAGCGGCAGGTCGAATACGACTTCCTCTCCAGCGACCGCTTCGCCGGATTGCTGGCCGAGCACGGGCTGGTGGTGACGCGGTTGTGATCGCTGCCGCGGATGGCAGGAGCCTCGCCCCCCGTGCTCCCCCCCCGGGGCCGTGGACCCCAGACCCCGCGACCTTTCCGGCGTTATGGGGCGCATGCCTAGAATAACAAGATAGAGCATGATGCCGTTCCACGTGATCGCATCATGCTCTAGAATGTGCCGCGCGTGAGTGAGGAGAGTATCCGATGACCAGACGACTCCGGATTTCGCTGGGAACCATGGCGGTGGCTTTGACGGCGCTGCTGGCGGCATTGCCGGCACGGGCGGAAGTGTCGCTGCTCACTCCGCCCGAATTGCTGGCGGCGATCACCTCCGGCGACCTGGACAAGATGAAGTCGGTTCTCCTGCGCACCCATCGGCCCGATGTCATCGACGCCTACGGCAACACCGCGCTGATCGTCGCGGTCAAGAGCGGCAATCCCGACGCGGTCAAGCTGCTGCTCGAAAATGGCGCCCACCCCCACCTGTCCGACCCTCAGGGCAACACCCCGCTGATGTGGGCGGCCGACAGCGGCGACGCCGGCATCGTCCGGCAGTTGCTGAAGAAGAACGCCAAGCCCAACCAGGACAATCGCCAGGGCCTGACCGCCCTGATGATCGCCGCCCGCAATGGCCACGCCGAGGCGGTCGACGCCCTGATCAAGGGCGGCTCCGAGGTCAATAAGGTCGATTACACCGGTCGGGACGCCCTGACCTGGGCGAGGGACGCCCGCACGCCTCAGGTTGGGGAGTTGCTGCGCCGGGCCGGAGCCCGCTGAGCGGAGACGGCCCGGCATGTCGATCTCCCACGTCCTGGGCGGCCCCGGACCGCTGCTGCTGCTGCTGGCGGCACTGGCCGTCAACGGTTATGCCGCCGGCCCGCTGGCGCCGTTTCTGCCGCCGGGACCGGTGACCCTCGCCACCCGGCTGGGACACTGGCTCGACCGCAAGCTCAACCGGCCCGAGCGCGGCGACACCACCCGGCTGGCGCGCGGCGCCCTGGTGGTGACGGTGCTCGGCGTCGCCGCGATGGCCCTTGGCGGCCTGATTCACCTCCTGGCCCGCGCTCTGCCCTATGGCTGGAGCCTGGAAGGGCTGGCGCTGCTGGCCTGCCTCCAGGTTCGCGAGCCCTGGGAACGGGTCCGGAGCGTGCGCCGCGCCCTGGTTCATCAGGGCAGCGACGCCGCGCGCGCGGCGGTTTCGGGCCTGACCCGCCGCGATCCCGCCATTCTCGACGACCACGCCATCGGTCGCGCCGCCATCGAGGCGGTGGCCAAGCATCTCAATCAGGGGGTGGTGACGCCGGCCTTCTGGTATGTGCTGCTCGGGTTGCCGGGGGTGCTGCTGTGGGCGATGCTCAACGGACTCGACGAGGCGATCGGTCATCGCTCGCCCCGGTACGAACATTTTGGCCGGTTGGCCGCCCGCGCCTGCGACGTGCTCAATGTGCTGCCGGCGCGTCTCACCGGCCTGATGATCGTGGCGGCGGCGGCGTTTCTCGGCAGCGCCAAGCCGATCGTGGCGCTCAAAACCCTGATCAAAGACGCTCGCTATCACCGCTCGCTCAATGCCGGCTGGCCCGAAGCCGCGATGGCCGGCGCCCTCGGACTGGCGCTCGGCGGCCCCTACCGCCAAGGCGAGGTGACGGTGCGCGAGGTTTGGATCGGCCAGGGCCGCGCCCGCGCCACCTCGACCGACATCGACCGCGCCCTCGCCCTCCACGCCCTGACCTGTCTGGTCTTCGCCGGCTTGGTCGGCGTGCTCATGCTGGTGCTGGCGGCGCTGTGATCGCTGTGCGCTGGCAGGGAACGCCGTCTCCCTGCCCCCCTGCCGAGGGGCGCCCCTGGAGTGGGGGGAGGCGACTCGAGCGGCAATCGCTCCGGATACACCAAAGCCGGATACACCAAAGGATGTGATGGCGATCACAGCCTGCCCCGGCCGATCGTGACATTCTCCTGGACGAACAAGACGACACGACATCGCACCCCCGGTCCGGGGACGCGCTGTTCTGTCGAGACATCCTTGGTGAGCAGAAGCGAGCCTGCTTGACACACCGGAGAATCCCATGACCGAGCATCAGCCATTGCTTCCTCAGACCCCGGCGGCCGCCTCTTCGGAGTCCGTTCGGGGACGGCCGCCCCGGCTGCCCTGGTCCGAACAGGAGCTGGAGGCGTTGCGGCGCCTGACCGGGGAGAACCTCGGCGACGACGAGATCGCGGCCCGACTCGGGCGGACCCAGCGGGCGGTGAGAACCATGATTCTACGGCAGGGCGGCCAGCGTTTGCGCGAGGCGTCCCGGCCCTGGAGCAAGGCCGAGTTGGAGACCGCCGCCCGCCTGCATGCCTCGGGGGCGATTTGCGCGATCATCGCCAAGGCGCTGCCCGGCCGGACGCCGATCGCGATTTTCCGCAAGCTGTGCCGGGTGGTCGGTCCCGCGCCTTCGGCCGAGGCGAAACGCAGTTGGCGGGCGGCCAAATCGTCGAAGACGACCGCCGAGGAGGCGGCGGGCAACTCCTTGATTCGGGTCCGGCATCCGCTGCCGCCGCCGCGCCCGCCCCAGCAGCCGATCGCAGCCACCCTTGACGCTATGGTCTGCTGGCTGCGCTCCAGGGACTACATGGTGTTGCGCCGGAACGAGGGCTGGCAGGTCGATCATCACCATCTCAGCGACGACGAAGCCCTGGTTGTTTTCGTCAATTTGCGGCGGGTGCGCCTGCACTTGCCGTCCTTCGTGCCGGTCGAGCCCAGGGTCATGCCCGCGGCCATCGTTTCCCAGATGGAGCGGGGGCGCCGCTGGGGACGGCCGCATCAGGCGGTCCGGCGGGTATGAGCGGAGCGCGTTCGAGGGGGCTGGTGCGTTTGGTGTCGCTGGTCGCCGCCGTGATGATGGCGGCGGCCTGCGACGACGCGCAAAACGCCGACAAGGCGGTGCCGTTCACGCGCGACAGCTTGGACGGCCATCAATTTTCCTTGCCGCGCGACGGCGACGGCAAGGTGGTGGCGCTGCATTTCTGGACCGGCCGGAGTCCCGGCGGCGCGTCCCAGCTGTCAGGGCTGGAAAGCCTCTGGGATGCCAACCGGGAGCGCGGCTTGCTGCTGCTGGCGGTCGATGTCGGTCAGGACCGCGCGGCCGTCGCCGCGCTGGTCGCCGGCCGGCGGTTCAGCTATCCGGTGGTGCTGGATCCGGGGGAGACGCTGGCCCGCGCCTATGGTGTCACCACGCTGCCGGTCACGGTGCTGATCGACCGCGAGGGCTTGGTGCGTGCCCGCATCGGCATCGATGTCCCGCCCGCCGTCCTGGGCGCCGCCATCCGAACTCTCACCAAATAGCGGGGTCTGGGGCCTCAAGGCCCCAGTGGGGTCCAGGGGCGAAGCCCCTTGGTCGCCGAAGGCAAGGCCAAGGGGCTCCGCCCCTGGATCCCGCCAAAGGCCGGCGGCCTTTGGAAACCGTTTTATCAGAATTGTCCCATCATCGGGCAGGTGCCGCCGCCGCCGCAGGAGGGCGCGCCGCATGGGGCGGGGGAGGCGGCCGGCTGGGATTTCCCGACTCGGGGCGCCATGATCGCCTTTTCCACCCGGTGGCCGCCGCAGGAGGGGCAACTCAGGCCGTTGCCGTTTTTCCGGCTGTCGTAATCGGCCATGTTGTCGAACCACTGGTCGAATTCGTGGCCGCAATCGCAGTGCAGCGAATAAAGAATCATTACGGCACCTTCACGGGAGAGCGGGACTGGATGAATGACAACCGGATAATTGTCGCCCATGGGCTGGAAGTCAACACCACCGGCTTGACCTGAGCCGCTGCCAGCCACTACATATTCGGCCAGCGTCGGCTCCGCCGGTGCATTTATCCCCGAAGACCCCGCGCGAGGACCCATGAGCACTCCCATCAAGGTGACCGACCAGAGTTTCCAGACCGACGTTCTGGGTGCCGCCGGGCCGGTGTTGCTGGATTTCTGGGCCGAGTGGTGCGGCCCCTGCAAGCAGATCGCGCCGATCCTGGACGAGATCGCTCAGGAATATGTGGGCAAGCTCACGGTCGCCAAGATCAACATCGACGAGAACCCGGTCACGCCGTCGCGCTACGGCGTGCGCGGCATCCCGACCTTGCTGCTGTTCAAGGGCGGCAATGTTCAGGCCACCAAGATCGGCGCGCTCGGCAAGACCGCGCTCAAGAGCTGGATCGACGGCGCGCTGTAACAACCGGTTTCCAAAGGCCGCCGGCCTTTGGCGGGTCCAGGGCAGAGCCCTGGTCCTGTTTGTGCTCAGGGGACCGAGACCCAGCCATGCCCCGCCAGGGTCAGGCTCTCGCCCCAACAACTGGCCGTAATCGGTGCTGCGCCAAGGTTGAAGGCGCAGCGCACGCTTTTCCCGTCCAGGGTGCGGCTGAAGGCGAGCAGGGGTTCCGGGGTGTCGGCGAAGGCGATGTCGCCCAGGCGCAGCGCCGGTTGGCCGCGTCGCCACGACAGGAATCGGCGGGTGAAGGCCAGCACGCTGTCCGCGTCCCGCTCCTGATCGGCCACCGAACGCGCGCGGTGCTCCTCGGCAACCGGCAGCCAGGGCGCGGCGGCGGAGAAGCCGGCATGGGGCAGGGCGCCGTCCCAGGGCATCGGGGTCCTGCAACCGTCCCGGCCTTTGAACACCGGCCACAGCGCCTTGCCGAACGGGTCCTGAAGCTGCTCGCGGGGAATGTCGGCCTCGGGCAAGCCCAGTTCCTCCCCCTGATACAGGAACAGCGTGCCGCGCAGGCAGCCGAGCAGCGCCACCAGCAGCTTGGCGAAGGCGGGCGAGCCATCACCCCAGCGGCTGACCGCGCGCGGCACGTCGTGATTGCTGAAGGCCCATGACGGCCATCCGGTGCCCGGCTGGGCCGCGAAGGCTTCGAGGCTGTCGCGGATCAGAGTGGCGCTGAGTTTGGGGCCGAGCAGCGAGAAACCATAGGCGGTGTGCAGCAGGTCGGGCGCGGCGACATATTCGGCGGCGCGGGCGACGCTGTCGTCGTCATGGACCTCGGCGACGGTGACGCTGTCCGGATAATGGTCGAACAGGGCGCGCAGGCGGCGCAGGAACCCGAGGTTTTCTGGCCGCGACTTGTCGAAGATATGCTGCTGCCGGCCATAGGGGCTGATGTCGGGCACGCCGTCGGCCGGGCGCTCCTGGCAGCGCCGGGGCGGATTGCTGCGCAGCAGCGGGTCGTGGAGATAGTAGTTGGCCACGTCGAGCCGGCAGCCATCGACGCCGCGCGCCAGCCAGAACTCAAGCTCGGCCAGCACGGCGTCCTGCACCGCCGGGGTGTGCAGGTTGAGATCGGGCTGGGCGGTGAGGAAGTTGTGCAGATAATACTGGCCGCGCCGGGGCTCCCAGCTCCAGGCCGGACCGCCGAATACCGAAAGCCAGTTGTTGGGCGGCGTGCCATCGGGCCGGGGCTCGGCCCAGACGTACCAGTCGGCTCTGGGGTTGTCCCGGCTCTCGCGGCTTTCCAGAAACCAGGGGTGACGCTCGGAGGTATGGCTGAGCACCAGATCGACGATCACCCGCAGCCCGAGCCGGTGGGCGTCGGCCAGCAGGGTGTCGAACGCCTCGAGAGTGCCGAACAGCGGGTCGATGGCGCGGTAATCCTCGACGTCGTAACCGAAATCGGCCATCGGTGACTTGAACACCGGCGACAGCCAGATGCCGTCCACTCCCAGCCCGGCGATGTATCCGAGTCGCGCGCGCAGCCCCTCGAGATCGCCGACGCCGTCGCCATCGCCATCGGCAAAGCTCCGGGGATAGACCTGATAGATCACGGCGCCGCGCCACCATGGCGGGCGTTCCGGCGGCGAGGGGGGCTTGGTCTGCATCATCGGAGGGCACTCTCCCGAGTCGGCTGGCGGTGCAAATGGCACCGGTTGTTATCCTAAAGGATATACAACAAATTATTCCTTCCAAGTATTGATCGCGGGGCTATCCTCCCCACATAAGGCGGCGGCAGGGAGAGAAACGCCCGTGGACACTTGAAGCGTAAAGCTTCCGCCGAATGAGAAAATGCTGCACCTGCGAGATGGCAACGGGATCGTGGTAAGCAGCTTGGTCTTGGAACAATAACAGAGTGACGGAATCGAACTGCAACGGCTAGAGCTGAGGGAGCTGAGATATGCGGTGCCGAGACAAGCAGTCTTGTCAGAATTGGTACGAGCGTGAACTCAATGAGGCTGGTCAGCGGTTGGAATCTCTCAGAGCCAGCATTCACCGTCTGCGTCTTGATCTGCGTCCCGACTGGGAGCGTCGGCTCGATGACTTGCGCGGGCGCCATAATCGCGGGGTCGCCCGGCTGGAGGCCCTGCGGCGCGCCAGCACGGAATGCTGGGTTCCGGCGGCTGAGCGGGCCGAGGAAGCCTTCCTGGCGTTGCGCGAAGCGTTGCTCCGGGTCGATGAAGCTCTGAGCATCCGCCCGCTGGCGGCCTGAACGACGGAAAAACAGTGTGGTTTCCAAAGGCCCTCGGCCTTTGGCGGGGACCAGGGGCGGCGCTCCTGGTCCTCGTTTGCCTTGCCCCGGCGCGGGATCGTGCTAGGGTCGCGCCGTTTTTCCGCTCAGGCTTCTCGAGGATACCCGTCATGACCCGATCGGTGCGAACCGGCCCCCTGCGCATCGGCACCCGCGGCAGTCCGCTGGCGCTGGCTCAGGCGCACGAAACCCGGGCGCGGCTGTCGGCGGCGCATCCCGAGTTGGCCGGGCCGGGGGCGATCGAGATCGTGGTGATCAAGACCACCGGCGACCGCATCCAGGACCGCACGCTCGCCGAGGCCGGCGGCAAGGGGCTGTTCACCAAGGAAATCGAGGAGGCGCTGGCCGGGGGCGCCATCGATCTCGCCGTGCATTCCATGAAGGACGTGCCGACCTGGCTGCCCGAGGGGCTGGAGATTTCCTGCCTGCTGCCTCGGGTCGATGCCCGCGATGCCTGGTTTTCCGCGTCTGGCGGCGGACTCGACGATCTGCCGGCGGGGGCGGTGGTCGGCACCGCCAGCCTGCGCCGGCAGGCCCAGGTGCTGGCGCGCCGTCCCGATCTCAAGGTGGTGCCGTTGCGTGGCAATGTCGGCACCCGGCTGGCCAAGCTGGCGGCGGGCGAGGTGGCGGCGACGCTGTTGGCGCTGGCCGGGCTGACCCGGCTCGGCCTGACCGATGGCGTCACGGCGGTGCTCGAGCCCGAAGTGATGCTGCCGGCGGTGGCCCAGGGGGCGATCGGCATCGAGTGCCGCAGTGCCGACGCCGCCACTCTTGCCCTGCTGGCGCCCTTGAGCTGTGCGGAAACCGTCGCCCGGGTCACCGCCGAACGCGCCCTGTTGGCGGTGCTGGACGGCTCCTGCCGGACGCCGATCGCCGCCCACGCCCGCTTCGACGGCGCCGGAGAGTTGGTGCTCGATGCCCTGGTGCTGCGTCCGGACGGTTCCGAAAGCTTCGCGGCCTCGGGCCGGGGCAGGGAGGCGGAGGCGAAGGCGCTGGGCCGCTCCCTCGGCGAACACCTTAAAGCGCTGTTGCCGCCCGACGTCTTCCTGCCCCGCCCATCATGATCCGCCCCCCTATAGGTCCCGGTTCCCAAAGGCCCCCGGCCTTTGGCGGGTCCAGGGCGGAGCCCCGGTCGCCGAAGGCACGCCGCATTCTGATTACCCGCCCCTCGGAGGATGCCCAGCCCCTGGCCGACCGCTTGCGGGCGTCGGGACACCCGGTGCTGATCGAACCCCTGCTGGAAATCGTCTATCGCGACCAGCCGGTGCCGGACGTGGCGGGCGATCAGGCGATTCTGTTCACCAGCGCCAACGGCGTCCGCGCCTTCACCCGCTTGTGCCCGGCGCGCGGAGTGCCGGTGTTCGCGGTGGGCAACGCCACGGCGGCCACCGCCAGCGCGCAGGGCTTCACCGAGGTCGCCAGTGCCGATGGCGATGTCGAGGCGCTGGCCCGGTTGGTGATCGGCCGCTGCCGGCCCGAGGCCGGCGGCTTGCTCCAGATCGCCGCGACAGAGCGCGCGGGCGATCTGGCCGGGCGGCTGACGGCGGCAGGGTTCACCGTGCGTCGCGAGGTGCTGTACGAGGCCCGGCCGGCGGCGGCGCTGTCCCCGGCCACGGTGGCGGCGCTGGCGGCGGGGGCGGTCGATGCCGTGCTGCTGTTCTCTCCCCGCACGGCGCGGGCGCTGGCCGGATTGGTGCTGGCGGCCGGGTTGGCGGCGGCCTGCCGGGGCGTGGAGGCGCTGTGTCTCAGCGAGGCGGTGGCCGGGGCGGCCGGCGAGTCCGAGCTCGGCTGGAAGACGGTCCGGGTGGCGGCGCGGCCCGACCTGGAGGCGCTCCTGGCCCTGTGTTGATGACCCGAGGCTTCGGTCAGGTCACAGCGCTCTGACCTGCATCCGGATCGGCCCTTCGGCCCGGCCGTTGATGAACTGGTCGACATAGGCGTTGCCCGAGTGATCGATGTCCTCGCGCTTGCCGCACCAGATGATTTTTCCCTGATAAATCATGGCGATGCGATCGGCGATCTTGCGGGCCGAGGCCATGTCGTGGGTGATCGAGAGCGCGGTCGCGCCCAGGTCCTTCACGCATTTGACGATCAGCTCGTTGATGACATCGGCCATGATCGGGTCGAGACCGGTGGTCGGTTCGTCGAAGAAGATGACTTCGGGCTCGGTGGCGATGGCGCGGGCCAGCGCCACCCGCTTCTGCATGCCGCCGGAAAGTTCGGAGGGCGAAAGCTCGCCGACCTCGGGGCCGAGACCGACGGCGGCCAGCTTGGCCAGCGCGATCTCCTTGGCCTGGACGCGCGGCATGTGACGGCCCTGAATCAAGCCGAAGGCGACATTTTCCCAGACCTTGAGGCTGTCGAACAGCGCCGAGCCCTGGAACAGCATGCCGAACTTGCGCAGCATGGCCTCGCGGTCGCCGCGGGTCTTGCTCACGGTTTCCTCGCCATCGACCATGATCGAGCCGGACTCGGGGCGGAGCAGGCCGAGAATGCACTTCAGCATCACCGACTTGCCGGTGCCGGAGCCGCCGATCACCACCAGGGACTCCGACTTGCCGACCGTGAGGTCGAGGCCGTCGAGCACGACCTTGTCGCCGAAGCGCTTGTTGACGCCGCTGAGGGCGATCTTGGGGGGGGAGCCGGTCATTTCGAGAAGAACATCCCCGTGATCAAGTAGTTGCTGATCAGAATCAAGATCGAGGCCGAGACCACGGCGTTGGTTGTCGCCGTACCCACGCCCTCGGCGCCGCCGCGCGAATGATAGCCGTGGTAACAGCCCATCAGCGACACGAAAAAGCCGAACACCCCGGCTTTGACCAGCCCCGACACCACATCCATGAACTGAAGATACTCCCAGCTCTTGGAAAGGTAATTGGCGGGATTGAAGCCCAACTTGTAGACCGCGACCAGAAAGCCGCCGAAGACGCCGATGATGTCGGCGACCACCACCAGCAGCGGCAGCATGCACAAGCCGGCGATCAGGCGCGGCGCCACCAGATATTTCATCGGGTTGGTGGCCAGGGTGGTCAGGGCGTCGATCTGCTCGGTGACCCGCATGGTGCCGATTTCGGCGGCCATGGCGGCGCCGATTCGCCCCGCCACCATCAGCCCGGCCAGCACCGGCCCTAGTTCGCGGGTGATCGAGAGCACGACCACGGTGGCTACCGCCCCCTCGGCCTGAAAGCGCGCGAACCCGGTATAGCTCTGCAACGCCAGCACCATGCCGGTGAACAGCGCGGTCAGCCCGACCACCGGCAGGGAGTAATAGCCGATGTCGATCATCTGGCGCCCGATCAACCGGGCATAGACCGGCGGCCGGAAGCAATGGGAGACCGCCCGCGACGTGAACAGGGCCAGTCGTCCGGTCGCTTCCAGAAAGACGAGAAAGGCGCGACCGATCGCCGCTAAAAATTCCATTAGTCCCCCTTGGCGGGCGGCAGCCAGACCCGATGACAACGCCGGGCGAGGCCGGTGAGAATTTCATACCCGATGGTGCCGGCCGATGCCGCCACCTGATCGACAGTCTGATGCGGCCCGATCAACTCGGCCCAGCCACCGGGCCGGACCACGCTGTCCGGCAGATCGGTGACGTCGACCGTGATCAGGTCCATGGAAACACGCCCAACCACCCGAGCGGGCATCCCGCCGATGTGAACCAACCCTCGATTGCCCAGCGAGCGCGGATAACCATCGGCGTAACCGACCGCGATGGTGGCAATTCTGCCCGGTCGCACCACGACGTGGGCCGCACCGTAGCCAACGGTCATGCCGGTGTCAACCGGGCGCACCTGGAGAATCCGGCCGGCGAAGCGGAACACCGGCCGCATGGGGTTCCCGGTTTCGGGGGTCGGGTTGATGCCGTAGAGCGCCGCGCCCGGCCGCACCAGATCGAGGTGAAAGGCCCGGCCCCGGCAGATGCCCGAGGAATTGGCAAAGCTGCGCCGGGCCTTGGGCAGGCGCGCCAGCTGCTGATGAAAGCGGCCGAGCTGGGCCGAGGAGCTGGGATGAAAGCGCAGATCGGCGCAGGCGAGGTGGCTTATCCAGCCCTTGACCTCGAGGCCGCCCAGCCGGTCGGGCTCGGTGGCCAGGGTCTGGGTATCGACGGCGCTCAGGCCGAGCCGGTTCATGCCGGTGTCGAGGTGTATCCAGGCCGGCTGGACGGTTTCGGTCTTGCGGGCGAAGGCCTGCCAGCGGGCGATGTCGTCGAGGCTGTTCAGCACCGGCACGATCTCGTGGCCGGCGAGGTCTTTCTCGGTGCCGGGCAGAAACCCCGAAAGGGCGATGATTGTGGCCCCGGGCAGGCGTGGCCGTAGCGCCATGCCCTCTTCCAGCAACGCCACGAAAAAGGTCGAGCAGCCGGCGGCGGCCAGCGCCGGCGCCACCGCCGCCGCGCCCAGCCCGTAGGCGTTGGCCTTGACCACCGCCGCGCACTCGGCCCGCTCGAGTCGCCCTTTGAGCGTGCGCCAGTTCTCCACCACCGCTTCGAGATCGACGGCCAGCAGCGAGGTGGCGGAGGGCGGAGCGGAGAGCGGCACGGCGGCTATTCGTCCGAATGGGAGTGGGCGGAGTGGTTGGGGTCGAGGTCGGAGAACTTGGTGAACTGGCCCTCGAAGTGCAGGCGCACGGTGCCGATCGGGCCATGGCGCTGCTTGGCGATGATGCATTCGCCAACATTATGGACTTCGCCCAGCCGCTGTTGCCAGCGCTGATAGCGGTCGTTGAATTTCTCCTCGGATTCCTCGGGGCGGCGCGAGGGTTCGGCGCGCTCGAGGTAGTATTGTTCGCGGTAGACGAACATCACGACGTCGGCGTCCTGCTCGATCGAGCCCGATTCGCGCAGGTCGGAAAGCTGTGGCCGCTTGTCCTCGCGGGCCTCGACGGCGCGGCTGAGCTGGGAGAGCGCGACCACCGGGATTTCCAGCTCCTTGGCCACCGCCTTGAGGCCGCGGGTGATCTCGGAGATTTCCTGCACCCGGTTTTCCGAGCGGTTCATGCCGCTGCCGCGCATCAATTGCAGGTAATCGACCACGATCATGCCGAGATTGGCGGTGCGCTTGAGCCGGCGCGCCCGGGTGCGCAGCATGCCGACGGTGACGCCGGGGGTATCGTCGATATAGAGCGGCAGCCGGGCCAGAGTCTGGTTGGCCTCGATGAAGCGCGGGAAGTCGCTGTCCTTGATCTCGCCGCGCCGGATTTTATCGCCCGGAACCTTGGTTTCGTCGGCGAGAATGCGGTTGGCCAGCTGTTCGGCCGACATTTCCAGCGAAAACACCCCGACCACGCCGCCATCGACGCCATTGCTGGTCATGTAGGCCTTGGCGGCGTTGACCGCGATGTTGGTGGCCAGGGCGGTCTTGCCCATCGAGGGCCGGCCGGCGAGGATGATCAGGTCCGAGCGGTGCAGGCCGCCAAGCTTGTGGTCGAGGTCGATCAGGCCCGAGGTGACGCCGGTGACATGGCTGGTTCGCCGGAACGCCGCCTCCGCCGTCGAGATCGCGGCCTCCAGGCTGCGGGCGAAGGGGATGAAGCCGCCCTTGATGTCACCGGTCGAGGCTAGGTCGAACAGCTGCTTTTCCGCCGCTTCGATCTGGTCCTGGGCGGAGACCTCAAGATCGTGGCGGTAGGCCTCGTTGACCATGTCCTCGCCGACCGCGATCAATTGCCGGCGCAGATAATTGGTGTGGATGGTCCGGCCGTAATCCTCGGCATTGACCACGGTCACGACGCTGGCGGCCAGTTCGGCGAGATAACCCGAGCCGCCGACCGCGCCCAGGTCGGGGTCGCGCTCGAAATAAGCCTTCAGAGTCACCGGGTTGGCGATCTGTCCGCGTTCGATGAAATTGACGATGGCGCCGAACACCCGCCCATGGACCGGGCGGTAGAAGTGCTCCGGGCGCAGGAACTCGCTGACCTTTTCATAGGAGCGGTTGTTGACCAGCATCGCACCCAGGAGAGCCTGCTCGGCTTCCTCGTTGTGGGGCTGTGTCCGGTATTCGGGCTGGTCGGTCGCAGGCGGCATGCTGTTCATGGCGCCATGATATCAGCCGCGGTGCGGCCGTCGCTACTCAAGAATTGGGAATTGGGGCTGGGGCCTGCGGCCCGAGTGGGGTCCTGGGGCCAAAGCCCCAGGTCACCGAAGGCCAGGGGCTTTGCCCCTGGACCCCACCAAAGGCCGTGGCCTTTGGAAACCGGAACAAATCTTAGTGCGAGAAGTGACTGACCAGCCAGCCGCCAGCGATACCACCCAGGCCGAGGATGCCGGCATAGACCATGTCGGCGCGAGCGGCCATGTCGCGGGCTTCGGTGGCGGCGGTGATCTGCTCGCCAAGCACGGCGCCGGCGGCGCGGGCCTCGGCGATCGCCGGGGAGATCGGCGCGCGGACGGCGGCGACGGCCGGAAGCGCGGGACGCAGACCGACGGTGCGCAGCAGCGGGCCGGTGAGGGCGCCGCCGGTCAGCAGGTCGGCAACGACCACGCCGCCGACAACACCGACGGTGAGGGCGAGCGTCTTGCCAAGGCCGCCATTATCCGAGTCAGCGGCAGTCGCGGTCGCGGGTTGGCTCTGGGCGAACGCGGAGAGGGGCAGCATCAGGGCGACCACGAGGGCGACCAGAGATTTCCACATCAGAGAGGCTCCTTCACGATTCTGGCGGGCAGGTTAAGCGGCCGTTCGGGCCGGCAGGGGATGGTCGGAGAGAGAGCCCCCCAACCGCAGGGTCAACCTAGCCGACCGCTTCAAAAGACGCAAGCCGTAGCCCACTGTCAGGTTGGCAAACATGTCGTCTGACCAGTCCCGAAACCGGGCGTCGGCCTCCATCGAGGTGATTGCGGAGCGCGGTTGCAATCAAACAAGACTTGGTGTGCGCCGAAAGGCAGATGTCCCCAGAGCGCGAGCGCCCTGCCGCGACCGGAAATCGGGGCGGCGGGGCGGCCTCGCGGAGGTCATCCTACCAGAAGCGCCACCACGGACGGGGCAGAACGACGGCGGCGGCGGCCGGAGCGGCGGCGGCCGGCACCCGGGTGGCAATCACGGGCGCCGCGGCCTGGACGGCGGCGGGAGCCGCGCCGGCAGTCGCGCCGAGGCCGAGATACCGCATCGCCGGGCCCGAAAGCGCGCCCTTGGTCAGGACGTCGGCCACGACCACCGCGCCGACGACTCCGGCGGTCAGCAGCAGCGGCGAGGCGATACCCGGGCTTTCGGGCGGGGGGGCGGAGGTTTCGGTCTGAGCGACGGCGCTCAGCGGCAGCAGGGCGACGAGAGCGGCGAAGAGATGAATGCGCATGGATCATGACTCCTTTGATGAACGAACGGGAACGAGAACTATGGAACTGGTTTGGCCACCGTCGCGGCGCGACCGGCGAATCGGGACAAACCGGCAAGGGCCGCGGCAAGCGGTTTACCGGCGCCGACGATGGCGGTGGAATCCGAGGTTTTGGCGATGACTGGGCGAATCGGCACGGCACGGGCGAACAGCCGGGTGCCGCCCAGCTCCGCGGCGCTCAGCGTGCCGCTGGCAAGCAGGGGAGCGGTGAGCACGCCGCCGCTGGCGATGTCGGCGGCGATGAAGCCGCCGATGATGCCCGAGGTCACCACCAACACCCGCAGCGCGTCGTTGTTTCGTCGTGGCGTTTGCGGGGGCAGGCTGTCTTCGGTGGCGTCGGGCGGGCCGGGAGTATCGGGAGCGGGGCGCGATTGAGCATGCGCGGACAGAGGAAGCAAGACAAGCGCTGCCGCTATCATGGCTCTCCTCATCGATTGACTCCTGCCCCCTGATCCCGGGTATCGGGTTCCGCAGCCGGACGGTAGCGGAAAGCCGCGTGCTGGTGCAAGTCCGTGACTCCCGAAATCCGCGACGACTCCCGCCGGACGGTTCCGGCCGGAGTCGCGGGACGGGGCTGGAGCTGGAGCGGATCGCGCCGGGATGGCAGCACCCCGTGGCGCGATCCGCTCCAGGAACCGGAGTTACGCCGTCTCGGCGTCCTCTTCCGCCTTCTCGGCGGCTGCCGCGGCGGCGGCTTCGGCATCTTCCTCGGCCGCGAGCTGGGCGCCGGTGACCATGCCGCCGCGCTGGGCCTGGAGCGCCGCCTCTTCAGCCGAGCGGGCGACGTTGACCGTGGCGGAAATGCTGACCTCGGGGTGCAGGATCACCCGCACCTTGGCCAGACCGAGGGTCTTGATCGGCTGATCGATCGCCACCTGCTGACGCTCGACGGTGTAGCCGGCGGCGGTCAGCGACTCGGAGATGTCGCGGGCGCTGACCGAACCGTAGAGAATGCCGGTCTCACCCGCCTGACGGATGATCACCACCGAAACACCGTCCATTTTCTTGGCGACGTATTCGGCCTCGGTGCGCTTCTCCAGGTTGAGCGCCTGGAGCGCGGCCTTGCGGCTCTCGAACAGGGCGAGATTCGCCTTGGTGGCCCGGAGGGCCTTCTTTTGCGGCAGCAGGAAGTTGCGGGCGTATCCCGGACGAACATTCACCAACTGACCCATTTGGCCGAGCTTTTCGACCCGCTCCAACAGAATGATTTCCATCATGCTTCTCCCCGATCGGGTGTCGCGGCGCCCAAGCGTCCGCGCAACCCGGCCCATTGCTCGATTATCCCAAGCCCGATCACGGCGATTACCAGCCAGGCCAGAAACGACAACACCAGATAAAACACCACCAGAAACGTGACCTTCGAGGCCCGTCGGGCGGCAAAGGCGTGAACCACCGCCAGCCCGGACAGAAAGAACGGCAACGCCAGGACGATGGTCAGATTGACCAGCAGAAAGCCGGCGTCTTCCTCCAGCGTCATGGCGCCGAGCAGCGTCACCGCCAGCACCAGCGGCGACCATCCCGGCAGCTCCAACTCGGTCATCCGCAGCGCCGGCCGCGCCAGCCGGTTGAAGCGGCTCAGCAAGCCCTGCGCCAGCAGGCCGTTGATCGTCACCATGATCATCCAGGACACCGCGACCATCCCAGGAAAGACCTGGGCGATGGCGTCGGCGATCTCGCCACTGGGATTCGGCGCCCCGGCCTTGCCGATGACGCCGAGCATTTCGGTCAGACTGCCGACCAGGAGGGTGTGAATCACCGCCCTCAGCCCACCGTCCACCCCGAACACCAGAGGCAACACCACCGCCGCCAGAACCGCCGCGACGCCAAGCCCCGTGAGGGCCAGCAGCAGCAATCCCGGCGGATACCACTGGACGCCACCGTCGGGAAGCTGCCGGGAAAGCAGCACCCGCCGGCCGACGATCAGCACCGGCAGCACCGAGAACACCAGGAAGGTGAGCGGCAATATCAAGCCGCCCCCGATCCCGAAGACCAGCAAAACCGCCACGCCCGAGGCCGCCAGCGCCGCGTTTGGCCCGAAGGCCAGCGCGGCCAGGAACAGCGGCAGCGGTGCCAGATAGACCATGATCATGCCGCCCGGCGAACCGGTCAGCACCGTCAGGTACATGGCGGCTGCCGACGCTCCACCGGAAATGGCGGCGAGCAGGGCGGGAGACATGGCGCGGACCCTTGGGTTGCCGTTTCTGCCGCCGTTACTTCACCGTGTAGGGCAGCAGGGCGAGGAATCGCGCCCGCTTGATCGCCTGGGCCAGCTCACGCTGCTTCTTGGCCGAGACCGCGGTGATGCGACTCGGAACGATCTTGCCCCGCTCGGAGATGAAGCGCGACAGCAGCTTCACGTCCTTGTAGTCGATGGTCGGTGCGTTGGCGCCCGAAAACGGGCAGGTCTTGCGCCGACGGAAAAACGGCCGGCGGGTGCCTCCCGCGCGCGGCCCGGCAGAGCCCTGGGTGTTCATCACACTTCTCCTTCGGGTTCAGAACGACGGGGGGGACGGGGGCGGTCGCCGCGATCACCGCGGTCGCCACGATCCCGGCCGCCGCGATCTCCGCGATCGCCACGGTCGCCGCGCTCTCCCCGTTCACCGCGCTCTCCGCGCTCGCCACGGGCCTGCATCATCACCGACTGGCCGGGCTCGAGGGCCTCGACGCGGGTGGTCATGAAGCGCAAAACGTCTTCACTGATGCTCATGTTGCGTTCCATCTCGGCCACCGCCGCCGGCGGGGCGTCGAGCTGGAACAGGATGTAATGGCCCTTGCGGTTCTTCTTGATCTTGTAGGTCAGGGTCTTGAGACCCCAGAACTCGGTCTTGGCGACCTGACCGTCGTTGGCCTTGATGATGTTGGCGAAGGTTTCCGCCAACCCTTCGGCCTGAGCGGCCGAGATATCCTGGCGTGCGATGAACACGCTTTCATAAAAAGGCATAGGACTCCCCATGGCTGTTACGTGGCCCG
>CAIOBP010000196.1 GCA_903856295.1 uncultured Rhodospirillales bacterium | reverse complement strand
GGCCAGGGCTTCGCCCTGGACCCGCCAAAGGCCGGCGGCCTTTGGAAACCGGGACTTTTTCAGGGGTGGGGCTTTTTCTTTCGTTCGCCGAATTCGACGTCGATGGCGATCAGCGCCACCACGGCGCCCCACAGCACGAAGATATAGAGAAACAAGACCGGCCAGCCGAATACGGTGCCGCTGCCGCCGAACACCCGGACCAGCGGCGGCATGAAGGCGACGGCGGCGAAGAGAAAAAGCGCGATCAGCCGGTCGTTTCGCGGTGTGGCGTGCGGTGCCGAGGCATCGGGGACGGAAGGAATCACAGCAGGCGCTCCCGGGCGTGGAGGTCGATGAGGGCGTTCGATTCGTGCAGGACCTCGCCGAGGGTGACGATGCCATGGCCGCGCAGGACGTCGATTTGAGCGATCAGAATGGCGGCGGCGATCAGGCGGTCGCCGAGCGCGGTGTGGCGGTCGATGGCCGAGATGCCGAGCAGGCTGGCGATGCTGTCGAGTGAAAGATCGGAACTCGGCCCCTGAAGTTTCAGGGACAGCAGCATGGTGTCGATCACCGGGTTCGCGAAGCGCAGGCCGGCGGTCCGCTCCTTGGCGCGCAGGAAGGAAATGGCGGGGCCGGCGCGGTGAGCGACCAGCGCGTCGTCGCCGACGAAGGCCCTGAACCGGGGCAGCACGGCGTCGATGCCCGGCTGGTCCTGGACTTGCTGGTCGGAGATGCCGTGACGGGCGGTGGCTTCATGGGGGATCGGGCGGCCGGGATTGACCAGGGCGAGGAAGGTGTCGTTGGTCAGTATCCGCCGGCCGAAGACCCGCACCGCGGAAAAGGCCACGATCTCGTCGCCGCCGTCGGCGTCGGGACCGGTGGTCTCGATGCCGAACACGACAAAGCTCATGTCGTCGAGTCGCTGCGACAGGTCCGCCGCGCCGTCGGGCGGTTGCCTCAGTGCCGTGAAGTCGACATCGTCCAGATACACCGGCGGGCGGGGCGTCTGTTCGCCGCTGGCCAGGGCGGGCGGCAGCGGCAGGCGCAGGCGGGCGCGCCCGCCCTCGCGGATTTCGCTCCAGAGATCGCTGCGGTGGTGGCGCAGGACGTCGCCGACCGTGAGACCGCCAAGGGCGGCGGGCAGGGGATCGGCCTTCCACTCGTCGATGGTGGCGCTCGGGATGGCGGCGCCCGACCAGAACAGATCGAGGTAGATCCAGCGCGCCGCCGGTTCTCCCGAGAGATCGAAGATGGCGGCGCCGGTCTTCTCGCCGATGCGCTCGATCAGATGATCCAGCAGCACCACCAGACTGAAGCTGTCGCCATGGAGCCGGCAGGGAATGCCGGTCGGGATAATGGTGACGCCCCGATGCACCGAAACCCGGTGCCGGACCAGTTCGATCAGGGTGAGAGAGCGCAAATCGCTCATCGGCCAGTTGCCGGTGAGGGTGGTGCGGTATTGCTCGGCGATCCGCTCAAGATGCCGGGTCAGGCTGTCGCACTCGCTGCGCATGGCCTCCTCGAAGCGGCGAAGCTGGTCGGCTTCGAGGTCGGGACAACTGTCGAGGGTTTCCATCACCGCCCGCAGATTGGCCAGCGGCGAGCGTAAATCCTCGGTGGTGGCGCGCAGCAGGGAGTCGCGGCAGCCGAGCGCCGCCAGTTCGCGGGTGGCGTCGGTGAAGGTCAGGACGTAGCCGGTAACCGTGCGGTTGTTGATCACCGGGCCGGAGCCCTTCAAATGGCCCTCGTGGAACACCAGACTCATGCGGCCATCGAGCAAAATCCGGCCGTTGGGCGTGCCGCCGATGAAGCGGCCGGCGTCGCCATCCCGGGCGCCGTCCTCGAAGCCGGCCTGCCGGATCAGCCGTTCCAGGGTGTGCCGGACCGGATCCGCCAGCATCAGCGAGATCAGCGCCCGCGGGGGGGCGGCGGTGCCGGTCGGGTGGGGCTCGGCTTGCAGCAGGTCCAGCGCCGCACGATTGTGCAGCAACAGCTGATGGCGCAGGTTGCACACCAGCACGCCTTCATCAAGGTCGGCGAGAATGGCGGCGAGCCGGTTGTTGCTTTCGGTGTATTGCTCCGCCGCCCTGGCGACGGCATGGTCGATCTCGTGCCGGGCCTTGGTCAGCCGGCCGGCGAGGGCGTTGACCGCGCCGGGCAGGGGGGCGAGAGCGGGGTAATCCCCGGTGTCGAGCCAAAGGGGCGCGCTTTCCGTGGCGGAGAGCGTGCGGATGTCGGTGGCCAGGCGCCCGATCGGGCGTAAAAAGAGCCTGCGGAGCGCGAACCACAACCAGGCAACGGTCCCGGCGACCAGCAGAGCGGCGAGCAACGCGCCGTAGGTTCGGGATTGGGCCGGGGCGCCATCGCTCAGAATCAGCGTCGGAATCAGGGCCGCGCCTAGGGCGGCGGCGGCGCCGGTCGCCAGGAACAGCCGGGCGATGGCACGGCGGGGCGAGCGCCCGGAGCGGTCAGCGGCCCCGGCATCCTCATCGGAGACGTCATCGGGGGGAGGGGAATCGGGAAGTCTGTGCATACCGTCGTTCACTCCGGCGGCTGACGCCTCTCGGCCGGGTGCCGGCTCAGGTCGGTTCTTCGACTTCGAGATACTTCCGGACGGTGCTTACCAGATCACGGGTGGAAAACGGCTTGGTGATATAGTCCGTGGCGCCGAGCGCCATGCCTTTCTCCCGCTCGACGTCGCGGCTTTTGGCGGTGAGCATGATGATCGGCAAATCTTTGTAGGCGGGGTTGGCGCGAATGGTTTGACAGACATCGAAGCCGTCGCGTTTGGGCATCATGGCGTCCAGTAGGATCAGGCTTGGAGTCGACTCCGCGAGAGCCAAAATCGCCTCTTCACCATCGCGTGCCACCCGAACCACGAACCCCGCCTTTTGCAGAAGGACTTGCAACGAAAGCAAGATACTTGGTTCGTCGTCAGCAACCAGAATGGTTGGTTTCATTGGGCATTTCCTCTGTACGTCTCTTTTTATCTCCGGCACTTCAACTGGCCGGCTTATGGGCTTGTCTAATGATATGTCGCGATAATCCGAATCCAGCGCATATCGAGTCGGGCAATCACCATCTTCCCCGATGGTATATTTACCAACTTTACAGAATAATGGCAACCGTTGCCGTCAGGGCGCCTAAAATTTGTCTCAAACGAGACCACGGCGCCGAGTCGGCGGCGGCTGCGACATTCGGAAAGCCGGCCCCCTCGTCCCGATTCTTCCATGCCCGATTTTCAGAGCGGCTTCTCCTTCCCATTTCCCGCGAGAGCGAGGCTTATGGGGCCTGGACCGAGAACACGAAGTTTTCTCCGACCGCCTTGCCACGCAGCTTGTGGGCGAGACCGGTGGCCGCCGTGCGGTCGCGCTCGCTGACCCGGCCGACTCTGACCACATGCCAGACTTGGCCGCGATGATCGGTCCAGTCCTTGCCGTAGGCGTCGAAGCCCTGCTCTTTGAGGGACTTGATCAGCCTGTCGGCGTTGTCGGCGATTTTGAAGCTGCCGACCTGGACGGTCAGCACGCGCGGCCCGGTCGGAACCGGGGTGCCGGCGGCGGCGGCGACCCGCTCCTCGGGCGCGATCTGCGGTTCCTCGGCCGATCTGGCTTTGGCGACAACCACCGGCTCCGGCTTGGGCGGCGTCGGTTTCGGGGCCTCGACCTTCACCGGTTCCGGCTTGGGCGGCGTCGGTTTCGGAGCTTCGACGACCACCGGTTCCGGCTTGGGCGGCGTCGGTTTCGGGGCCTCGATCTTCACCGGCTCCGGCTTGGGCGGCGTTGGCTTCGGCGCCTCGACCTTCACCGGTTCCGGCTTGGGCGGCGTCGGTTTCGGAGCTTCGACGACCACCGGTTCTGGCTTGGGCGGC
>CAIOBP010000195.1 GCA_903856295.1 uncultured Rhodospirillales bacterium | reverse complement strand
GAGGGCATCAACAGCTTGGTCCAGGCAGCCAAGGCCAAGGCACGGGGATACCGCTCTACCCGCAACCTGGCCGCGATAATCTACCTCGTCGCCGGAAAGCTAGAACTCAAGCTACCCACGTGAAACAGCGAAGAGCCATTTGTTTTGATTACTGAACCGAAGATTCGACAGTGCTGTCAAGATAGGCGCCAATTTTCTGGGCCATCGGAAACGTCAGTTTCCGTTTCTTCTTCCTGATGTCGTGGATCAGGTTTGGATCATTGGCAACAGACTTTCCAAAACGAGAAGGGGAGATGCGGCTATAGGTCAGGTACGCCTCCGCTCTGGTCCAGGCGGTTGCGAGGAACGACTCGACCTCAGCGCTTAATTTGTCGGGCTCGATCATGGCGGCAGGCTCGTCAATGAGTACAAAGCGGGAATGAAGATATCAGGCTTGACGCTATCGGAGAAATCCTATTTGCTAACTTTTAGAATAGGACTTCTGAGGCGGTCAGAGCGAATCGGGTGCAAAGATGGGCGATACGCTGGTGACGCGGCTTCGGGCGCGGATGAAAACGCTGGGACTGAAGCCTGGAGCGGTCGCGGATCAGGCGGGTGTCGGACACTCGTTCGTCCACGACATCCTGCTCGGGCGATCGCTTAATCCCACCACGGAAAAGCTCAGCCGAGTGGCGGCGGTCCTAAAAACCACGGTGGAATATCTGCTTAACGGGACAGTACCGGCCTCCGACTCGGAGGTGCAGTTGCGGGGCGAATCCTTCTCGGCCGTGACCTTCGTAAACGTCACAGCCTCAATGGGCGGGGGCGCCGTCATTGAGGATGAGTCGGATACCCGGTCATGGCTGTTCCCCAAAGAATGGCTTCGGGACGAGTTCGGCGCCTCGCCAGCAAAATTACACATGATTCAGGTTGGTGGCGACAGCATGGAGCCGACCCTGAAGAACGGTGACATCGTTATGCTCGATATTTCCAATACCAACCTTGCCTATGGCGGAATTTTTGTTCTCGATGATGGTATGGGACTGGTGGCGAAGCGGCTTGACCGCGTTATGGGGCGCGGGACACCGCCCATGATCCGGATTATTTCTGACAATCCGCAATATCCTGCCTACGAACGCGGGGCCGATGAGGTGCGAATCATCGGCAAAGTCGTGTGGTTCGCGCGGCGGATCGGCTGATTTTGCGGAGCACAAAATAGGACTACTCCGATAGGGTCCGGCTTGGTCATCAAGGGGGCATGAAAACCATGCCTCGTGACCACACCCGAACATCTGCGCGGCCACAGGCCGCCTTTACATCCCATTCGCTCAGTGGCGCGAACGCGCAATCTCCCTCCACCCTGACTCCTGCCGAACGCCTGGACGAAGTCGGACGTATCCTGGCCGCCGGTATCATGCGCGCCCGTGCCAAGCGTCTGCAAAGTCAAGAACAGTTCAGCGACAATAACGGAGACGTTTCTCTCGACTTAGCGGTCAAAGAGAGCGGTCATGTCCGCACCAAAACCCGGCACAGAGAGAAATGATGACGCTCCCAATCCTCAAACAAATTGTCGATCTGCGCGATAAACCGCAGGATGAACTCAAGGCTCTCTGGCAAGAATACTTTGGTACTGAGCCCCCGGCCTACCGCAAGGGCTTTCTGGTCAAGGGGCTCGCCCAACGTATCCAGGAACTGACCTTCGGCGGCCTCCCTGCCGCCCACCAAGCCCGGCTCAACACCCTGGTCGAGGACAAACCGGCGAAGCGCCGGGCACCCGAAGCCGGGACCAGCCTGCTGCCCGGCACCAAGCTGGTGCGCGACTGGCAGGGCGTCGCCCACCACGTCACCGTGACTCAGGACGGTTTTGAATATCGGGGCCGCCGCTTCAAGTCGCTATCCGCCATCGCCAATCTCATCGCCGGCACCCGCTGGAATGGCTGGACCTTTTTCGGCGTCACCAACCCGAACAAAAAGGAGAAACGGCAATGAGTGCTGCTGCGCAGAAGAAAATACGCTGCGCCGTCTACTGCCGCAAGAGCAGCGAAGAGGGCCTGGAGCAGGATTTTAACTCGCTCGATGCCCAGCGCGACGCCGGCCTGTCCTACATCCAGAGTCAGAAGCACGAGGGCTGGCTCGCGGTCGGCGATCGTTACGAGGATGGTGGCTTCTCTGGCGGCAACATGGAACGGCCGGCGCTGAAGCGCCTGCTCGCCGACATCGAGCGCGGGTTGGTCGACTGCGTCGTGGTCTACAAGGTGGACCGCCTGACCCGCGCCTTGACCGACTTCGCCAAGCTGGTCGAACTGTTCGACACCCACAGCGTCACCTTCGTCAGCGTCACCCAGTCCTTCAACACCACGACCAGCATGGGCCGGTTGACCCTCAACGTGTTGCTGAGCTTCGCCCAGTACGAGCGCGAACTGACCGGCGAGCGGATCAGGGACAAATTCGCGGCCTCCCGGAAGCGGGGCTTGTGGATGGGCGGCATCCCGCCACTGGGCTATGACGTGGTCAATCGCAAGCTGGAGGTCAACGACGCCGAGGCCGATCTGGTCCGTCTGATTTTCCGCCGTTTCCTCGAACTCGGTTCCGCCACCCGGCTGGTCGAGGAACTGGCTGCCGGCGGCCACCGGACCAAGTCCTGGACCACCCAGGACGGCAACGAGCGCCAGGGTAAGGGCATCGACAAGGGGTTCGTGTACAAGCTCCTGAACAATCGCCTGTATCTTGGCGAGGCCGTCCATAAAGGCGTTAGCCACCCCGGCGAGCACGCCGCCCTTATTGACGGCGTGACCTGGGAGCGAGTCCAGACCATCCTGGCCGAAAACTCCCGCCGCCGCGGCAACGCCACCCGCGCCGATACCCCCGCGCCGCTGAAGGGGTTGTTGCGCTGCACCGCCTGCGGCTCGGCGATGACGCCTTCCCACACGCGGCGACGCGGACGGCTCTATCGATACTACACCTGCATGACTGCGATCAAACAGGGGCACGCGACTTGCCCGGTGCGCTCGCTGGCGGCCGGAGAAGCCGAGGCGCTGGTGCTGGCCCAGGTTCGCCACCTGCTGCGTAGCCCCGAGATTGTCGCTCGTACCCTGGCTGCCACCGCCGACAGCGCCGAACCCGGTGCCGCCGCCACGGAGCGCGAGATCGTCGATGCGCTCGCCAGTCTCGACACCGTCTGGGACAGCCTGTTCCCGACCGAACAGCAGCGACTGCTGCACCTGCTGGTTGAACAGGTCGGCGTCACCACTGAGGGCTTCGAAGTTCACCTGCGCGCCGCCGGTCTCCGCAGTGTCGCCACCGAATTGCAAGGAGCCGCCGCATGACCACCACCGCCGAAGTCGGCACCCTGATCATTCGCGTCCCGGTCCAGTTTAAGCGCCGGGGTGGCCGCAAGCTGATCATCACCCCCGAGGGCGCTACCGAGGCGGTGGCAGCTCCCACCAATATCGACGACACCTTGGTCAGGACGCTGGTCAAGGCCCATCGCTGGCGCCGCCGCCTCGAAACTGGCAAGGCGAAGTCGGTCACCGACCTCGCCGAGCAGGAAAAGATGACGATCGCCTATGTCGCCAAACTCTGGCCACTGACCTGCCTCGCCCCCGACATCGTCGCCGCCATTCTCGACGGCCGCCAACCGCGTGGCCTGTCGGTCAACCGCATGCTCCAGAACATCCCCGAGTCGTGGGACGAACAACGGCGGCTGTGGGAGTTTCCAATGGGGCGGTGAAGGCTGAGGTTCTTGAGCTGATTCTCGCGGGGATGCGCCTTACCTGAAGTATCCCTGCCTCTCCAAGCTCTCGCCCAGTTCACGGGCGCCCTGTTGGGCAATTTCCTCCAGTTTTTCGAGCTCGTCCCAGGCGGTGGACATCACCTTCGCCATGATATCCCACGCCAAGCTGAAACAAGATTCGGAGCCGATGGCGACAATCCCGCGCTCGGCCAGCGCCTGGGTCCAGAAGGCCACGATCAGGTACTGAAGTCCGAGCGGACGCTCAAAATTCGCCCTCATCTCCGTCTCGGTCAGGCGCATGGCGCGCCGGAGCAATTTCGACACCCGGTCCGGCGGCAAATCGAGCAGCGGCTCGCCCATCGCCTCGGTCAGCAACTCCTGAACCCGGTCGAGGATGGGCAGTTCGCCCTCGCCGTCGTTTTCCGCGCTTCGCTTCATCGACGCGACGACGACACTCAACATTGCCGGGATCAGCAACCTTTCTGTAAGTCGTCGGTCGGAGACGAAGCCGGACATCGGAGCATCAGCCGTCCTGGTCGGTTCCACCGACAGCGGACTTCAGCGCGGCACCCGGCCGAAACTTCGGAGCCTTCGAGGCTGGGATCGCGATCTCGGAACCCGTGCGCGGATTTCTGCCGACGCGCGCCGCCTGCTCGACCACCTCAAAGCTGCCGAAGCCAGTGAACCGGATGTCGTCGCCCTTGGCCAGAGTCTCAGTGACCGTCCCAAGCACGGCGTCGACGACACGCCCTGCTTCCGCCTGGGACAGGTTGGTCTTGGCGGCTACGGCCGCTACGAATTCACTCTTGTTCATGATGTCGTTCTTTTCGATCTCGTCATGGCTTCTCGGCGTTTACGACGGCGGTCCCTTCCGGTTCGGGAGCAACCACGTCGAGGGGCGTGCCAGTAACCTGAGCGTACAGAATCACGTCGTTAATAAATTCCGCCTCTTTGTCGGCAGCGTCAGAGTTGCGCCGGAAGGCGACGATGCGCTCGACCGCCTTGACGTTGAAGCCGTCGTTCTTGATCTCACCGCGCAAATCCTTGATCGAGTCCTTGAGGGCATCGACTTCATCGAGCAGCCGCTCCAGGCGCTCGACATAGGACTTGAGCTTATCGGTGGTCTGACCTTGGGTGTCCATCACATCCTCATTTCGCTTTCAGGCGACCGGGATAGCGTGCCCGACCTTCTCTGGCAAGCCTAACGTTGGCGGGTGCAAGCGAGACGCTAAAAAAGACCCTGGCACCATCAGTCAAAACGGTGCCAGGGGGCTGCCTGCCGCAACTGCGGCGACGCCAACACAGAGCGGGAGAACCTCGAAAAATCAATAGGCCAAAACGCACGTCTTGACACTTGGCAGGGTTCGGTTATTGATGGCGGCGGAACGGTGGATGGCCGTTCCGGGGCCTGAGAAACCCCGCTATGAGCGGCTGGCATCGAGCCGGAACGATGTCGCTTCCCGTCAGGGTTCTGACCGGGGGGCGGCACTGTATGTACAAGCCTCCCGGCCAAAGAGTGCCGCGGTCGTCTCATAGCGACTTTCTCAGCCTCCGGTCGCCAGCGGTGCTGGCGATCCCATCCACGCAGCAATAATTTAACTTATATCTTGCTATTGAGCACAAACTGGTCGTACACGGAGCGTATCCGCTCGCTTTTGCAGCCCTCTGCATCATCATGATTACGAGGCATGTCGTGGCAAAGATTCTCATCATTGACGATGACCGATTCTGGCGTCTCGCCCTCAAGACAATGTTGGATAGTCAGGGGCACGAAGTTATTGAAGCCACAACTGGACTCGAAGGAGAGTCGGCTCTCGCCGCGTCGAATATTGACCTTGTATTCACCGACATCTTCATGCCTGATCAGGACGGCCTCCAGACCATCATCAATATCAGAGGCTCTTCGCTGTTTCACGTGGGTAGCTTGAGTTCTAGCTTTCCGGCGACGAGGTAGATTATCGCGGCCAGGTTGCGGGTAGAGCGGTATCCCCGTGCCTTGGCCTTGGCTGCCTGGACCAAGCTGTTGATGCCCTCG
>CAIOBP010000194.1 GCA_903856295.1 uncultured Rhodospirillales bacterium | reverse complement strand
TATACTCGAAACCGGAAACCACTCATACCGTTTTAAACAGCGTCAGAAAACAACCTGAGGGACTGGAAAAAAAACGCGCTGTTTTCCCCGCCTGCCTGGAAACTTTTGCGCGCTGATTGACACCGCCAAGATGTTCAACGGATGGTGGACGCGATAGCCGCCGGGCGGACAGCCGTTGTCGTCAAGACCAAGGCGAGGGGTAAAGCCGTTGTGACTGGCGGACCCGGCACGGCAGCCAGGGCCGTCGGGCTGCTGGGGGCAATCTGGAAGTGGGCAGAACGACGCGGCTACACGTCGGGCGAAAATCCTGCGCACGGGGTTGATAAAGCCGCCAGCGGAGCGAAAGACCGGGTGCTCACGTCTGATGAGCTTCGCAAACTCGGAGCCGTCCTGAAGGCGATGGAGGCGACGCACCCGGCCCCGGTTGCCGCCGTGCGTCTTATCGCATTCACTGGGCTGAGACGGGAAGAGGCCGTCGGGTTGCGGTGGTCGGAGATTGATGAACTCGGTTCGTGCCTGCGCTTGCAGGCGACGAAGACGGGCCGGAGCACCCGCCCGATTGGCAGGTCTGTTCTGGATATTCTCAAGTCCATGCCTCGTCGCCACGAGGACTGGGTTTTTCCGAACCGCGACGGCACCGCTCCCGCCGATCTCAAAAAACCGATAGCCGCGATCTTCGATGCCGCCGGTCTGTCCGATGCGCGAAGCCATGATCTTCGCAGGACGTTCGCCACCATCGCGGCGACCGAAGGATATTCAGACGCCACGATAGGCGAATTGCTCGGTCATTCCCGGCGGGGAGTAACCGAACGCCACTATATCCGCCGTCCCGATGCCGCCTTGATTGGGGCAGCCGACCGAGTGTCGCGGCACATCGGTGCGTTGATGTGCGGAGCCGAAGCGGCCGAAGTAATTGCGCTGCCAATAGCGCGCCAAATTTCTTGAGAGGAGCTTTCATGACCGAAGAGGCAGATTTTCCTGAGCCCGTTGAAGTTATTGATCCCAACCGAGAAAAGAAAAATGCGGAACGCGCAGCCCGGATTTTGTGGCTCGGTCAAGCTATTTCGGGCGGAGACCCTGCGGGAAAAGCCGCGCTCGAACGCATGCCGGATAGCGGCGTCTTGATGTGGCACGACCGGAAGGCTGGCGACCCTTGGCCTGCTGATGCGCCGTGGTCGGTCAATGATGATTGGGCGAAGGAGGCGCTGCACCGGGAAGAGCGCACAGGAGACACGCTTGGGCTTTGCTGTGATAGGACCATGATCCGATGGCTTGCCGAAGGTGATGCCCGGCCGCTGGCTGCGTGGATGTTGGTCATGGTCGCCGAAGCCGACATGGCGCGGCACAAAGCCCGCGAGTACCGGATCGATCTCGCGATCCTCGCCACTCTTTCCGCGCCGGTTTCGCCCGGAACCACATTCCGCCCGGAACTGAATTCCGCCCGGAACGACGTTCCCCAGTCCCCGGAACCAAATTCCCCAGCCCCCGGAACGACGTTCCGCCCCCTGGGGAACCACGTTCCGCCTATCCACCAATAGAACCACCAATAGAACCACCAATAGAACCACCAATAGAACCAGCAGTAGGAACCGCCATGGAACCGGCGCCCTCGACTAAAAGCCGGCGGGAGGAAAGCTGCGCACTTCAGGGGAAGGTGATCTGCCTGACGGAAGCCGACTTCCCAGCTTGGTATGCCGCCTATCCACGCCACGTCGGCCGAGGCGCTGCCCTGAAAGCCTACCGTGCCGCTCGCAAGAAAGTCGATGCCGCCGCCCTGCTCTCTGCCGCCGAACGCTTTGCCGGCAAATCCGTTGGCAGCGATCCGAAATTCATCCCCCACCCCGCCACGTGGCTGAATGGCGAACGTTGGGCAGACGCGGACCACGCAACACCGTCCGCCGCCGCCGACAAGCCTCAGTCGCTCGCCGAACGTGTCGGCATCACGCCGCTGGGGTTCTGACCATGACCAGCGTCACCGACGAACTGATCAAGCATGGCATCCGCCTGCGGAGCTACGAGCCGGGCAGCCGTTACGGCCTGTGCCCGAAGTGCAGCCACACCCGGAAGCACAATCGAAAATCGCCCTGCCTCTCGGTCGCCATCGGACCCAGCGAGACCCGTCGCGGCCGGATCGAGATCGGAACTGCCGTCTTCCTCTGTCACCACTGCGAATTCAAAGGATTTGTCGATGCCCGGATTGACCGAGAAACACGCCGCGATCCTCGAAGCGCGCGGTCTGGACGTGGAACTGATCACCCGGCTGGGCATCGGCAGCCATCAAGAACGTGGTGGTGACTGGATCGTTATTCCCAGCTTTCGGAGCGGTGCCGTCGTGAACCGGAAATTCCGGACCATCGCCGGGGAGAAGCGATTTTATCAGGACAAGGACGGGGTGAAATGTTTCTGGAACGCCGACGCGATCACCGACACCACCCTTGCCACCGAACCGCTGATCATCACCGAGGGCGAGCTTGACGCGATCACCGCCCTGCAAGCCGGCTTCGCTCGCGTCGTCTCGGTGCCCGACGGTGCCCCGCAACAAGCCATCGGCGCAGAACCCGACAGCGCGAAATATAGCTACGTGGCCGACGCCCTGGACGCGCTCCGCTCGGTGCCAACGATCATCCTGGCGACCGACGCGGACGGACCGGGCGTCAACCTCATGAACGATCTGGCCCTACGGCTCGGGCGGGCGAAGTGCCGCTATGTCCGTTATCCGGCCGGCTGCAAAGACCTCAACGACGTGCTGGTCAAGTACGGGGGCGCGGCGGTGCGCGCCGTGATCGAGGGGGCCGACTGGCTGGCCGTCCGTGGCCTGTTCACCATGTCGCAATTGCCGCCCCTCACCGAACCGGACGCCTTGCCGCTCGGCCACCTTGCCCTTGACCAGCACATCCGTATTCGCCGGGGTGACTTTCAGGTGGTGACCGGCATTCCGAACCACGGGAAATCGACCTGGATCAACGAAACCGCTTGTCGGCTGGCTCACAGGCACGGCAGCGTCACCGCGTTCTTCAGTCCCGAGCAACGGGCGCAGGTTGATCACCGCCGGGCGCTGCGCTGGTGGAAGATCGGCAAACCGCCCGCCCTGTGGAGCCTCGAGGAAATCGCAGCGGCCGACGATTGGATTGATCAGCATTTCGTGTTCCTGGTGGCCGACGACGACACCGACGCCACCCTCGAATGGGTGTTCGAAACCGCCGCCGCCGCCGCCGTGATCCGCCACAACGCCACCGTGATCAGCATCGATCCGTGGAACGAGTTAGAACACCAGCGCGCCCCCGGCATGACCGTGACCGAGTACACCGGGCAGGCGATCCGCGACCTGAAGCGCTTCGCTCGCCGGTTCAACGTCCATCTCGTGACCGCCGCTCACCCCGCGAAGCTGCAACGGGACCGGAAGTCGGGCGAGTATCGGATGGGTGCGACGGGATAGCGCATCGTTGCCTGATCTGGCTCCGACTTACCGTCTCTGGCTTCCCCCAGGCTTCCCCGGCTGGTTGTCGGTACGGCTGATTTCCGCTAACCCCTTGAGAAAGATGGTGGGCGATATAGGGATTGAACCTATGACCCCACCCGTGTGAAGGGTGTGCTCTCCCGCTGAGCTAATCGCCCATCTTTCTCGCGCGACGCGGCTGGGTGTCCCTCGGGGGGCGCGGCAACCGGTGCGGTGGCGGTTATGTACGGCGGGGGGGCGCTGCTGTCAAGCGCTGGCGCACACGCCATGAAATCGGCTACAAGGTTTTTTTGCCCGACGCGGAGTGTGATGTCTTGAGTGCAGTGTCCAGCCGCGAGGTGAGTGGCGACGAGGCCGGGTTGCGGCTCGATCGCTGGTTCAAGCGCCATTATCCGTTTCTCGGCCATACCAGGCTGGAAAAGCTGTTGCGCACCGGGCAGGTGCGGGTCGACGGCAAGCGGGTCAAGGCCGGCGACCGGGTCGAGCCCGGGCAGATGGTGCGGATTCCGCCGCTGGCCGCCGAAAGCGCCGATGATGCCGGTGAGGCGCCGCCGCGTCCGTTGCCGGTGCGGACCATCGCCCCCGCCGAGGCCGAAGCGATTCGGGCGCGGGTGCTGTACCGGGACGACGAGGTGCTGGTGATCGACAAGCCGGCCGGGCTGGCGGTCCAGGGCGGCACCAATACCACTCACCATCTCGATGGTCTGCTCGACGCCCTGCGCTTCGAGGCCGCCGAGCGGCCGCGTCTGGTCCACCGGTTGGACAAGGACACCAGCGGTGTGCTGGCGCTGGCCCGGACCGCCGCCGCCGCCGCCAAGCTCACCGAGGCCTTCCGTGGCCGGGGTGTACGCAAGCTGTACGTGGCGCTGACCGTCGGCGTGCCCGATCCGGCGGGTGGGCGGATCGATCTGCCGCTGGCCAAGGAAGCCGGGCCGCGCGGCGAGCGGGTGGCGGTGGCCGGCGAGGCCGGACTCAAGGCGGTGACGCTGTATCAGGTCGCCGACACCGTGGGTGAGCATGCGGCGTACGTACAGATGTCGCCGCTCACCGGGCGTACGCATCAGCTGCGCGTACATATGGCGGCGCTGGGGACGCCGATCCTCGGCGACGGCAAGTACGGCGGTGCCGGCGCCTTCATCGAGACGGTGGCCAGCGCCAAGAAGCTGCATCTCCATGCCCGGCGGCTGGTGCTGCCCCATCCCAATCCGCGCAAGGGCGAGGTCGACGTCAAGGCGCCGCTGCCGCCGCACATGCTCGATACCTGCGCTTGGCTCGGCATCGAGCCCAACAGCATCGCCGACGACTTCCCCGGCGACGAGTCCTGAAGTCTCAGACGGAGAAACCTGTCATGTTCAACGTCGTTCCCCTGCTGTCCCTGGTCGTGCTCGCCTATTTCGGCGTCGCTTTCAGCGCTCCCTCGGCCCTGACCGCGCAAACGCTGTGGATGCTCACCACCGGCGATCTGCTGGTCGCCTGCGGGCTGGTGCTCCTGTACCTGGAAATCCTCAAATCGGTGCGGACCTCGATCGCTTCGGTGATCGATCACGGCTTGTCGCTGGCGCTGTTCGTGTCGTGCCTGGTGATGTTCATCACCCTGCCGGTGGCCGGCACCGGCACCTTCTTCCTGATTCTGGTCATGACCCTGCTCGACGTCATCGCCGGCTTTACTGTCACCCTGGCCGCCTCCCGGCGCTCGGTGGATGTCGGCGGCCAAATGCTGTGACCGCCGCTTGACTCCGCCGCGCCCTCGCCTGTTATACTATATCGTTGCAGGATTGCGGTGGGGGTGGGCGATGTCCGAGGCGGGGGAGCGAGCGGCGACGGCTGGTCACGCCTCGCTGCTGGGGGCCGGCGTCCCGGCGCGGCTGGCCGGGGCACTGGCGGCTGCGGCCGGGCTGTGGCTGGCGGTGGCCTGGGCGCTCGGCTGGATCGGCGGGTAGGATCATGGCCGACATCATCCGTCTGCACGGCGTCACCTTCGGTTATGAGCGTCACCCGGCGGTGCATCACCTGTCGGGGGCGGTGCGCACCGGCTCGCTGACCGCGGTGGTCGGGCCGAACGGCGCCGGCAAGAGCACGCTGCTCAAGGGCATCATGGGGCTGGCGCGGCCGCTCGAAGGCCGGGTCGAGCTGGTCGGGCTGAAGCCGGCCGAAGTCGCCTATCTGCCCCAGCAGGCGGAGATCGACCGCGGCTTTCCGATCAGCGTGCTCGATACCGTGCTGCTCGGCCATTGGCGGACCATCGGCACGTTCGGGGCGGTGACGGCGCCGTTGCTGGCGCGCGGGCGGGCGGCGCTGGAGTCGGTCGGGCTGGGCGATTTCGAGCGGCGCGCGATCGCCAGCTTGTCGGTTGGGCAGTTTCAGCGTGTGCTGTTCGCGCGCATGCTGGTTCAGGACGCCCGGTTGATTTTGCTCGACGAGCCTTTTTCCGCCATCGACGACCGCACGACCGTCGATCTGTTGCGTCTGGTCTGCCACTGGCACGGCGAGGGCCGGACGGTGATGGTGGTGTCCCACGATTTCGATCAGGTGCGCGCCCATTTTCCCGAGGCGCTGCTGCTGGCGCGCGAGCCGGTGGCTTGGGGGGCGGCGGCCGAGGTGCTCAGCCCCGCCAATCTTGCCCGCGCCCGCGCCATGTCCGAGGCCTGGGACGAGCATGCCGGCCGCTGCCACCGGGGAGCGGCGGCATGAGTCTCTATGATCTGCTGATCCAGCCTTTCGCCGACTATGCCTTCATGCGCCGGGCGCTGGTCGGCTGTCTCGCGCTGGCGGTCGGCTGCGGGCCGGTCGGGGTGCTGCTGATGCTGCGGCGGATGAGCCTGATGGCCGACGCCATGTCCCACGCCATTCTGCCCGGAGCCGCCGTCGGCTTTCTCTGGGCCGGGCTGTCGGTGCCGGCGATGAGCCTGGGTGGCTTTGCCGCCGGGCTGCTGGTGGCGCTGGCGGCCGGCGGCGTGGCCCGCTTGACGCCCTTGCGCGAGGACGCCAGCTTCGCCGCTTTCTATCTGATTTCGCTGGCGGCGGGGGTGCTGCTGGTCTCGGCGCGGGGCAACAATGTCGACCTGCTCCACGTGCTGTTCGGCACCATCCTTGCCGTGGACGACGTGTCGTTGATCGAAATGGCCGGAGTCGCGAGTTTTTCGCTGGTCGGGCTGGCGGTGCTCTACCGGCCGCTGGTGGTCGAGTGCTTCGATCCCGGCTTTCTGCGTTCGGTGGGCGGTGGCGGCAGCCTCGCCCATTACGGCTTTCTGGTGCTGGTGGTGGTCAATCTGGTCGCCGGCTTTCAGGCGCTGGGCACCTTGATGGCGGTCGGGCTGATGATGCTGCCGGCGGCGGCGGCGCGTTTCTGGGTTCGCGGGTTATGGGCGCTGGCGGCGCTGGCCTCGACGCTGGCCCTGGTTTCCGGTTATCTCGGTCTGCTGTTGTCCTATCATGGCTCGCTGCCCTCGGGGCCGTCGATCGTGCTCACCGCCGGGGGGGTGTACGCGGTGTCGGTGCTGGTCGGGCCGTGCGGTGGGCTTCGCAGCCGCTATTTTCCGGGGCGTCATCGCGCGGCGTGACCACCATGGAGGGCCTGCCTTCGGCGACCAGGGCGTTGCCCTGGACCGACCACAGGCCGGGGGCCTTTGGAAACCGGGACTGGCGCCGGTGTGAGATGGGGGGGGGAGGCATGGTGTTTGATGTGCTCGATCGGCCTGACATCGGTCAGGTGCTGTTTCATCCCCGGCCGGAATATCCGGGGCTCACCGAGGGGCCCGAGGCGCGCACTGTCCGCTTCGTCATGGCCGACGGTACCGTGATCGGCGGCCGGCTGCATGCGGCCGGAGAGACCGCGCCGGCGATTCTGTTCTTTCACGGCAATGGCGAAATCGCGTCGGATTACGACGATCTGGCGCCGCTCTACCGGCAGCTCGGCTTGACGCTGCTGGTGGCCGATTATCGCGGCTACGGCATCAGCGGTGGCAGGCCCACGGCGACGGCGCTGGCCGGCGACGCGCTCGAGGTGTTCGATCAGGCTGCGCCGATGCTGGCGGCGGCGGGGCTCAAGCCGGCACGGTTGCTGGTGATGGGGCGCTCGATGGGCAGCGCGGCGGCGCTGGTGGTGGCCGAGGCCCGGGGCGCCGCGCTCTCCGGCCTGATCATCGAGAGCGGGTTTGCCGAGACGCTGTCGCTGGTCGAACGGTTGGGTGGGGTGCTGCCGGCCGGGGCGACCGAGGCGCGCGACGGCTTCGGCAGTCTCGCCCGCATCGCCAAGGTCACGGTGCCGACCCTGATCATTCACGGCAAGGAGGACTGGATCATCCCGTTTTCCGACGGCCGCCGGTTGTATGAGGCCTCAGGCGCCACCGACAAGCGGCTGCTGCCGATTGCCGGCGCCGGGCACAACGATCTGATGATGGTCGGAGCCGACCGCTACTTCCCGGCCATCGCCGCCCTGGCCCGGTAACGGGGTCTGGGGCCTGAGGCCCCAGTGGGGCTCCAAGGGGCAAAGCCCCTTGGCCGTCGGAGACACCCGGGGCGCCGCCCCTGGACCCCGCCAAAGGCCAATGGCCTTTGGAAACCGTTACTTGGCTGAGGCGATGGCTTCGAAGCTGGTCGGAGCCTGATCGATCACCCGCGGGCCGCCGGGGGCGAGTTCGATCACCGCCAAGCCGCGTTCGACCAAGCCGTCGTTGCGCAGCCGGAAGATGCCGTCGACCCCGGCGAAGCCGCTGGGATTGGTCAGGTTGACCGAGTCGAAACTGGTCGGCGGGGGCAGGCGGGCCAGCACCGCGGCCAGCGCCGTGGCGTCATAGGCCAGAGTCGCGAGGCGGTGCGGACGGTGATGATACAGGCCCTCGAACCGGCCTTCGAAATCGGCGCGGGCCTGGGGCGCGGGCGCGGCGAACCAGGCTCCGGCGAGCGCGGGCAGTCTCGACACTGCCGGATCGTCCCACAAGCCGGTGCCGAGCAGGCGGATGCGGGCGGGGTCGATGCGATTCGCGGTCAACATCGGCGCGATCGCCTTCAGGCGGTCTCCGCCATCGGCGATCAGCAGAGCGTCGAAGCCACCGCCCCCGGCAGGTTTGGCGGCCGGTGCGGTTGGCGTGGCCGGGGCGGCGGCGGCGGTTCCTCCGGCGAGGCGGGCGACCGCTCCGGCCAGATCGGCGTTGTCGGCGGTGTAGCGTTCTTCCCGGACCACGGTGATGCCCTGGCGCTGGGCGGTGTCATGGAGGGCGGCGATCACGGCATCGCCGTAGGGATTGCGCGGCGCCAGCGCCGCGACGCGCGCGATGCCGCGCACCCGGGCGTAGAGCAGCACGCGCGCCACCTGATCGGCGGGCACGAAGCCGAGAATGTAGGTGCCGTTGCCGGCGCGCTGCCAATCGTTGGAGAAGGCGAGCAGGTTGATGTTGGCGGCGCGGGCCACCGGCGCGGCGGCGCCGACCTCCGGAGCCAGCAGCGGCCCGAGAATCAGTCTGGCGCCCTCGGAGATCAGGCGGCGGGTGGCCTCGGCGGCCTCGAGCGGCGAGCCTTTGCTGTCGCGGGGCAGCAGGGTGAAACGCTCCTCGCCGAGATCGAACAGGGCGATCTGGGCGGCGTTGAGCATCTCGGAGCCGACATTGGTCGCGGGACCGGACAGCGGCAGCAGCAGGCCGACCTTCACCGGCCCGAGGGCCGCCTGGGCCTTGTCCTTGGCCGACCCTTGCGTTGAAGGGGGCTCAGCCGCTAACGTCTGCTCTATGGTGGGGGGGCTGCTGCTGGCGCAGGCCGTCAGCGCAAGCACCGCCACCATCCCCACAAGACCGGGGGATACCATCTTTCCGAGCCACTCGAAACCTTTCGTCAACCCTGTCACCGATGGTCTCCATGCCTGAACAGTCGAAGCGCGACGGAGAGGGTAACGATCGCGACGGGTTCTGTAAACCAAGCCCTGGCCTTTATCTCGTTGCGACACCGATCGGCAACACTGGCGACATCACGCTGCGGGCGCTGGAGCTGCTGAAAAGTGCCGACATCGTGGCCTGCGAGGACACGAGGGTCACGGCTAAGCTCTTGACCCGGTTCGGAGTTCGCGCGCACACCGTGCCATATCACGAGCACAACGCCGCCACCATGCGCCCGCGCCTGCTGGAAAAGCTGCGCGAAGGCCAAGTGGTGGCGCTGGTCTCCGACGCCGGCACGCCGCTGATCTCGGATCCGGGCTACAAGCTGGTTCAGGCGGTGGTCGAGGCCGGGCTGGCGGTGACGGCGCTGCCCGGCGCCAGCGCCGTGCTGACCGCGCTTCAGCTCTCGGGGCTGCCTTCCGACCGCTTTCTGTTCCTGGGTTTTCTGCCCAACAAATCGGTCGCCCGGCGCGCGGCCATCGACGAAGTGGCTGGAATCGGGGCAACTTTGGTGTGTTACGAATCGGCTCAGCGGCTGGCGGCCCTGCTGGGCGATCTCGCCGAGATGCTCGGGCCGCGTCCGGCGGCGGTGGCGCGGGAGCTGACCAAGCTGTTCGAGGAGGTGCGGCGCGGCACTCTGACCGAGCTGGCGGCCCATTACGCCGAGGCCGGAGCGCCCAAGGGCGAGGTGGTGGTGGTGATCGCTCCGCCCCGCGACTCCGACTCAGAAACCCTCGACGAGGCGGGACTCGACGCCGCCCTCAAACAAGCCCTCGCAAGCTCAAGCCTGCGCGACGCCGTGGCCACCGTCTGCCGTCTCAGCGGCCAGCCGCGCAAGGCCGTCTATGCCCGTGCCCTGGCGCTGGTCGGCGCCCGAGAAGAGGTGCAGGTCGGCGCCCGGGAAGATGCGCTGGTCGGCGCGGGGGCGGGGGAGTGAGGGCCGGAACGACGAGTCGCGCCGCCGCCGAGCGTTTCGGGCGGCGGGCCGAGGCGTGGTGCCGGCTGGCTCTGAGACTCAAGGGCTACCGGGTGCTGGCGGTGCGCGAACGGACGCCGGTGGGCGAGATCGACATGGTGGTGCGGCGTGGCGGCGTGGTCGCGGTGGTCGAGGTCAAGGCGCGGCGGCAGGGCGCCGGGCTGGACGAACCGGTGTCGGCGCGTCAGCGCGGACGGCTGGAACGGGCGGCGGCGATGTTTCTCGGCCGTCATGGCGAACTGGCCGGGCTGGCGGTGCGCTTCGATGTCATGCTGGTTCGGCCCTGGCGCTGGCCGGAGCACATTCCCGACGCTTGGCGTCCGTGAACTTTCCCTAATTTGAGCGTCGACAAGGACAGGGGAGTTGGTCTACCTCATCTGCCGGTCGTCAGTGATTCATCCCAGATCGTCAGTACGAGCGTATCAGCCTTGTCCACCCGTCCGGAAGCCCGGGAATATCTTCGCAAAGTCGGCGAACAGGCCGACGCAGACATCGAGTTGGCCGAGGCCGCCTTGATGCTGGCGGTGCTGGACCGGCCGAGCGGCGACCTCGACAGCTATCGCCGCCATCTCACCGAACTGGCCGAGGATGTCGCCGGGCGCGTGCCGCCGGGCGGCGAGGATGATGTGGCGGCCCGGGTGGCGGCGCTGCGCGAGACCCTGGTCAACCGCTACGGCTATCAGGGCGACACCCAGACCTATGAAGATCTGCAGAACGCCAACCTGATGGGGGTGATCGACCGTCGCCGGGGGTTGCCGGTGGCGTTGGGCATCATCTTTCTCCACGTTGCGCGGCTGCGCGAGTGGGACGCCGAGGGGCTGAATTTCCCCGGTCATTTCCTGGTTCGGCTGGAGGCCGCCGGCGGGCGGATCATCGTCGACCCGTTCCGCAAGGCGCTGGAATGCGGCGCCGTCGAACTGCGCGATCTGCTGAAGGCCACCGCCGGCGCCGACGCCGAACTGGAGCCCGAGCATTACGCCCCGGTGGACAACCGCTCGATCCTGCTGCGGCTCCAGAACAACATCAAGCTGCGCCATCTCCGGGCCAATCAGATCAACAAGGCGCTGGATGTCCTGGAGGACATGCTGCTGTTCGCGCCCAAGGAGCCGACCCTGTGGCGCGAGACCGGCCTGCTCCGTGCCCATTTCGGCAACCTCAACGCCGCCATCGCCGCCCTCGAGACCTTCATGGACATGGCCGGCGACGATCCCGCCCAGCACCAGACCGCCGTGATCATCCAGCAGTTGAGGAATCGGCTGAATTGACGCTGCGGGTCCCGGGGAATGGCTGGCGGGGGGCGGGAGAATCCGGTATCCTGACGCCGGTTGTTTCCTCGTGTCACCCGGTAGGAGACCATGGCGGCCGTTGCTTTCGATACCTTGAAACTGGCCCGCAAGCTGCGCGACACCGCCCAGATGTCGGCGGAGCAGGCTGAGGGTGTCGCCGACGCCCTGGCCGAAGCGATGTCCGGCGCCGAACTCGCGACCAAGCCCGATGTTCGCGAGATGGGCCAAACCATTCGCGGCGAACTGCGCGAGATCGAGCAGGCTCTCCGCTCCGATATACGCGAGATCGAGCAGACCCTCCGCTCCGATATACGCGAGATCGAGCAGTCTCTCCGTGCCGCTATGCGTGAAACGGATCAAGCTCTTCGCTCGGATATGCGCGAGATGGATCAGACCCTTCGCTCCGACATGCGCGAGATGGATCAGTCCCTGCGGTCCGACATGCGCGAGATCGAGCAGACTCTCCGCTCCGATATGCGCGAGATGGTGGCGCGGGAGCAGGCCCATTTCGAGTCCCTTAACGAGCGGATCGAGCGCCGGGCCGCCGAGACCGAGTCACGGATGATTCGGTGGGTCGTCGGCGTTGGTGCCGCGGGATTCATGGCCGTCATCGGTGCGATCATGACCCTTATCCGTTATCTCCCCAGCCATTGAAATTGCCGCCATGACCCTCTCAATCGCCATCCAGATGGACCCGGTCGAGTCCATCGACATCGACGCCGACAGCACCTTCGTGATCGCCCTGGAGGCCCAGCGGCGTGGTCATACGCTGTTTTATTACCAGCCCCGGCATATGTCGCTGCGTCACCATCAGTTGGTGGCGCGGGGCTGGGATTTGACGCTGGAGCGGCGCAAGGGCGCGCATTTTCAGCTTGGCGCGCCGCGCACGGTGGCGCTGGCCGAGTTCGATGTCGTGCTGCTGCGCCAGGATCCGCCGTTCGATCTCGCCTACATCACCTCGACTCACCTGCTGGAGCATCTGCCCGAGCGGGTGCTGGTGTGCAACGATCCGGTGCAGGTGCGCAACGCTCCGGAAAAGCTGCTGGTCACCCATTTTCCCGCCCTGATGCCGCCGACGCTGATCACCTGCGATCGCGCCGAGATCGAAGCCTTCCGGGTCGAGTACCGGGACATCATCATCAAGCCGCTGTTCGGCTGCGGCGGCTCGGGCGTGTTCCACCTTCAGCCCGGCGACGAGAATCTGAGTTCGATTCTTGAGCTGTTCGGCCAGTTGATCCCCCGCGAGCCGTTGATGGTGCAGCGCTATCTGCCGGAAATCCGCCAGGGCGACAAGCGCATCATTTTGGTCGAGGGCGAACCGGTGGGCGCGGTCAGCCGCATGCCCCAGACCGGCGAGGCGCGGGCCAACTTCCATTCCGGCGGTCAGGCGGCCAAGACCGCGCTCACCGCCCGCGAACAGGACATTTGTGCCGCCATCGGCCCGATGCTGCGCGAGAACGGCCTGTTGTTCTGCGGCATCGACGTCATCGGCGATTATCTCACCGAAATCAACGTCACGTCGCCCACCGGCATCCAGCAGATCAATCGTCTGGAGAACCGGCAGGTCGAGGCGCTGGTGGTCGATGCCATCGAGGCGCGGTTGGCGGCGCGGCGCTGAGAGAGACGAGGGGCCGCCTTGCCCTCGCGCTCCCTGCCTGGGGCCTGGAGGCCCCAGCCCCCGTTACGGGCGGCGTCCCCTGGGATCACGCCGCGATGCCGGTGTCTCCGGCGGCAAGATCGAGCAGGGGCAGGAAGGCTACCGGTTCCTGGGCGCCGGCCAGCACGAAGCGGCGTTCGAAGATGAAGCAGGGCACGGCGTGGAGGTCGAGTTGGTGCCCATGCACTTCGGCCTGGAAGCGGGCGAGGTCCTGGCGGCCGTCGCCGGCGAGACAGGCCTTGCTCTGTTCGGGATCGAGCCCGGCGGCTTCCGCCAGCGCCAGCAGCACGCCGGGGTCGCCGATGTCGAGGCCGTCGACGAAATAGGCGGAAAACAGCGCCTGGATCAGCGTTTCGCCATGATCGGTGGTTTCCGCCAGCAGCACCAGCCGATGGGCGGTCAGGGTGTTGGGGGTGCGGCTGATCCGCTCGAGATTGAGCGGCAGGCCGTCGCGTTCGGCGGTTTCCTCGACCACCGCCATCATTTTCCGGGCGCGCTCGCGGCTGCCGAAGCGGATGGTGTGATACAGGGCGCTGTCGATGCCGGCGACCGGCAGGTTGGGGCTGAGCAGGAAGGGGTGCCAGAATTGCTGCGGCCGGAGCTTCGGCCGTTCACCGAGCGCTCGCGCCAGCCGGTTGACGCCGATGTAACACCAGGGACAGACCAGATCGGAAAAGATATCGATCAGCACCGGATACTCTCTTTCCGGTGTCGCCCGGACTCGTCAGGGCATCCGCGCCATGTGGCGCGCGGCCGATTCCGGCGCGCCGATGGGTCACTGTCATTGCGCGCCGGTCTCATGGTCCCCCTCTTGCTTTCCGTGGGCAAAGCCTGCGCGATCCTGTAGACTGGGTGCCGCGGCCAAGCCGCCCTACAATCTCAAGGGCAGAGAGCAAGGATGAGCGATTCCTACCTCGACGGCAAGGTGCGTGAAGCGCTGGTGGCGGCCAAGGGCAGCCGGTCGCTGGCCCAGAACGCGTTGATGAAGTGGGCGATGACCGATGACCGCCTGCTCAAGGCGATGGCCCAGCCCTTTATCAAGGCGATTTCCGGCGCCGCGATCGCCGGTGCGGTCAAGCGCGGCGTCAGCGTGCCCGGAATGAGCGGTCCGCCGGCCCGGCCGGCCCCCAAACTGTCCCAGTCGGACCTGATGCAGGTGCTCAGCCAACTCGGCGGCGGCGATGGCGAGGGCGGGGAGAGCAAAGGCGGCGGCTTGAGCGCGGCCGACATTCTGGGAGGCCCGCCGGTGGCCAAGCCGGCAGCGCCGCAGCGCCGCCCCGTCGCCGGAGGTGTCGCCGGAGGACCAGCCAAGCCGGCGCCGCCCGCCGATCAGGCCAGCGCCATCCGGACTCTGGCCGCGGTCTACGCCCGCAATCGCAAGCGGCCGTGAGCGTCGGGGGAGGTCCAGAAACGGCGAAAGGGGGCTCGCGCCCCCCTTCGTAGCGATCCACCGGGTGGACCCGATCAGCCTTCGCTGTCGCCCGAGCGGCGGCCGAGGCCGAGCTTCACCGCCAAGTCCGAGCGGGCCTTGGCATAGTTGGGGGCGACCATCGGATAGTCGGCCGGCAGGCCCCATTTGGCGCGATATTCGTCGGGCGTGATGCCATAGCTGGACATCAGGTGCCGCTTGAGCATCTTCAGCTTCTTGCCGTCTTCCAGGCACACGATGTAGTCGGGCGTGACCGACTTCTTGATCGGAACCGCAGGCTTCAGCTCTTCCTTGGCGGGAGCCTCCTCGGCGGGCGCGGTCAGGCGCTGAAGGCTGTCGCGGACGCTCTGAATCAGCCGCGGAAGCTCCGAAACGGGAAGTTGATGATGGCTGACGTAGGCGGCGACGATTCGCGCCGTCAAACTGGTGATATCGCTGTTATCCGGCGTGTCCATGTCCGACCTCGTTTTTTGTTCGTACCAAGTTAATCGTGTCTTTAGCAGGTCAAGAGCGGAGGGGCAAGCCGCTTCGTTAATCCTTGCTCTACCGTCGCTCTAGCTCGCCTGGGCGACTCTGAGTCACCGATATCTGAACTGTCACTCCAGAATTAAAACGAAAAGGGGTGAACTGTTCGAACTTTTTCGTTGCCGCGGTCGTTATCTTGTGCAGGCGTGGCAGCGTCGCAACAGGGGGCGAGCGAACGTAATCTCTTTGCTTCATCTTAAGGAATGAAAGCTGGGATTCCCGGGTTTACCGCGCTTTCTGGGTCTTGGCAGGCTGCGACTCGGTTTCGCGGCTGGTGTGGACAGGCACCGGAGGGCGCCTTATACGCTGGCTGCCGGACGTCGTCGGTGCCACGGATAGGGACTGCTCATGCGCCTGCTGCATACCGCCGACTGGCATCTCGGCCAGACCCTGCACGGTGAGGCGCGGGAGTTTGAGCACGATCGGTTTCTCGAGTGGCTGGGCACGCTGCTGGTCGAGCGCGCGGTCGATGTGCTGGCCATTGCCGGCGATGTTTTCGACGGTCAGAATCCGCCGGTGAGCGCCCAGCGGCTGCTGTACCAGTTCCTGGCGCGGGCGCGGCGGCTGCGGCCGGAGCTGGCGGTGGTGATCATTGCCGGCAACCACGACAGCGGCGGCCGGCTGGAGGCGCCGTCTCCCTTGCTTGAGGAGTTGGGCGTGCGGGTGGTCGGCGGGCTGCGCCGCGGCGCCGATGGCGCTCTCGATGTCGAACGGTTGCTGGTGCCGTTGGCCGGGGGCGGCTGGTGTGCGGCCATTCCCTACCTTCGTCCCGGCGATTTGCCGGCTTTGGCGGGCGACGAGCCCGAGATCGCGGGGGTTCGCGCGGTTCACGAGGAGATTTTCGCGGCGTTGCGGGCGCGGCGGGCGTCGGATCAGCCGGTGATCGCGCTCGGACACTGTTATATGGCCGGAGGGCAGGTCTCGGACCTCAGCGAACGGAAAATCCTGCGCGGCAACCTGCACGCCTTGCCGGTGGAGCTGTTTCCCGCCGACATCGATTATGTCGCGCTTGGGCATCTGCACCGCGCCCAGAGCGTCGGCGGCCGGGAGGCGGTGCGCTACAGCGGTTCGCCGCTGCCGCTGGCGCTCGACGAGGCCGGCTATCATCATCAGGTGGTGCTGGTGGAGTTTCAGGCCGGCCGGTTGGCCGGTTGGCAGGCGGTGCCGGTGCCGCGCTTCGTCGAGATTCTCCGGCTGGCCGCGCCCTCGGCCGAGGCGGTGCCGGCGCTGCTGGCGGCCTTGCCCGAGGCGGTGGCCGGGGATGGCGGCGGCCGGGCCGCCTGGCCGCTGCTGGAACTGACGGTGCGCCTCGACCAACCGGCGCCGGGGCTGCGGGCGCGGGTCGAGGAGGCGGTGGCGAACAAGGCGGTGCGACTGGTGCGGCTGGCGCTGGAGAGCGGCGGTCATGGCCGCGCCCTGGCCGGGCCGGCGGTGCCGCTTTCGGTGCTGGCGCCCGAGGAGGTGTTCCGGCGCTGCTGGGCGCGCGGCCTGCGCTCCGAACCCTCGCCGGCCCACCTCGCGGCGTTTCACGATTTGCTCGAGACCGTGCACGGCCAGGAGGACGCGGAATGAGGCTCCTTGCTATTCGTGGCCGCAATCTTGCCAGTCTCGCCGATGCCTTCGAGGTCAATCTCGCGGAGCCGCCACTGGCTATGGCCGGACTGTTCGCGATCACCGGTCCCACCGGCGCCGGCAAGAGCACGATTCTCGATGCGCTCTGTCTGGCGCTGTTCAACCGTTTGCCCCGGTTGCCCGGGGGCAGTGGCGCCCTGCTTGGCCGTGACGACGACCCGGCGGATCAGCGGATTTCCACCACCGATGTGCGCGGGGTGCTGCGCCGGGGCGTCGGTTCCGGCTGGGCCGAAGCCGATTTCGTCGGGCGGGACGGCCAGCGCTACCGGGCGCGCTGGGCGGTGCGGCGGGCCAACAACCGGCCGGGCGGCAAGCTTCAGGCCGTGGAGCAGAGCTTGCTCCGGCTTGAGGACCGTCAGGCGCTCGGAGGCACCGTCACCGAGACCCGCGCCGAGATCGAACGGCTGCTCGGGCTGGATTTCGAGCAGTTCCGTCGCGCCGTGCTGCTGGCCCAGGGCGATTTCGCGGCCTTTCTCAAGGCGCCGGTCAAGGACCGCTCGGCTCTGCTGGAGCAGATCACCGGCACCGAAATCTACTCCCGGCTGTCGAAGGCGGCGTACGAGCGTGCCGAGGCCGAACGGCGGAAGCTGGCGGCGCTGGAGGAAAAGCGCAGCGGGTTGGCCGTGCTGGATGCCGACGGCCGGGCGGCGCTGGAGGTCGAGGCGGCGGCGGCCGGGGATGCCGTGCGCGGTGCCGAAGCGGCGGCGGCGGCGGCCGGGCGGGCATGCGACTGGCACCGTCGGCTGGGCGAGCTCAGCCGGGATCTGGAGGCGGCGGGTACGGAGCATGGGGCGGCGCTGGCGGCGCGGCAGGCGGGGGAGGGCGAGCGCCGGGAATTCGAGGCGGCGCGCCGGGTCCAGTCCCTGCGCCCGGCTCTGGAGCAGTGCGAGCGCAGCCGGCGGGAGGCTGTGGAGGCGGCGGCCAAGGCCCAAAGCGCCGAGGCGGCGCTGGCGACCGCCCACACCCGGCACGAAAGCGCGGGCGAGCGGCTGGCGACGGCCGAACGGCATCAGGAAGCCGCCGAGGCGGCGTGGCTGAGCCTGGAGCCGCACCTTGAACGGGCGCTGCTGCTCGACACCGAGCTTGCGCGTCTGGAGGTGGAGGTGCGTGCCGCTGAGGCCGGACGTGATCGGGCGGTGGCGCAGGCCGAGAGCGAACGGGCGGCGTTGGCGGCGCTCGAGCGCGAAGTTGGCGCGCTGACCGCCGAGATTGCTCGCCGGCAGCAGGCGCTGACGACACGTACGGCCGTGGCTCCGGTCGCCGCGGAGTGGCCGCGCTGGCAGAGTACGTTGGCCCGCGCCGGGGCGGCGCTGGCGACTCTCGTCGACAGTCGAAAGCGTCTGGCCGGTCGGGTTGGGGATGAGCAACCGGTCGCCTTGACGCGTGTTGACTTTGACCGGTCTGTCGCGGATGCCGAGAGCCATCTTATTGGCAAGAAAGGTATTTTCTCAGAGTTGTCCGGTCGGCCGGTCATGGCGTCGGCCCAGCTCGGCGCGGCGCGCGCGGCGGCGGAGCGGCGCCGCGACCGTGTGCGTACACTGGGCGCGTTGGCAGACGCGGCGGCGCGTTCGGTCGCCGACCGGTTGCAGGCGCGGGCCGAGGCGGAGCGGCAGCGCGACCAGTCGGCCGCTGACCTCGCCGCGGCGGCGGCGGCCGAGTCGGCGTTGGCGCTGGCCCAGGCGGGGTTTGCCGAGGCCGAGGCGGCCTTGCATCGTCTGCACCTCGCCCGCAGCGGCGAGGTCGAGTCCCTGCGGGCCGGACTGGCGGCCGGGGAACCCTGTCTGGTGTGCGGGGCGGCGGAGCACCCCTGGGCCGGGCGGCGGCGCGCGGTTTTTGATGATCTGCTCGCCGGCCAGCAGGGCCGGGTCGATCAGGTGCGCACCGAACTCCGGGCGCTGAGCGAGGCGCTCGGCGGCCATCGTTCGGCAGCGGCGGCGGCGCGGCGTCAGGCCGAACTGGCCGAACAGCGTTGCGCGGCGGCCGAGGCGGCGCTGGTCGGTCTGGGCGAAGACTGGCGGGCTGCGGACGGTCCGCAGGTGCCCGACAGTCCGGCCGGGGCGGGCGTCGCGGCGGTGCTGGCGGCGCGGTCGGCTGAAATCGAGGCCGAGTTGGCCGGGATTACCGGGCAGGAGCGCGAGGCCGAGGCCCATCGGTGCCGTCTGGCCGCGGCGGACGCGGCGGTGGCGGCGGCCGGCGCCGCTTTGGAGTTCGCGCGGGTGTTGAGCGAACTGGATGCCCCCTTCGCGGGGTTGGGCGACTGGCGCGGCGGTTGGGCCGCCGATGCCGGGCGCTTCCGGCGCGAACTGGCCGCGGCGGTGGCGGCCCTGCTCGCGGATCAGCAGGCGCTCGCCGGGGCGGAGCGGCGCCGCGACGGGCTCGGGGCCGATCGCAAGGGGCTGCTGGCTCGGGTCGAGGCGGCGACGACGACGCAAGCGCACGCCGTGGCGGGCGCGCAGGACCTGGGGGAGCAGCGGCGTCAGCGCGGCGCCGAGCGGGCCGGTGTGCTCGGCGGGCGGGCGGCGGCGGCGGTGCGGCAGGAGGCGATGGCGGCGCGGCGCGAGGCCGGGCGGGCGCAGGCCGAGGCCCGGGAGGGGCATCATGGTGCCGGTCTGGCGCTGGCGCGGGCGGTACAGCAGCGCGACTCGGCGCTTGACGATGCGGCGCGGCGGCGGGCGGCGGCGGATGAGGCCGCGGCGGCTTTCGCGGCGGCACTGGCGGCGGCCGGACAGGAGGAGGAGAGCGTTCGTCACCTGCTGCGCCATGATCAGGCCTGGCTGGAGGCCACCGGGGCGCGGCTGGCGGCCCTTGATCGCGCCCTCGACACGGCGGCGGCGACCCTGGCGGAGCGGCAGCGGCTGCTCACGCGCCATCAGGCCGTTCCGGAGGCGCCGACGGGCGATGCCGCCGAAGCCGGGATGGCGCTGGCAGCGGCGGACTCGGCACTCAAGACGGCGCGTGAGCTGGTGTACGCTCTTGGTGTACGCATCCGTCAGGATGATCAGGCGCGTACGGGGCTGGCCGGGATGGTCGCGGAGATCGAGGCGCAGCGGCAGGTCTGCGAGTTGTGGGGCGGGCTTGATCAGGTGATCGGCTCGGCCAGCGGCGATAAGTTCCGCAGATTCGCCCAGGGCCTGAGTCTGGATCAAGTCCTCGGCCACGCCAACGCGCAGTTGGCCGACCTCGCCCGCCGGTACCGCCTCGAACGGGCGGCCGGGTCCGACCTGGAAATCCAGGTCGCCGATCAGGACATGGGCGACGAGGTGCGTTCGGTGCACAGTCTCTCGGGCGGTGAAACCTTCCTGATCTCCCTGGCGCTTGCCCTCGGGCTGTCGGCGATGGCCGGGGGCGGTGCCGGCATCGGCACCCTGTTCATCGACGAGGGCTTCGGCGCGCTCGACCCCGACAGCCTGGATGTCGCGCTGTCGTGCCTGGAAGCGCTCCAGGCCGGCGGCCGGTCGGTCGGGGTGGTCAGCCATGTGCCGGCGATGATCGAGCGCATCGGCATCCAGGTGCGGGTGATCGCCGAGGGCGGCGGGCGCAGCCGCGTCGAGACCGTGCGCCGGGCGTGAGCCAGCCGTGACTCACCTCGGACTCACAAAAAGCCCGGTTTTGACTCACTGTGTACGGACGAGCCGTCTGGCGATCAGAGTCGCGTATCCTTTTGATAGAGCGGTATTCCGCTCGGCAATTTCGGCCTTGCGGCATACCAATGGGTATGACTCGCGTGAGTCGTGGGACGGCAGGGCGTGTCGCGCCGCCGCGGCGAATTTGATGGACTTGGCGCGGCGGCTCCGGCAATAGCTCGCACTCCGATTTGCCCACAGCGTGAGGAGAGGCTGCATCATGGCGCGCAAACTGATTTCTTCCGGTTCCGACTTCGAAAAGGTCATGGGCTATTCACGGGCGGTGGTCGATGGCCGCTGGGTGTTCGTGTCCGGCACCACCGGCTTCGATTATGCCGCCGGCAGCATCTCCGAGGATGTGGTGGCGCAGACCGAGCAGGCGTTTCTCAATATCCGGGCGGCATTGGCCCAGGCCGGCGCCAGCCTCGACGAGACGGTCAGGGTCCATGCCTATTTGGCCGATGTCGCCGATTTCGAGCGGGTGGCGCCGGTCTTCGGCCGCTTCCTCGGCATCAGCCGTCCGGCCAACACCACGATCGGCGTGCAGATGGTCGATCCGCGGATCAAGATCGAAATCGAGGTCACCGTGCGCAAGCGGCGTTAGCGCCCCGCTCTGGTTCCGGTTTCCAAAGGCCCGCGGCCTTTGGTGGGTCCAGGGCAACGCCCTGGGCTTGCTCTTGCTCTTCCCGGGTTTTGCCCCGGGGGGCGAAAATATTTCAGGCAAGCGGCAATAAGCCGAGGCCGTTAACCGTTCCTACAGTACCCGCTTCTAAGATCATTACGGCTGGATGGACCGGAAGGTGTTCCGTGCCTGATGAATTATTTTCTCCTGCGGGATGCTTGCCTGTGGCCGTGAACGCCGAGCCGGGGTTGTGCGTTGTTGACGCCGAGGGCTCGATGCTGCGGGTCAACGGCGCGTTCAGCCGTCTTCACGGTCGCTCCGAGGCCGAGTTGACCGGGCGGCCGGTGGCGGTTCTGCTTGAGGGCGGCGACGGCCTGTTTTCTTCGGGCTATGCCGACCTGCTCCGGGGCGCGCTGGGCGACCGGGCCGAGTTGCGCTTTCCCTACCCGGGCGAGCCGGGCCGCTCGGTGGTGGCCAGCGCTTCGGTGATGTCGGGCATGAGCGGCGGTCGCTTCACGGTCAGCACGGTCACGGTGGTCGACGAGCGTGCGCCGATCACCGCCGTTTCGGGGTTCATCGGTGTCGCCCCCGGCTTCGCGGTGCTGGCGACCGCCGCCGACGGCGTGGTCGGCAGCGATCGCCGGGGGCTGATCGACAGCTTCGACGCCGGAGCCGGGCGCATCTTCGGCTATCGGGCGGAAGAGGTGATGGGGGCCAACGTCACGGTGCTGATGCCGGAGGCCCACGCTGCCCAGCATGACCGCTACATGGCCGAGGCCCGCGACCGCGCGTGGCCGGCGGCGGGCGAGCGGCGGCGCAAGCTGTTCGGCCGGCGCAAGGATGGCACGAGCTTTCCCCTGCTGTTGCTGGTGCGGGAACGGCAGGCGCCTGAGCCCGAGGGCTTCGTCGCCGTGCTGTTCCATGATGGCGATCATGAGATGAACCGCCCCAGCCTCGAGCAGACCAGCGCCCGGCTTCACGATGCGCTCGGGGCGCTTCAGGAGGGGTTTTTGCTGTGCGATGCCCGGGACCGCATCGTGCTGGCCAATGCGCGCATGCGCACGATGTTTCCCGGCATCGCGGATCTGATCGTCCCCGGCCGGCCGTTCGCCGACCTGGTGCGCGCCTGTGCCGAACGCGGGCTGTATGCTTCCCATGGCCAGGCCCCCGGTCTTCAGCGCGCGCGGGAGATCGAAGGCTGGATCGCCGAGCGGCAGGATCGCCACCAGCGCCGTCCGAACCGCTTCGAGATGGATATTTCGGGCGGCCGGCGCATCGAGGTGCGCGAGCTTGACGCCGCCGAGGGCGCCGGCCTCACGATTTACGAAGACATCACCGAGCGTCACGGGCGCGAGCAGAAGTTGCGCGAACGCGAGGCCGAACTGTCGGCGGCCCAGCGCATCGCCCAACTCGGCGGCTGGCGCTACGATCACCGGACCCGTCTGGTCTTCTGGTCCGACGAGATGTTCCGGTTGTTCGGGGTCGAGCCCGAGGCGTTCCGCCTGTCTCCGGCCACGATCTTCGCCTGCATCCATCCCGAAGACCGCGAGCAGGTGCGCCGTTTGCTCACCGCGCGCGGCCGGCGGACCTCGGTCCAGGAGGGCGAGTTCCGCATCATTCGCTCCAGCGGCGAGGAGCGGGTGCTCTGGGTCGAGAGCCAGCGCGAATGCGACGAGGACGGGGTCGAGATCGGCCGCTTCGGCGTTTGCCAGGACATCACCGCCCGCAAGCTCGATCAGCAGGCGCTGATTCAGGCCAAGGAAGCCGCCGAGCGGGCCAACCAGTCCAAATCCCAGTTCCTGGCCAACATGAGCCACGAGTTGCGCACCCCGCTCAACGCCATCATCGGGTTTTCCGAGATGATGGCCAGTGAGGTGCTGGGCGTCATGGGCAATGCGCGCTATCGCGAATATGCCGAGGCGATCTTCAGCAGCGGCCGCCATCTGCTCGACCTGATCAACGAAGTGCTGGATCTGGCCAAGATCGAGGCCGGCCACTTCGAACTGAGCGACGAGTGGCTGGTGGTCAACGACGCCTTCGAGGACGCGGTGCGGTTGGTCGGGCCGCGCGCCGCCGAAAAAGGCACGGTGATCGCCCGTTCGGCCAGCATTGCCCCGCATTTGCGAGCCGACCGCCGGGCGGTGCGCCAGATGCTGCTCAATCTGCTGTCCAACGCCGTCAAATTCACGCCGGCGGGCGGGCGGATCACCCTGGGCGCCCATTGGGACAGCGCGGGGTTGCGGCTGGAGGTCGTTGACACGGGCTGTGGCATTCCCGCCGACCGGATCGCCGGGCTGGCGCAGCCGTTCGTTCAGGTCGACACCGCGATGAACCGCCGGCACACCGGGACCGGCATCGGCCTGTACCTCACCCGCAGTTTGGTCGAACTCCATGGCGGCCGGCTGACGATCAAGAGCCGCCAGGGCGCGAACACGGGGACGACGGTAACTTTGCACTTTCCGTCCGAGCGCCTGCGCTTTTCGCCGTGATGGGTGGCGCTGGGTGAAGGCGCAAAGGGGAAGGCAAGGGGGCGCCGCCCCTTGACCCTGCCACCCCTTGACCCTGCCAAAGGCCGTGGGCCTTTGGAAAACCGGGACGGTCTCAGGTGATGAAGAAGGCCATCAGGTCCTTGAGATCGCGGGATTGGCCGGCCATCGACTGGGCGGCGGCGGTGGTTTCCTCGACCAGCGCGGCGTTTTTCTGGGTGGTTTCGTCGAGCATGGCCACCGCCGAGTTGATTTCACCGATCGCCGTGGCCTGCTCGGAGCTGGCGGCGGCCATTTCCACGATCATCTGCGCCACCCGGTTGACGCTGTCGACAATGCCGCCGAGCGCCCCGCCCGCCTTCTGAACCATCTCGACACCATCGCGGACCTGGGCGTCGCTGGCGGTGATCAGGGTCTTGATTTCCTTGCTCGCCTGAGCCGAGCGCTGGGCCAGCACCCGCACCTCTTGCGCCACCACCGCGAAGCCCTTGCCGGCGTCGCCGGCCCGCGCCGCTTCCACCGCCGCGTTCAGGGCCAGCAGGTTGGTCTGGAAGGCGATTTCGTCGATCACCCCGATGATCTCGGTGATTTTGCGGCTGGCCTGTTCGATGCGCTTGATCGAATCCACCGCCGAGCCGGCGAGCGTGCCGCCATGTTCGGCGGCGGTCTTGGCCTCGGCGGCCTTGCGGTTGGCTTGGCTGGCGTTTTCGGCGTTGCGCCGGGTCGAGGCGCCGAGCTGTTCCATCGCCGCCGCGGTCTCTTCCAGGTTCGACGCCTGCTGTTCGGTGCGCTCGGCGAGATCGATGCTGCCGGTCGAGATTTCGGCGGCGGCCGAGCTGATGGTCTGGGTGGCCTCGGTGATCCGCCCGACCACTTCGGCCAGCTTGTCGGCGGTGGCGTTGTAGTCGTTCCTGAGCCGGCCGAACACGCCTTCGTAGGTCTTGTCGATGCGCTGGCTGAGATCGCCGCCGGCCAGGGCGTCGAGGGAGGTGGCCAGCTCCTCGGAGACGTCGGAGACCGTGCCGGCGATGCCGTTGATGCCCTCGCTGATCGCGCGGAAGAAGCCGCTCTTGCCCTCGAGGGCGATCCGGCGGGACAGGTCGCCATGCAGGGCGCCCTCGACGATGCCCTTGATCTCCTCTTCGATCAGCAGTTCGTCGGTGAGATCGCGCCATTCGATCACGGTGCCCAGCCGCACCCCGAGTCGGCTGACCACCGGATTGGCGATGATCTGGAAGGTCCGGCGTCCGGCCGCGGCCTGCCCCCGATGGGTGGTGGTCAGGCTGCCCAGCAGCTGGCGCTGATGCTCGGGCCGGCGATGGAACTCGTCGTAATTCCGTCCGACCAGCGTCCCGGCGTCGAAACTGGGCATCACCTGGCGCAGATCGCTCTCGGCGGTGCGGAACATCCGGATCAGCGCCGGGTTGACGTAGGTGATCAGCCCCTCGGTGTTGGCCATCATGACGTTGGCGGTGACCTGATCCAGGGCGCAGCCGGCGCGCACCGCGCCGGTCGACATCTCCTTGAAGGTCTGAACCGCCCGCGCCATCTCGGCCAGTTCGTCCTGACCGCCGGTGTAGGGCACGACAACCTCGAGATGGCCCTCGGCGAGGTCGACCATCACCTTGCGCACGCCTTCGACCGGGCGGATGATGCTGGAGGAAATCAGGCGCGCACACAGCAGACCGAGCAGCAGCGCCGCCAGCGACAGCCCGATGGTCACCGTGACGGCGGTGCTCATGCCCTGGTCGGTGGCGGCCATCAGGTCGGTGTTGCGTTTGAGCTGGGCGTCCCGCAGCTTGGCGGCCTTGTCGGCGAAGTCGACGCCGATGCCGGCCAGGGTCTTGTAGACCAGATCGTCGAAGCTGCGGTTGAGGGTCTGGGACTCGCCGAAGCGCTGCTGGTATTCGGCGGCGGCGGTGGCGGCGGTCTCGAGCTTGTCGATCAGCCGGGGCTTGGTCACCTGGGGCAGCAGATCGGCAATGTTCTTGCGGAACAGCGCGATCTGATCGGCCGCGGAGTCGGCGAAGCGCTGCTCGTCCTTGGCGGTATAGCGGGCGGCCCAGTAGCGGGCCATGGTGAAGGCGTTTTCGGCGATGCCGGCCCGGGCGGCCAGCGGGTAATCGCCCTCGGCCATCGCTTGTTTGGTCACCTCGGCGATGCTGGCGCTCAGCGTGCCGGCAACGGCGGCCATGGTCTCGGTGAACATGGTTTCGCGCTGGGCGCGCAGCGTCACCGCTTGTTCCAGGGTATTGCCGTAGAGATGGATCGACTCGAGCATTTCGGTCAGCATCTGGCGGCGGTCGGCGGCGACGGTGTCGGCGATCAGAGCCTCCAGCCCGGTGCCGATGCCGCCGATCAGCTCCCGCGCCCGGCTGAGCGGCTTTTCATCGCCGCTTTCGGCGAACAGCACGACCCGGCGGCGCATTTCGGCGACCTCGGCGGTGATGCCGACCACCTTGACCGTGTTGCTCGAGACTCGGGCGTAATCCTTCAGGCCGCTGGCGCCGCTGCGCAGGTTGATCACCGCGACCACGGCGACGGCGACCAGCAGCACCAGGACGATCGCGAAACCGGAATTGATCCGGGCCCCGACCTTGTAGCGCTCGAAGAAACCGACCTCCGCCATGACCACTCCCCTTTGGTTCGCCCGCCCCAGCCACCGTCACAACCGCTACCATATTCGGCGGGTTCGGGAAATCAGGCTGTTGCGAATTGTCACAGGAATCGGAGGTCGCGATTCCCCTATTGCGACAGTAGGACTTCCGGTGCCGGGCCGCACAGGCGGCAGTCGGGATCGCGGGGGACCTTGATTTTGCGGAAGGTGCTGGTCAGGCCGTCGATCAGCAGCAAGTGGCCCGACAGGCTGTCGCCGATGCCCAGCAGTTCCTTCAGCACCTCGATGGCCTGGAACGAGCCGATGGCGCCGGCCAGCGCGCCGAACACCCCGCCCTCGGCGCAGCTCGGCACCAGTCCGGGCGGCGGCGGCTCGGGAAACAGGCAGCGATAGCAGGGGTGGGCCGGGCCGAGATGGGGCTTGAAGGTCGAAATCTGGCCTTCGAAGCGCAAGATCGCCGCCGAAACCAGGGTTTTTCCGGTGAAAAAGCAGGTGTCGTTGATCAGGAAGCGGGCGGTGAAGTTGTCGGTGCCGTCGGCGATCACGTCGTAGCCGGCGATCAGTTCGGCGGCGTTGGCGGCGGTCAGCTTGGTGTGATGGCGCTCGACCACGATCTCGGGATTGATCGCCCGGATGCGCTCGGCGGCGCTGTCGACCTTGGGACGGCCGAGGGAGCCGCCATCGTGAATCACCTGCCGTTGCAGGTTGGACAGGTCGACGACATCGGGATCGACCACGCCCAAGGTGCCGACCCCGGCGGCGGCCAGATAGAGCAGCAGCGGCGAGCCGAGTCCGCCCGCGCCGACCACCAGCACCCGCGCGCGCAGCAGGCGCTCCTGACCGGTGCCGCCGACCTCGGGCAGCATGATGTGGCGGGCGTAGCGTTCGAGCTGGCTATCGGTGAAATCCATGACGCTCAAGCTTGGCGGTTGCCGCCGGGAACCCACAGCACATCGGCGCGGCCCTGGTCGTTGACGATCCGGCCGAGCACGAAGAGATGGTCCGAGAGACGGTTGATGTAGTGCAATGCCGGAGCCGCCACCGGCTCGCGTTCGGCGAGCAGGGTGATTTCCCGCTCGGCCCGGCGCGAGACGGTGCGCGCGAGATGCAGCCACGCCCCGGTCGGAGTGCCGCCGGGCAGGATGAAGGAATTCAGGGCGGGCAGGCCGGCGTTGAGGGCGTCGATCTCGCGTTCGAGCCGCTCGACCTGGGCCGGGACGATCCGTAGCGGCGGGTGTTTCGGCTGGTCTTCCGCGGGGGTGCACAGGTCGGCGCCGAGATCGAACAAATCGTTCTGGATGCGCCCGAGCATGGCGTCGATCTCGGGTGCGGCGGCGGTGTGCAGGCGGGCCAGGCCGATCACGGCGTTGGTTTCATCGACCGCGCCATAGGCGGCGACCCGCTGATCGTGCTTGGCTACCCGCCGGCCATCGCCGAGCGAGGTCTGACCGCCGTCGCCGCCCCGGGTGTAGATGCGTGTGAGCTTGACCATGGCGGCGATTCTAGCAATTTCCCGCCGCCATGGCGAGCCCGGATGTTTTCCGCTTTCACTGGCCCTGCTGGTTCGGACCGTTGCCGTGGGCGTGGTCGGGACCATGGCCGTTGCCGGGGCCGTTACCGGGACCCATGTGCGGGCCGTTGTGGTGGCGGCGGTCGTGGCCGTGGCCGGCGAGCGGCAGGTGGTCGGCGGTTTTCTGCTGTTCCGGGGTCAGCGCCTTGTACAGCTCGAGCAGGCTCGGGCCGACGGCCTGGAGATGGCTGAGTCTGGCCTGGGCCATCGCCTCCTCGCGGGCCAGCCGCTCGGGCAGGGTGCGGGCCGGGGTGGCCTTGGCGTCGCCGCACATGGCCTGGAACATGCTCTGATGCGCGGCGTTGGCGGCCTCGGCGAACTTGGTCCAGGCCGGCTTCTGGGCTTCGGTGAGCTTGAGCTTGGCCTCGGCGGTGGCCAGGGTCTCCTTGTGGCGCTCCTCGGCGGTGTCGCACATCCGCTGCCGCCGCGGGCGGGGGGTGTCGGCCTTATCGCCCTTGTCGTCCTGGGCCTGGGCCAGTTGGACCGTGCCGTTCAGGGGGCCGGCGCCGGCGGCCGGGATGGTCAGGGCCAGGACCATGCCCGTGATTGCCAGGGTCAATATGCCGCGATTCATTCGGGTGTACTCCGTGAGGGGTGGTCGCGCTTCACTGTGCACGTCCGGCCCGTCCGGATCAAGATGGCGGCGCGGCATGGCGGCTCAGCGCGGCGGCGGCAGGTCTTCGGTGGCCACCACGATCATGCCCACCGGCCACAGCGACAGCCCCGCCAGCTTGAGGTGGGCCCAGGCGAAGGGCAGGCCGATGATGGTGATCGCGAAGCCGAGCGCGATTGCCAGATGTTCGATCGCCAGCCACCAGCCGGCGAGCAGCAGCCAGACGATGTTGCCGATCACGCCCAGCGGGCCGGTGTCCAGGGTTTCGTGTCCTTCGAGCTGATCGCGGCGGATCACCGTGCGTCCGAACGGCGCCAGGGCATAGAGGGCGAGGGTGAAGGCCGAGCGGGCCCAGGGCAGGCCGATGATGGTCAGGGCCATGATCAGCCCGGCGATCGCCCAGCCGATCGCCATCCACAGGCCGCCGAACACGATCCACAACACGTTGAGCAACAGGCTGACCGGAGACATGGGCGGTTTCCTCGGTGGGGCATCAGGGGGGCGGGGAGGCGAGCAGCATCTCGCGAAGATGGGTCTGCAAGGCGCCGGTGTCGATAGTTCGTTGCGGCCGGTCGAAGCTGCCGGTGATCAGGACGCTGGCTGGCGGCAGCGGCTGCTGCCGGTCGGGACGCAGCAGCTCGGGGCGCAGGCGAATGGCCAGATTGAACAGACGGTTGGGCAGATCCAGGCCGCCTTCGGTCTCGGCGGCGCCGGCTTCGGCGGCGAGGCGGACGCCGGAGGCGGTGACGATGCCGTGATCGATGTCGAAGGCGCCGTCGAGCCGCTCGAAGGGGGTGTCGCCCTCGGGCTCGCCCCGGCCGAGCGAGAGCCGGAGGGCGACGTCCTGGGGCTGGCGCAGACTGGCGATGCGCTGGCTCAGTCCCGGCAGGTCGATGCCGCGCAGCCGGCCGTTGCCGATGGCGAAGCGGCCGGAGCCGGCCAGCGAGCCGGCCAGCGCCAGTTCGCTGCCGCCCGAGCCGGTCAGGGTCGCCTCGAGGTCGAGGGTGCCGGCGGCGACATCGACGGTTCCCGGCGCGGTGCGCCCGTCGAGCAGGCCGTGTTCGAAGCGGGCGCCGGTCAGGGTCAGGCTGGCCGCGGCCGCGCAGGCGCCATCCTCGCCGCGGCTCAGCCGGCCGTGACTGGCGAGGCGGCCGCCCATCAACTCGCCCTCGAGACGCTCAAGGGTCAGGGTGCCGTTGCCCAGCGCCGCCTCGAGGATGGCGCCGCTCAGCCGGCGTCCGGACAGGGTGATGCCGGCGGCGCTCAGCGCCAGCCGGCCGGTGACGCCGGACAGCCAGCCGAATTCCAGCGGTTCCACCGACCAGCGGTGCAGGGCCGGGCGCGGCGTTTCGGGCCACAGCCGGTCGAGCCCGATCTCGCCGCCGCGCAGCCGGAGGTCGAAGGCGGGCGGGGCGCCGGACAGATCGAGCACCCCCTCGCCCTTCAGCGCCGTGCCGGCCAGGGTGCCGTGCAGGCCGGCAAGGTGCCAGCGGTTGCCTTCGCGCGCGATTTCGGCCGAGAGGGCGGTCGGGCCGGCCTCGGCGTCGGCATTGAGCGCGACCGCGAGCCGGGCGCCGTCGCCGGCCAGATGACCGCCGAGTTTCAGCGCGCCCAGCCGGCGCAGCGGTGGCGGCAGCGTCAGGCCGAACACCCGCTCGGCGCCGGCGATAGACTCGGTCTCGGCGCCGAAGGCGAGATCGACGCCGCGCAGCGGCTCCAGCCCGGCGATGCTGCCCTGGAGGCTCAGGGCCAGTCCGGCGAGATCGGCGGCGCGCACCGAGCGCAACGTCAACGCGCCCTGTTCGGCGCTGGCGTCGAGTTCCAGGCCCCGGAGCGCGACGCCGCCGCTGGTCAGCAGGCCGAGCCGGGCCGAAAGGCTGAGATCGAGGCCGTCGAGCCGGGCCGAGAGCGTGCGGAGGTCGGGCGTCGACAGCCCGGCGCGGTAGGCGTCGAGGTCCAGATGATCGGCGTCGAGCCGCACCGAGACCGCCGGCCGCCCCTGATTGCGATAGCCCGCCTGTCCGGTGATCCGGCTGGTGTCGAGGGCGATCTCCAGCCCGGACAGCTGAAGGTCGCTGGCACCGCCGCGCAGCCGGCCGCCGAGCGCGGCGCGGCGCAGGCGGTCGCCGGGCACTCCGGCGCTGTCGAGGCCGATCTGGTCGAGCAGCATGCGCAGATTGTCGGCGCTGGCGTCGAAGCGCAGATCGGCGGTGGGCGCGGCGCCGTCGGAGCCGGCGGCGATCGTGCCCGAGACCGCGAATTCGGAGCCGCCCGGTCCCAGCGCGCCCAGCCGCTCCAGGGTGAGGGTGCCGGCGGCCAGCCGGGCGCGCAGTCCGGCCTGACGCAGCAGGACCGGCCCGAGTCCGAGCGCGTCGACACCGAGATCGAGGGTGGCGGACAGGGCGGCGGGCCGGCCCGGGGCGGCCAGGGCGGGCGTGGCGCCGGGCTTGGAGGTGAGCCAGGGGGTGAGGTCAAGCCGCCCCGCCGTCAGCTTCGCCTCGAGGGCCGGGGGCTGGTTGGCCGCCAGGGTCAGACGGGCATTGCCCGAGAGCGAGAGGTCGCCGTTCTGGAACTCGATGCCGGTCAGGCTCACGGTCTTGCGGCCGGCGTCGAGGGCGGCGTGGAGCGAGAGCGGCTGGACGAGCGCCGGCCACTCGAAGCCCAGGGCCGCCGCGACGGTTTCCAGCGAGCCGGTGACTTCGGCCCGGAGGTCGCCCTGCAACCGGGGTTCGTCGCCGGCCGCGGCCAACCCGGCGAAGCGCAGGCTGGTCTTGCCGTCGAGGGTGGCGAGGGCGAGCCGGACCGGCGTCGACGCCCATTTGCCGATGGCGCCGGTCGCGGCGTCGAAGCTCAGGGGCAGGCCGGCGATTTCGCCCCGCCCGACCAGTTCGAACGGTCCGCTCAGGCTGCTGGCGCTGATCCGGGCGTGCAGGCCGGTGAGGCGGGTTTCACCGCCCCGGGCGCCGGTGCGCAAGACCTGGGCGTCGTCGCGCCAGACCAGGGTGCCGTCGTGAATCTCGACGCGGTCGAAGCGGATGGTCCGGGGCAGCTGAAACCCGGGCGGGGGCGCCGGATCCGGCAGCCAGCCGGGCCGGCCATCGGGGAGAGGGTCCAGCCGCAACTCGGGATGGTCGAGCACGATGTGCTCGACCTCGATTCGTCCGGCGAACAGCGGCAGCAGCGCCACCCGGGCCTCGAGCCGGGCCAGACGCAGCAGATCGGGACTGCCGGCGCCGGCCGGGTTGCCGATCCGCACCCCGGCCACCGACAGGGTCGGCACCGGCAGCACCGAAAAGCGCACGTCGCCCTCGAGGGTGACCTGCCGTCCGGTAAAGGCGTGCAGGCCCTCGGTGATCGGAGCCTTGAAGTGGTTCCAGTCGACGACGCCGGGCACGATCAGCATGCCCGCGACGGTCAAGCCCAACACCGAAACAATGCCCTGAACCAGCCGCTTCACGGGAAAAATCCGAATCAGTCACAGTAAGCCTTGCGCTGGCGCAGGCTTGCGCTAAGCTAGTTGGTCGGGATCGGGGACGCAACGGATCGTTCCCCGGAACTGGTCCCCGGGTAACTGTTCCCCGGATGGGGGAGGCCGGCATGGGTGAGATCGTCAACCTCAATCGCTATCGCAAGCTTCGGGAACAGCGCCTGCGCGAGCAGGAGGCCAGTGCCAACCGCGCACGCACCGGGCGGACCAAGGCGGAAAAGCAGGCCGGACACGCCGTGAAGGAGCGCGATCGGCGCGAACTCGACGCCAAGAAGCTGGAAGAGCCGGCGTGAGCCGGGGCGCGTCGCCGCGAGAGCGAGATATCAATTGCGCGATTCGGTGCTCGGGCGTTATGGTGTCCCGCGCGCCGTGGAGTGGAGACGCTGCGGGGTGCGCCGCGGCCGCTGGCAACGGTTCTGCGCGGATGACGATGATCTTCAGATACCATCTTCAGATAACAATGGCCTTCCGTAGACACCATGGTCGATGAACCCACAGGACTGAGACACAAGGAAGTGCAGGCCCTTTGCGGATTCTGGCTGAAGCAATGCCCGGAAGGGGGGTTGCCGCTGGCTTCCGACATGGAGCCCGCCGATTTGCGCCGCTGGCTGCCCAATCTTCTGATCATGCACGTCCACACCGACGGTGAGTTCTTTTATTCCTACTATGGCCGCTCGCTGGCCCGCGCCTTCGGCGAGAGCCGGCTGGGGCAGACCCTGAACGATCTGCCCGAGGCGGTGCGGGACATTCTGCGCCAGGAATACGAGCAGGTGTGCCGGCAGCGTTCGCCGCTCCACCGCGTCTACACCGCGACCTTCAACGGTGTGAAGCAGACCTGGGAGCGGGTGGTGCTGCCTTTGTCCACCGATGGTCAGGCTATCGACAAGTTGCTGGTCGCCGCATACGAACTGTAGCAGCCGCTCCAGGATCCCGATGAAACCGAGCACTCCCTATCGTCCGGCCTACACCGAGAAGTCGCGCATCGCCACGGTTGACGAGTTCAACATCTGGTGTGCGCTCAACGACCAGCCGTTCAACCTGATCCAGCACGTCTGGCCCGACGGGCTGGTCGAGTGGGATCTGGAACTCAATCCCGGCACCGCCGAGGCCGAGATCGTGTACGGGACCGGGCAGGACGACGGCACCATGGCGGTGATCTCGGCCTTCGCGTTCCTGGCCGGGGTGGAGTGGGCCGAGGAGCGTCACGCCGCCGCCGAGGCCGACCTCGACGAGGATGACGAGGACGAACCGGAGCCGGTTCCAGCCAAGCGCCGGTAAGGCGAAGCGCGCGCTTCAGGTGGCCCCTATTCGAACGAAGTGTTGGCGTTGGGGCGTCGCGGCGCGATCGTCTGGCAACGTCCTTCCCTTTGCCGTGTCGTGACGGTAAAGTCGTGGCGCCGGGTGTTGTTGACGTGATCTCAGGTCGCTTCAAGAGCGGGCGCTGGTGTCGAATGGAGAAACCGTTGAAATCCGGAACACGTGGGAAGAATACGAAGGGACGGAAAGACCCTTTGGCGTTTTCCACCAGCCTGGATCTGGTCTATGCCGATGCCGACGCCATCACCGAGACCCTGACTCTGACCCTGCGCGATGGCAATCAGTTCTGGTTCGTGCTGCCCGACGGCATTCTGCCCAATAATCCCGAAGCCGACGTCACGATTCCCTATCTGCGCTTCACCGCCGAAGGGCGACGCTCCAATATGCTGACCCGCATGATGTTCATGCGCGACAATGGCGTGATCCGGGAGGAGACCACCGGCAAACGGATGCTGATGGAGTTCCATCCTTGCATCCTGGTCGGGCGGAACGCCGAAGGCAAGGCCATGGTCCAGCGGGTGGATGACACCAACGCCGCACCGCCCAAGCCGGGGGCGCCGCCGCCCAAACCCAAGCCGCCCGCCGAGCCCGAGGGCACGAAAATTCCCGATATCGGCGAATTGCTGGCCGGGTTGCAGGAGACGCGCAAGTCGCTGGATACGATCGACACGCTGCTGGAGGCGCCCGACGCGCTGCTGGAGCAGGACGAGGGCAAGCGCAAGGCGTTGCAGAGCACGATCGCGGCGACCAAGGACAAGGCGCTGATCGGCCTGAGCGAACTCGGCGACGTGCTGACCCGGGGCGCCGAGCAATCGCTGGATGAGTGGCGGGACGGGGTGTCCAAGGCGCTGTCGGCGACCATCGAGGCCATGGTGTCCTTCGACGACATGGCCGAGCATTTGCGCGACGGCAAGCGCCGCGAGATGGAGGCGTTGCGCCAGTCGATCGAGAGCTATTTCGCGACCATCGATCCCCAGAAAGACTTCGAGGCGTGCCGTAAATTCTCGACCGGAGTCAATCAGGTCATCCTGAATGATCGCAAGGGAACGCTGGAAACGAAAAAGGCCAAGCTGGAGATCAATGTCGAACGCAGTTATGACCACATCATTTCATCGATGCAGCAAATGCTGGGCAAGGGCAGCAGCATGCCGCTGATCCCCAATCCGGCGGCCGAACCGGCCGAAGGATACATGACCAAGTTCATTTTCAACATGGTGCACATCGTGATGGCGGTGCGCTACGGCGGTCTGTCGATCGCTCTCGATACCGAACGCTATCCCCGCCTCTACGGCGACTTGCAGGGCTGGAACGAGGACTGTCCACCGCGCGTCCACATCGTCGACCGGCGCCGTTTCGAGGCCACGAAGAGAGGCAAGAAGCTGGCCAGCTTCAACTGATACTGACCTGTTGCGGCGGATGGCCTTCAGCTGCGGCCGGGGACGGCGGCAACCCTGGTCGGGATCAGGGTGGCGATGGTGCGGCTCTGCTCTTCCACCCGCCCCTTCAGTTCCGCGACATCGAGATGCTCAAGGATGCGCGCCTGACCATTCTTCAGCACGGCGACGTCGCCGGTCAGCGCCGAAACATCGCTTTTCAGCAGCGAAACGTCGCCTTTCAGCGTCGTGACGTCGCTTTTCAGCGTCGAAACATCGCCCTTGAGCAGCGAAACGTCTTCGCGCATCAAGCCGACCGTGTTGGCCAGCGACTCAATCCGCGCCCCAACCCGCGCTTCCGCCGCCGCCACTTCGGCTTTGACATCCGCTTTGGTCGCCAGCGTTGGCAGTATCTCCAGAACCTGCTTGAGCAGGGCCTTTACTTCGGCGTCGGCCATGGTGCTGTGCTCCATCGTCACTATGATATGATAGCGCAGCTGGCTTCGAACGGCGAGTCCCGTGTGGACGACATGCTTTCTTGAGACTCCGGCCGTTCCCTGCTATGCGATCAATCTCTGATTCATTGGGATAACGGAGGGACACGCCCGTGCCCGCATATCGCTCACGCACCAGCACCCATGGCCGCAACATGGCCGGCGCCCGCAGCCTCTGGCGCGCCACCGGCATGAAGGACGGCGATTTCGGCAAGCCGATCATCGCCGTGGCCAATTCCTTCACCCAGTTCGTGCCCGGCCACGTCCACCTCAAGGATCTTGGGCAATTGGTGGCGCGCGAGATCGAGGCGGCGGGCGGCGTCGCCAAGGAATTCAACACCATCGCCATCGATGACGGTATCGCCATGGGCCATGACGGCATGCTGTACAGCCTGCCCTCCCGTGAGCTGATCGCCGATTCGGTGGAATACATGGTCAATGCTCACTGTGCCGATGCGCTGGTGTGCATTTCCAATTGCGATAAGATCACGCCGGGCATGCTGATGGCGGTGCTGCGGCTCAACATTCCGGCGGTGTTCGTCTCGGGCGGGCCGATGGAGGCCGGGCGCGGCATCATTTCCGGCCAGCCCAAGGCGCTCGATCTGGTCGACGCCATGGTCGCCGCCGCCGACGACAAGGTCAGCGACGCCGACGTCGACGTGATGGAGCGCTCGGCCTGTCCGACCTGCGGTTCCTGCTCGGGGCTGTTCACCGCCAATTCGATGAATTGCCTGATGGAAGCGCTGGGGCTGGCGCTGCCCGGCAACGGCACCATCGTGGCCACCCACACCGACCGCCGCGGCCTGTTCGAGCGGGCAGGGCGGTTGTCGGTGGCGCTGGCCAAGCGCTATTACGAGCAGGACGACGCCAGCGCGCTGCCACGCTCGATCGCCTGTTTCGAGGCCTTCGAGAACGCCATGGTGCTGGACATCGCCATGGGCGGCTCGACCAACACCGTGCTGCATCTGCTGGCGGCGGCCAGCGAGGCCGGGGTCGACTTCACCATGAAGGATATCGACCGGCTGTCGCGCAGGGTGCCGAATTTGTGCAAGGTCGCGCCCTCTGCCCCCAACACCCATCTGGAGGATGTGCACCGGGCCGGCGGCGTTTTCGCCATTCTCGCCGAACTGGATCGCGGCGACCTGATCAACCGCGCGGTTCCGACCATTCATGCCTCCAGCCTGGGCGCGGCTCTGGAAGAGTGGGACGTGATGCGCAATCCCGCCATTCACGACTTCTTCAAGGCGGCGCCCGGCGGGGTGATCAGCACCGAGGCGTTCAGCCAGTCCAAGCGCTACGGCGGGTTGGACCTGGACCGCACCAAGGGTGCGATCCGCAACGTCGCCGGCGCTCACAGTCTCGATGGCGGGCTGGCGGTGCTCTCGGGCAACCTCGCCGAGCAGGGCTGCATCGTCAAGACGGCGGGCGTCGACCCCTCGATCCTGGTGTTCAGCGGGCCGGCGGTGGTTTACGAGAGCCAGGAAGCCGCCGTGGCCGGTATTCTCGGCGGCGCGGTCAAGGCGGGCGACGTCGTGGTCATCCGCTACGAGGGGCCGCGCGGCGGGCCGGGCATGCAGGAGATGCTCTATCCCACCAGCTACCTGAAGTCGCGCGGTCTGGGCAAGGCCTGCGCCCTGATCACCGATGGCCGCTTCTCCGGCGGCACCTCGGGGCTGTCGATCGGCCATGTTTCGCCCGAGGCGGCGGAGGGCGGGTTGATCGCGCTGGTCGAGACCGGGGACCGGATCGACATCGACATTCCGGGCCGCACTCTGACCCTCGCGGTTCCCGAGGCCGAACTTGGCCGCCGTCATGCCGCTCGTGCCGAAAAGGCCTGGAAACCGGCGGCGCGTGACCGCAAGGTCTCCCCGGCCCTGCGCGCCTACGCCGCCATGGCCACCAGTGCCGCCCGGGGCGCGGTCCGCGACGTCTCACGCCTGGAAAAGTAATGGTTTCCAAAGGCCGCCGGCCTTTGGCGGGGTCCAGGGGCGGAGCCCCTGGTGTCTCCGACGGCCAAGGGGCTTCGCCCCTGGACCCCACTGGGGCCGGCGG
>CAIOBP010000193.1 GCA_903856295.1 uncultured Rhodospirillales bacterium | reverse complement strand
CGAACATTTCCGGCTCCCTTTCTGGCATGGTGCACGACGACGACGGCGATACCATGCGGGGTCATGACATGAGTAGTGCGTAGCTGTACGATCTTCATGAACAAACGTGGAACATAATTTGTTGCCCCTCTTTTCTCATGCTGCGTTTTTCATTTGCTCGATTGCGACGCGAAGCGGGCGGAACGTGCCCCTGGGCTGGGGCTCGCTCATCCAGTCGTAGATGCCGGTCAGGTTGATGTGCTCCCAGATCTGCGGCGAGATATGGCGGATGATGTCATCGGGCAGCTCATGCCCTTCGGCCCGCACGCTCTCGATGACACGTGACATGTAGACGGTGTTCCAAAGAACGATGGCGCTGACCACCAGGTTGAGGCCGGAGGCGCGGAAAGCTTGGCTTTCGAAGGAGCCGTCGCGGATTTCGCCACGCTCGTGGAAGAATACGGCCCGGGTCAGCTTGTTGCCCGCCTCACCCTTGTTGAGGCCGGCCCGGCAGCGGTCGCGCAAGGCCGGGCTGGAATACCACTCGATCATGAACAGGGTCCGCTCGATCCGGCCAATCTCGCGCAGCGCGCGCGACAGGGTGTTGGTCTTCGGCAAGGCCGCGAGCTTCTTCAGGAGCGCCGAAGGCGCGACCAGACGATCGATAATCGAGACGCCGGCGCGCAGTGCCTCGTTCCATCCAGCACGGATTGCGGCCGTGTCGATGCGGTCACCGGCAACGTGATGCTTGATCGTCGGATAGGCATCCATGCCCTCAAAGCTGTGCAGGCGCCAATCCGCGAGATCGCGCAGCCGCGGTGCGCTGCGTTTGCCCCCGATCGCAAACAGACTGAACAGGTGGTCGCTGGCGCCGCCGGTGTCGACGTAATGCTCGTCGATATCGATGCGGCTTTCGTGACCGTAGAGACCGTCCAGCACATAGACCGATTCTTCCTCGGTGGCGCCCATGGGGAGGATGTGGAAGTGACCATACTGGTCGGAGACCCAGGTATAGAACTTGCTGCCGGGGTCGCCGCCGTAATGCGCATTGACCTCGCTGCGCTTGGCACCCCGGCCGCCGGCCCGGAAAAACTGCCCGTCCGAGGACGACGTTTTTCCGTTGCCCCAGAGCTTGGCGAACGGGTGCGCGAGATGGACGTCGATGATGGCGGCCAGGGCTGATTTGTAGGTCTCGGGTCGGATGTGGAATAGCCGGGCCCAGGTAATCTGCCGTTCGCTAAGGCCGGCCGAAGCGTCGGCCATCCGCTTGGCACCGAGATTGGTGCCGTCGCCGAGGATCGCAGCCAGCAGCGCCGGGGTATGCCGAACCTCATCGCCGGTACGCAGATGGGTGAACAAGTGGGCGAAGTTGGTCCAGGTGTTAACCTCCACCAGAAGGTCGGTGATGTTGATCTGCGGCATGCGGTCGAGGATCAGCCATTTCGCCGCATCGACCTTTGTCTTCGGCACCTTGGTGCGTTGTTTGGCGATGCTGAGAACGTCGTTGACCAGACGGACGCCCTCGAGCTTGCCGGTTCGGGCTTGGTAGTTCAGCTTCTTGAGCTTGAAATCCAGCTCCCGTTGCTTCTCGGCGATCCAGACATCGGCGTCGTGTGGAACACCAAGCCGCAGATCGCCCGCTTCCTTGCGCGCCGAGAAGGCAGGGCTCGGCATGAGTTGGTCCTCCAGACGGCAATAGGTCCGGCCGCCCTCGACCCAGATGTCACCCGAGCGCAGGCCGTCACGAAGGCTGGCAAGAGTGGCAATTTCCCAAAGATGGCGCTCACGATTGCGGTTGTCGGCGATGAGTTTGCGCGCTTTGCGGGTCAGATGGGTGAACGGTGACTTGGGGGGCAACCCATGGCGATTGTCACGATTGAGCTTTTGAAGGAACTCGATCGCCTTCAGGAGCAGATACTGGGTCTGGGCTGACCGGAAGGAGAATGCCTCGATGAACTCGGGCGCATAGCGACGAACACAGGAATAGCGCTCGGCGGCGCCGAGCAGCGGCTCGGCCTCGGCGGTCACGATCAGGGCCTCGACATCCGTTCGGGCCTTGGCCAGGTGATCCCAGCCGATCTCGCGGTTGAGCACTTTCAAGG
>CAIOBP010000192.1 GCA_903856295.1 uncultured Rhodospirillales bacterium | reverse complement strand
CCAGCAAGCCGGTCTCGGACAACCGGCTGATTTTCCAAGATTGTGGCGCCAAGTCGTTCCTGATTTGTCCGCTTATGCCACAAATCGGAACCGTTCGTTAGTTCGGGCCCGGTTGCTCGCCGTCCCGCCGCCCGGCCCGCGAGAGGTGCCATCGGACTATAGAGAGCGGGTGCTCCAACTCACCGGCCGCGATCTCGACGTCTGCCCCGAGTGCGGCGGCCGCATGACCTCGAAGGGAGTGATCAAACCCAGCCGGCCGCATCGGCCCAATCATGCGAAGCCCCCGGACGACAGCTCATGATCCTGTCAAGCAATCTCCCCCCGCATGACGTCTGCCTGACGCTGGACGATACCGGCAACGGGGCCACGCGACCCGATCTCCAAAAAACGACAACAACGTTGACAAAAAATATCGAAATTCGCAATGGTCACGAGCACGCTACGAATACACTGGCCGTGATGTCCGCCAAAAGCCAACGGCAAACGGGTAATTTGCGATCCGTATTCCAGCTACCTCACCGCATACCGGCTATCAAATCCCCATAGCGCGTCTCCGGCCCTTTGGCCCCAGCACCGTTCAATCAGGGTTTCCCTATACCCCGCGCAACCAGTTTGCCGCGAGCATCGCGTTTGTCATGCGGGGTATAGGGAAACCCTCCCGATTCCAGATTTCCTGTGGGGTCTATCGAAAAGGGCTTTTAGTTCTGCGCCATCAAAACCCGGCCGACGACGATAATCAGAAAACCGACGGGAATACCCCATTTAAGAAAGCCGCGCACTTCCTGATAGACGTCGCCAATGGGCGGGGCGTCGGCAGGGCGAATGCGCATTACCGTGAATATCAGCATCAAGTTGACGCCGATGAAACAATAGCCGAACCACATGGCATCGACCACAGAGTTGGGAACGCTGACGATGGTCGGCTGCTCCAGCACCACCTTGAAGTTCAGGGTGAGCAGAGCCAGCAGAGAAGTGAATAGCTGAGTTGGCGAGTTGGGGCCGACATTAAAGAGGCAAACCAGCGGCAAGAATATAATCGCGATATAGGGCATGAATATCTGGGTCACCGAGACGGACGAGCTGCGCTTGATCTCAACGGTCAGGAAACAGGTCGACAGCTTGCGGCCGGTGATGCTGTTGGTCTCACCAAGGTCGGCAGTCGTGCGCAGAACTTGCCAGCTTTTGATCGACAGCTTGTTGTTGGGCACAACTTCGGTATCGCGAATCAGCACGATCTCGCGGCTGTACTCGGTGGAGGCGAGGCGCGCGACCAGCTTCTGGCGGTCGAACGGAAAATCGGAAAAGGAATAGTTGGTCTCCAGGCTCGCCGCCAGCTTCTCGGTGACCTGGATCGTGCCATCGTCGCGGATGATCAGAATCTGGCCGAGCGACCGGGGCGTTTCCGTGCTGTTGGCGAGGGTGATCTTGGGCGTCCAAATGGTGGCCATCTTGGCCTTGGCGTTCTCGTTGAAGAACTCGTAGGTGTCGCGCCCTTGGACCCGGCGGTCGAAGGCGAGGCGGCGGTCGCGCCAGACATAGGTCAGGGTCAGCGTCGCCTTGAAAAGGCTGTCCTTTTCGCTGATCTCGGGAATCTGTTCGACCCGCAATGTCGGCTTGACCCGAATCGGCAGCCCTTCATCGACCGGCGGCCCCGGCGGTTCGGGCGCGGCGAAGGCGGGCAGCGCCAAGCCGGCGAACAGCAGGCCGGCGAGCAGCAAAAATACGCGGGAAAAACGGTAAGAGCTCATTTGCCGCCCCCCGCGCTCTTGGCGTCGATCGGTGGAGCCGAGCCGGGGGCAAAGCGGCGCAGCAGATCGACGCGCACGGATTCGACCGAAGTGGCGACCTCGCCGATCTCGTCCTTGCGGGCGAGCGCCTCGACCTTGGTCGAGAAATCGCCGGCCGACAGCGCCTTCAGCCGCTTGCCCAGCCGCTCCAGCGGCCGCAGGATCATGCCCGAAATGATCAGCAGCGAGGCCCCGGCGGTGATCACCAGGCCAATGCCGGCGGCGACCAGCAAACGGACCAGCGCGTCCTTGAGCGCCCGGCCGAACTCGCTTACCTCCTTGACCGCGAACACCGCGCCGACATTCTTGCCGGCGAAATTATAGAGCGGCACCTTGATCACCCCGACATCGACGCCGCCGACCGTGCGGGTCTCGATGCTGCCTTCGTTGACCCGGTCGACGTCGGTCTCGCGGAGAGCCTTTGCGAGAAAGGTCCAGTCGGTGGCTTCGGCCGCGATGTAATCGCGGACTTTCCGGTTCTCGTTCTTGCGCACCTTGCTGTTGGCCGGGACTTCCTGATCCTTCAGCAGCACCGTCAGATCGGCGCCGGTGACCGACTTCAGCTCGGCCAGGGTCGGCCCCAAGCCGGTGGCGACTTCAAGCGCCGCGACGTGGGCGGTGCCGTTGTAGACCGGCGCGACGCCGCGGATGCCGGCCACCGAGCTGATCTCCAGCCCCGACTGCACCTCGCGGGTCTGGTTGGTGAAAACCAGGATCGGCCGTGAGGCGCTCTGGTCGTCGCCGAATTTCTCGGGCTCGTGCAGGCGCACCACGGTGGTCGCGGGCGGGGTTACGATGCCCATGGACTCGACGCCGTACTTGGTTACCTCCTTGCGATAACCGGGCATCAGCGCCTTCAGCAGGCCCTCGCGGTCGTTCTTCGCCACCAATTCACCGATCAAGGGCAGCGAAGCTATCTGCTCGGCGGCGGCAGTGGTTTGAAGCTGCTGTTCGTGCAGGAAAACCTCGATCATCGTCGAAATACCGGCAAGCTGCTTGCCCTTGGCCCAATTGACGGTGTCGCCAGCATCCTGATAGGCGAGAACGCTGACGAACGCCAAGACGCCCGCCACGCAGGACACCATGGCAAGCGGAGCAATGGCCTTGAGTTTCATGGAATTTCCCTGGCTCTGAAGGGCTGACGTTTCGAGCTGCGACTTTATGGCCGGTATCCGATTTCGCCGAGATAGAAACTTGCCCATGCGATAGTGTGACACTATTATGACATTGAGTTCGCGCGATCACAACAGGCTAAAGTGCTGCTTTCTGACGACCGGATGTGGCCCTGGGGCAGTCTCAAATGAATGAGGTAGCAAGTGTCCGATGAATACAAAGTCCGTTTGTGGATATGGGGTGGCTTTGGCTTCGTTCTGCTAATGCTGGCGACTGTTGGCGGCATCAGCTTCATGTCATTCAATGAGGCCCTCGATCACTTCAGAACCTCAGAGAAAACCGGAAAAGCGACTGTTAATGTCCTCTCCGGTTTTCGCGATCTTACATCAATGCGCAGGTACGGGCTGGTCTACCTCGACTCCGGAAACGAACATGCCCTGAAAAGGGTTGAAGAGTTAAATGAAGGCATTAACAAAGAGTTTGACGCTGCCTTTAACCTGAGTGTCGCTGCGGAGAGACGCGAGGCCATAAGACGGCTTCATGAACTATCGACGTCACTGCATACAAGACTAGACCAGGCCGTTGGGCTAAGGTCTGAGAAATTGCAAAAGCTGGCTGCTGCCGATGCCATCGGTCATACTGGACGGTCGCTCCTGGATCAATTCGCCAAGACATATCACGCCGATTCGATCATTGCGGAACCGATGGAAACCCTGATGCGTTCGCGGCTCGACTTGGCTCGGTTCTCCGGACACCCGACGGAGGAGCGGAGCAAGGCAATGATCGACCTTGGGACCGCCTTCGCCAAATTAGCCAAGGAAATGGGCGAGAATGGCCCCTCGGACCGCCAGGCGAAAGCCGCAGAGATAGCCGCTACGGCAGATGCCTACGTGGCCGCCCTCAAGGCGGCGTCGGCCTCCGCCCTTGAGATGGCGACGATAACAGATGAGGTTATGGAGGCCATCGGCAAAGAGATATCGTCGCTTGGTCTTAAAGTCGTCGATATGCAGTCCAAAAGACAGGAGCAAATCGGCGAGGAAGTCGAAAGCTTCATACTTAGCACAAAGATCAAAATCGGAATTCTCACGCTTGTCGCTATCGTCATTGCCACGATCTGCGCACTGCTCGTCAGTATGAAAGTGTCTCGACCAATCGCCATTATGGCCACGGCGGCCAGAGTCGCCGAGGAGATCGGAGAACTCATCAAGCTGGCGGCGCAGGATGGCGACTTCCGCAATCGCACACCGACCGAGGGCCGCACCGGATTTGTCGCGACGATCAGCGAGGCCATTAACAAACTCTTCGATACTGTCTGCGGCGCATTCGAATCCATCAGTCGCGATGCAAGCAAGGTCGCCCTTGCCGCTAGCGATGCGAGCGGAGCCGTCGTCGAGGTCAATGCGGGAGCGGCTGAGCAGGCTCGCTCTCTCGAACAGGTCCGGGAAGCCATTCGCATGTCGGCTGAAGCGATCACCCGGGTTAGCAGCAACTCGACTTCAGCGGCCTTGGTTGCGGAGCGGGCGAAGGGGCTTGCCAACCGCGGACAGATTACGATCGCGGAAATGATCGATCGTATCGAGTCGGGACATAAGAACAGCAGAGAGCTTGTCGATCTATCCGATGCGCTCAATCATACCGTGACCAAGGTTGACCTAATAGCAACCTCAGTCGTGCTTGAAGTGCTCAAGCTCGGCGAGCAAGGTCGGGATGTCGCGAATGTTTGTCAGCAGGCGGCCAGCCTGACAAAGGATGCGCACGAATATGTATCAAGAATTAGGAAGATCGTCGAAGCGACCAATAGCGATCTTCAGGCGGGCTCACAAGCCGCGGGCGGTGCCCGCCAATTGATCGACGACATTAAACATCATGTCGTTGAGACAGATGATATGATCCGCTCGATAGCCGAGACGATGCTGGCTCAGCAATCCGCAATTCTGGAAATCGATGCGACAACGAACAGCCTCGCTGAAATCGGCGAACACAATGTCGAAGCCGGGGAGCAGATATCCCAGCGGCTGGTCGAGCTGCGTGATATATCCGCGGCAACCAAGGCAGCTGTCGCGGCTTTCAAGATCGAGATGTCCTCTAGTCTTACTGCGTCATAAATACTCCCGTTGGTCGGTCTTGACGTGCTGAACATTACTCGACTAATGTTGAGGAGAGGGCTAACCAGCCGGGCCAGCGGCAGAAACAGCAGGCCAATCACCAACGCCGTCATCAGAGCGATGATCGCCGGGGTTGGTTGCAGAAAGAGCGGACCGGCACCAGGGTTCCAGCTCGCCTCCGCATCGCCTCGGCCGGATAGTCTTCGACGTGACGAATCGTCAGGGAGCCCGTGGCGGCGGTGCCGGATGCCTCTCGGGATTGGCAGCTTCTTTGCCTTTTACGGTAGGACGGGCAAAGGCAGGCTCGGCAAGTACAGCGCCCTTCGCGGCCGCGCGTTGTTGCAAGGTTTCCCGCATCCGGGTCCGAATCTGGTCCTGGCGGGCGGCATTGTTTCGCGCCGCGCGCATCGCTGCACGATAGGCTTGCCGTTCCTGAGGTGTCATCAGGTCTCTCGCTCGCACGGGCGCGGGCCGAGCCGAGGCTCCAGCCAATTGAGGCCGTGCTCCAGCCTGCTGGGCCGAAACCTCACCCGGCAGCGTCGCCAAGGCGACTCCCACGGCCAAAACTGCGCAGGCCAGTTTCCAAAGCATCATTATCGTCTCCCTATAAGTTGGTTGCCGGGATACCACTGAACGACATCCCTGGATTAGGTTGTCGACTGATTATCAAGTTTTGTCAGCGCCTTCACACGCTGATCGGCTATGGGTCAGGGCTGGCCACTCTTACTGCCAGCCGAATTTCCAGCTCCGAAACCGGGCCCGGGGCGTTGCCCGCCGGGTCCCTGATGTTGGAGTGTCTTGCCCTGTTCGGCTGCCCGTTGTTCGAGCTTTGCCCGCTGCTCGCCGCGAATTTTCTCGCGCTCCTCGGGGGTCTTGGCGTTGCGCATGGCGTCGCGCATTTCGCTCTGCTCCTGTGGCGTCATCAGATCGCGTCCACGGACAGTCTCGTCGGCCATCGCCGATCCCGCGATCATTGTCGCTCCGATCACGGCCAGTACAGATAGCACCATTTTTCCACGGCTCATCATCTAACTCCCTGGTTACGCCGGAGCGGTCGAAAACTCCGCCCACGGTTCCGATTAGCACCATCCTGCACTTCGGAATCTGAACCGGAGCTGAACACGCCGTTCATTGGCGGTTCAGGTTATCGGTAGTACGATCGCCTGATGAGATGTCTTCGAAGAGCCCTGTATTCGGCCGTGTTCGGACTGCTGCTCGCGGCGGCGGCATCGGCGCGAGCCGAGGAAGACCACGACCGTGCCCGTGCGGCCCTGGAGGCCGGACAGGTACGGCCGTTGGCGGAAATTCTCGAGCGGGTTCGGCGCGACTATCCGGGTGAAGTCATCGATGTCGAACTGGAGGAGGCTCACGGTCGCGGCCATGGGTTCGACAGGGCGGACCATGGCGACGACGAGAAGCGGCCCATCGTCTATGAGATTAAAGTTCGCATGCCCGACGGGCGCATCGTCAAGCTGTGCTACGATGCGTCGACCGGGGCGCAGCGCTCGGCGCGGATACGGTGACGGCCATGCGGATTCTGGTGGTGGAAGACGATCCGGCGCTCAGCAAACAAATCGTGGAAGCCTTGGGCGCCGGCGGCTATGCCGCCGACCGTGCGGGCGACGGCGAGGAGGGGCATTTCCTGGGCGAGACCGAACCCTACGACGCGGTGGTGCTCGATCTCGGTTTGCCCAAGGTCGACGGACTCACGGTGCTCCGGCGCTGGCGTCAGGCTGGGGTTGCCGTGCCGGTGATCATCCTCACCGCGCGGGGGGCCTGGCACGAAAAGGTCGAAGGCATCGATGCCGGAGCCGATGATTACCTGACCAAGCCGTTCCGCCTGGAAGAGTTGCTGGCGCGGGTGCGGGCGCTGATCCGGCGCTCCCACGGCCACGCCGCGCCCGATCTGGAGCGTGGACATCTGCGTGTCGAGATGCGTACCGGGCGGGTTACCCAGAACGGCGAGGTGGTGGCACTCACCGCCCACGAATACCGGGTGCTGGTCTACCTGCTGATGAAGCGGGGGCAGGTAGCCACCCGCACCGACCTGACCGAGCACATCTACGCCCAGGATTTCGACAGGGATTCCAACACTATCGAGGTGTTCGTCGCCCGGCTGCGCAAGAAGCTTGGAGACGGGTTGATCGAGACCGTGCGCGGTTTCGGCTACCGGATCGATCCGCCGTGAACGGCGCCTACTCTCTGCGGTTTCGCCTGTTGGCGGGAGCGGTGGTGTCGCTGCTGCTGGCTCTGGCTATTGCCGGCTGGGTGCTGTCGGATCTGTTTCAGCGTCACCTGCGCGACCGTTTCGATCAGGAACTCGCCAATCATCTCGACCAGTTGGCCGCCAACCTGGGCATCGACCCCGAGGGTCGTCCGATCCTGGAACGGCCGCTCAGCGATCCCCGCTTCCAGCGTCCGCTCTCGGGCCTGTACTGGCAGGTGGCGGTGGACCGGGCACCGCTCTTGCGCTCGCGCTCGCTCTGGGACGGCACTCTGGAGCTTCCCCTCGACAGTCTCAATGACGGCGACCTTCATCGCCACCTCAGCCATGGTCCAGATAACGCTCCGGTGATCGTGGTCGAACGCTCGGTGCATCTCGAGGGAGCGCCGCAGCGCTTCCGTTTGGCCGCCGCCGAAGCGCGCTCGGCGCTTGACCGGGCTCAGGACGAATTTGACCGTACGCTGGCAGTGTCCCTCGGCATGCTGACGCTGGTGCTGGCGCTCGCCGCCGCGGTTCAGGTGACGGTCGGGCTGCGGCCGCTGGCGCGGTTGCGGCGGGAACTGGCCGACATCCGTGGTGGCCGCCGTAAGAGCTTCGACGCCGCCGTTCCGTTGGAGGTCAAGCCGCTGGTCGACGACCTCAACCATCTGCTGGCTCACAGCACCGAGGTGGTGGAACGCGCCCGGGTTCAGGCAGGCAATCTGGCCCATGCCCTCAAGAGCGGGCTGGCCGTGATCGCCAACGAGCTAGATCGGGTGGCCGGGGCCGAGGCCGCTTCCCTGCGCGAACGGCTGGACGCCATGTCGCGTCAGGTCAACCACCATCTCAGCCGCGCCCGCGCCGCCGCCGCCAGCGGGCTGCCGGGGTGGCGCACCGAGGTCGCACCCGTGGTGGCGGCATTGACCCGCGCGCTCGGCAGTCTGCACGCCGACCGTGCGACGGAGGTCGTGATCGAGGTGCCTGCCGGCCTCGCCTTTGCGGGAGAGCGCGAGGACCTGGAGGAACTGCTCGGAAACTTGATGGACAATGCCTGCAAATGGTCGGCGGGCCGCTGCCGGATCAGCGCGCGGGCTGCGGGGGCGGGGCGGCTGACCGTCACGGTAGAGGATAATGGTCCGGGCCTGCCCGAGGGGAGCGAAGCCGTGGTCCAGGGCCGGGGCGTCCGCCTCGATGAATCCGTTCCAGGAACCGGGCTGGGCCTGGGCATCGTCCGGGATCTGTGCGAGCTTTACGGCGGCTCGCTTATCCTCGGCCGCTCGGAACTGGGCGGTCTCAAGGCCGAACTCATTCTACCCGCCGCCGACTCATGAATTCGGAGAAGAGGAGCGAAACGCCGTCATGCTCAGTTATACCTTCATTCCGATGTTCGCGGCGGTCCTGGGGGCGGTGATCGCGGTGTCCTACGCGCCATCGCCACGGGCGGTCAGCGCCTTCCAGCATCTGGCGGCGGGGGTGGTGTTCGCGGCGGCGGCGGGCGAATTGTTGCCCGAACTGCTGGAGCAACCCAGCTCCTTTCCCATTCTGATCGGCGGCGGCGCTGGCATCGTTATGACCTTCGCCGTCAAGGCGATCGAAGATTATTATGGCGAAGCCTCCTCCTTCATCGTCGCGGTGGCTTTCGACACCCTGATCGACGGCCTGATCATCGGCCTCGGCTTCGTCGCCGGAGCGGCGCAGGGGTTGTTGCTGACCTTCGCGTTGTCGCTGGAGGTGCTGTTTCTGGGGCTTGCTCTGACCGGATCGCTCTCGCGGTTCTATTCGGGCGCGGCAATCATCGCCATCAGCGCGGTGATCGGCGCCATGCTGCCCATAGGTGCCTCGCTGGGACTGGCGGCGGCGGGTTTGCCGCCAGGGGTGATCGCGGCAGGATACGCTTTCGGGCTGGTGGCGCTGCTTTATCTCGTCACCGAGGAGTTGCTGGTCGAGGCCCACGCCCACCCCCAGCATGATTCCCCGTTCATCACGGCGCTGTTTTTCATCGGTTTCCTCGGTATCGTCCTGCTCGAGCACCACATCCGCCATTGACGGCGCGGCTCCTCCCACCGTCAGTCGTCCTCGTATCGCCCGGCCTCCGCTCCGGCATGGCAGGCGGCGCAGTTGGATTTGCTTTTGACGCTTGGCCGCGACCATTCGGCGGCGGCCATCCGGTGTTCCCTTTGCCACCAGCTCTGGCCGGTGATCCGGGTGACCATCGGGTCGCCGCCGCCGGCATTGGCGGTCAGGTACGCGGCGATGGCCTTGACCTGATCGGGCGGCAGCGTTGCCCGGTCGCCGAAATGATCGGACAGAGTGTCCATGATCCGGCTCCAACTGCCGGCGGGCAGCAGGCCGGGTTGGAAGGCCATGTGGCATTCCCCGCATTCCTTGCGGACCAGGGGATCCGCGACCGGGGCGACCCGTTTGAAGGGGTTGGCCGCCACCGGGGTGGCAAAGGCCAGGAGGCAAAGAGCGGCGAGGGGCGAAATACGCATGGCGGACCTCATTGACCGGTGAGAAAGAGGATGAAATCGCCCTTTTCCTTGGCGGTGCAGTCGCGGCCGAGGACGTTCGGGCAGTCGCGGGAAAATCGCTTTTCCACTTTGGCCGGGTCGGTAAAGCGGGTGGGCGTGGCGCTGACCGCCATCGGCTCGATCTCCCGCCCGGTCTTGACGTGCCGTCCCGGCCGGGTCGGGTCCGGAGTATGACAGGAGGCGCAGGCGGCCATGCCGGGCTGTCCGCCGTCGTGGGGGCCAAGATAGAACGCGCGTCCCCGTTCCGCGGAAAAGGCGGTGAAGGTGTGCCTGGCATGGGCACTGGATTGGAGGTGTGAGTCCTTTGCGGGGCCAGTTGGAAGCAACCGCGAGCTGGAGGCAACTGCACGCAGGGTAGGCCGTCGTGAGACGCCCAGGACTCTGGCGCCGCGAGGCCGTGTGG
>CAIOBP010000191.1 GCA_903856295.1 uncultured Rhodospirillales bacterium | reverse complement strand
GTTGAGCAAGTTCCGTCAGCGTCTTCTCGCCTCGGAGGGCGGCCATCGCCACCTTTGCCTTGAAGGCCGGGGTGTGGTTCCGGCGGGTCCGTTTCGTCATCCTGTTCTCCTGATCCGCGGCAATCCTCGCCGCTATCAGGCAGAAAATCCACCTATCGGCCTGTCCAGATTTCCCGGGCCAGCTCTATCTGAACCCACGAGCGATACACCGAGGCCGCGCAACGTAGATGAATGGTGCGATGCCCCCACCCGGTCGAGGGAAAATGGGAACGGCCCCGGTGCCAATCCGGTTCATCGACTGCGAGCCGAACATCATGGCTTGCCCAGCCATAGCACTCGGTGCTATACAGTGAAGTGGGGAGAGGTAAGTCGTGGCGATTTACGAAACCCGATGGTTTAGCCGTTGGGCACGCAAACAGGGATTGGCCGTGTCAAGCCTCTGCGCCGCCGTGCGCGAGATGACGGCTGGACTCTATGATGCCGATCTGGGTGGGGGATTGCTGAAAAAGCGAATTGCGCGGCCCGGACAGGGGAAGAGCGGCGGCTTTCGCACGTTGGTCGCCACGAGCAAAGGGGATCGTTGGTTCTTCGTATATGGCTTCCCGAAAAGCCAGCGTGGCAACATCGACACGGATGAGGAAGAAGCCTTGAAGAAGTTGGCCGCTCACCTACTGTCCCTGTCGGCACTGGCGCTCGACAAGGCGAAAGTTGCAGGTGAATTGAAAGAGGTGAATTGCGATGAGGAAGGCCAAGTCAGCGATTCTTGAAGCCGTCCACGACACGGCCAAGGGGTTGCACTCAGCAGGCGTGATGGAGCAAGTCACGTTGCGCGAATTTGACCGTCTGTGCTTGCCACCCGTCGAACCACTGGAACCGGAGCAAATCAAGCATATCCGCGAAACGTCTCGGGTCAGCCAAGCGGTGTTCGCGCGCCTGCTCAACACCAGCCTTTCGACGGTTCAGAAATGGGAGATTGGCCAGAAGAAGCCGACTGGCACGGCCCTCAAGCTACTGCACTTGGTGCAAGAGCGTGGCCTGGATGTCGTCGCATGAATTGCGCGCCGCTGAATCGCAATGCATTGAATTTGTGAAGTTTATTTTGAGGTTCACAACCCCTTCGCCTGTCGGTCGGCCCCCAAACTTTCTGACTAATTTGCCTAAAATTCGTCCGAATGTTTCCGTGCCGGTAGCTTTCCCTCCGCCAATTATCGTCATAAGGCATTGAAATTAGGCGATAATTTTCAAAGTGGGTCAGCTAGTCTACAAACCATCCTACAAGGATTGGGCTGATTGATGTAGATCGACGTGGAGATCGCCGCTTGCCTGCGACAGCCTGCCACGCCCCCAGATCAGCCATACACATATTCCGCTTGCCTGTCGGTGGTGGGCCGTTGCTCCCATGGAGCTATGGCCTAACTCTGTGGTCGCGTTGGGATACGCGTCCGTGCGCCTGACCGACCACCACACCAAAGCCTGACGCGTCGCCCTGTCGGCCCAAGCCCGCCAAAGCCTCACCCGTGAGTCTGGGCTATTTCCCGCCCGATACCATCGACCAACGCGCCTCGACTCACCAGCGGCGATATTCCCGGCCATGCCGCCAATTCGGCATGCGAGGAAAGCACCCTGCCGCGATCAATGTACACCACTTGCAAGCGACACGACTGCGAGGATGATCGGGTCATAGCCGATGGCTTCGCCGAAGGCAGCGACCATCCTTCAGCGCCGGCCGCTCGGCTACGGTGCTTGCCCCCTTTCCGCCGATGTTCTCATGTCCAAAAACGACCGTATATGGACAGGTCGAAAAGGTGCCAAAACGATATGCCCAAAAACGTCTTGACGGGGTTTTGGACATACGTTATTTTGGGCATAGATTTTGGACATGAGGGCCGTCATGCACACGTTCATTTATGCCCGCGTCTCGACCGCTGGTCAGACTACCGACAACCAGTTGCTGGAAATCGAGCAGGCTGGATACGAAGCCGACACAGTTTACACCGATACGATCAGCGGGAAGGTTCCCGCCATGGAGCGTCCCGAGTTCGCACGAATGATGGACACCATCACCCGGACCAAGAAGCTGAAGCGGCTGATTGTAACCAAGCTCGACCGACTCGGGCGCGATGCTTCCGATATCACCGCAACGGTACGGGCACTCTCGAAGACGGGATGCGCGGTTCAGGTGCTTCAACTCGGAAACCTCGATGTTACCTCGTCGGCTGGAAAGTTGGTCCTCGCCACCCTCGCGGCTGTCGCAGAGATGGAACGGGATATCCTGATCGAACGGACCCACGCTGGCCTTGCCCGCGCACGGAACGAGGGCAAGCATCTTGGGCGACCCAAAGCGGCCGACGAAAAGGCGACCGACGATATCCGGCGCAAGCTGAATGACGGGGTGAGCGTTTCCCAAATCGCACGGGAGCATCAGATTTCCAGAGCAACCGTTCAGCGCATCCGAGATAGCGGCGAGGCGTACTCACCGCAGTAATGGTTAGGCTGGCACCACCGGCAAGATCGGGCGATGCGCGATGCGCGCTCCCTGCCGATGGAGAACAGGGAGCGCGCCATTTTCACAAAAATCAAACGGAGTAGAAAATCATTGGCTAACCGCTTCTGTCTCACCCGGCGCAGGCAATACCGACATACGCCGCTGCGCCGCGTTAAGCTTCTCAGCTAGTGATTCACCAAAGTTGAATGATGCCTCCGTTCGATCCTTCCACAGTCCAAGATATCGCCCCAGTTCAACCGCCGCCGCCTTCCTATCTGCCAGTTTTACCATGACCTTTGTACCGCTGCGGCTTGTCGTGCTGCCGATTTCGGTGATCGCCATTAGGGCCTCACCGTCGATTTGCTCGCTCGGCTTCACGCGCAGGACTCCATCTTCACCCCACTCCGCGATATCCCGAATATCATAGGACATGAGGCGAGACAGAGTTCCCAACACGGTTTCGGCCGAAATCTGATAGCGGCTGCGAAGTATCTCGGCGTCCATCGCGTTGGCACTTTTGATGATATCGGCGATATCCGGATTTTTCAAAATCCGGTTCGCCTCATCGGCATGATAACGGGCCGGCTTCTTGACATTGTAGACCGACCGATACGCGGTAACCGCGTCACGGCCGTTGGTCAGGTAGGTTTCAACAAACTTCCGCTGCTTTACCGTCAGCTTGAAGAACAGCGTCCAGTAAGCCCCGGCGCTGATGTTGATGACATCGTCTGTTTGTTTAACGTCTTCCATCGTTGTATCTCTCCTGTTTCTCCTACGATTTAGCGAGGGCGCGCCCTATCCCTGCCATGATGTCCTGACCGTGCCATGCACAGGTCAGGCGAACTGATGCTGAATATTTGGTCAGGTTCGTTGCCGAAATCCTCCGGCGTGCCAGTTGTTCCAGCTGCGCAATAGTCGGTGGCTCCCGCATCCATGACTTGGCCTTATGCGCGGCGCCGCTCGTTTCGCGGGCGCGCATGAAGTCGTCAGCGGCGGCAAAAACCTGGGGCGAGGAACCAACCCGCAGGGGAACGACCAGTGGTCGCCACTGGTTCGGCACCTTGACCAAGCCCACCGAGACCCACCGATCACCGATGCGCCGAACCACGGCTTGGGCGCTGAACCCGGCCGCAACCATCGTATCGGCGCCGATCTCCGTCCAGGCGAAGGGCGAGCGTCCGAGCACGTCAACAGAAACCAGACTGGCCCCGAGCGCGGAATTAACAGCCGCACCCGGTTCTGAAGGATCGAACCGAGGCTCAAAATCATGGCCGCACAACGGGCAGGCCATCAGGTTTATCGGAAGCGCGGCATTGCAGGACGGGCAACTTTTGACCGGCGCCGGGCCAGTCGGGCGATCATCCAAGCAGGCGCTCGCCAACAGATCGCCGTGGCGGGCCAGCGACCGGCCGAAGTCGATAATCACGGCATCGGTCTTGATCACCCCTGGATACCGGGCCGCGTCAACCGTGCGCAGCGCCCGACCGGCCATCTGGATCAGGGTTGATTTACAGCTGCACGCACGGGCCAGCACCACGCAATCCACCAGCGGTTCGTCGAACCCTTCGACCAAAACGGCGCAGTTGGTCACCACCTGGGTTTCCCCACTCGCCAGCCGGCCCAGAATGGCTGCCCGTTCGCGCGGGCGTGTCTCTCCAGTCAGGCACTCGGCGCGCACTCCAGCGGCCGTCCAGGCGCCGGCCAGGGCCACGGCATGAGGGACGGTCGCGGCGAATACGATGGTCCGGCGCTCGGCGGCCTTCTCCTGCCACCACTCGACCGCCTGACGGTTCGTCGCCGTCGTGTTCAACAGCGTCGCCACCTCGTTTTGCTCACCGGCATCGGCGGCGGTGCGCGTCGCCATGTCCATTTCGGCGGCAAGCACCAAGTCGAGTGCGAATGCATTCGGCGGTACCAGGAAACCTTGCTCGACCAGTTCGCGGAGGGAGATGGCAAAGCTCACATTGTCGAAGACGCGCCGGAGCCCCATGCCGTCGCCGCGCTCCGGTGTGGCGGTGCAACCGTAGACCCGCACCCCCGAATGCCGCTGGCTGGCGCCCCGGAGGATGGCTTGCCATGATCCGGCCACGGCATGATGCGCTTCGTCAACAATGACTAGATCGAAACTCGGCATCTCGGCCAGCGCCGCCGGACGGCTCAAGGTCGGCACCATCGCGACCACGATCCGGCCCGACCAGTCCCGCCCGGCGGCCGTCACCGTCGAAGTCGCCAACTGAGGCAACACCAGCGCCACCGCCGCCAGCCACTGCGCCACCAACTCGTCACGGTGAACGAGGACCAGCAGCCGGTTGAACCCGGCGGCGGCGGCGGTCAGCAGCGCGGCGACCGTCTTTCCGGCCCCGGTCGGCAGCAGGTGCAGGGTGTTGCCGTTGCGGTTCAGCGCCCTCGCACCATGATCGGCCGCTGCCGATTGGTACGGGCGAGGGATCACACGGCTATGATGTAATGTTATTACACTACAGTGTTCCGGCAGGGCCTTCACCGAATATCCAGAATGCCCGAGCGCATGAACGGCGGGGCGGCCCGAAGCGGTTGGCGCGATAGGACTGAAAGCCGTCATGGCATCCACCCCTCGGCCAGCGCCGAATAATCGTCGTCGGTCAGAGGTGCCGTCCCAGTGTCCCAGTTACCCCCCTGGGACACCAAACCCCCTTCACCGGAATTGGAAAATAAAATAGTCGGTTGGGCTATTTAATTTTCCGATTTCCCGCCGACAAAGTTTGAAACAACTGGGACAGACTGGGACACTGGGACAGCCATTGAATTAATTGAACAATTTGGCGTCCCAGTAGGCGTCCCAGTATGCGTAGACTGGGACGGGTCATCTGTCGGTGCGCTGCCCCCGGAGCCTGGGGGGAAATACCGCCACGGACGGCTTTTGCCATCCGGTGATATGGAGCCAACGCGGCGCCGCTCCCAGCCCATTGCAGTCAACGCCCGCGCCACCATATTTTGATCCGCCTGCGACCACCGCGACCGATCCGTTATTTTGAGAGCTTCTGAAATAACCTCAGCCACAGATACAGAAGACTTGTCGGATATAAACTTCGCGATTTCATCGTCTCGTGCATCACCAGCATATCGTTCTTCAGTTTCGACGTTGGCAAGCCCTTCCAGTTCAGGGCCTTCCATCCACCATGACTCGCCAGCGCGATAGCGCGCGACCGCTTCGGCCCATAACTGATCGCGGTCGCGTTCGATGCCGGCGGCGTCGATTTTGCCATCGGCGGTCACCGGCCGGCAGCGCACCGGCCAGAAGCGGCGGGCTCCTGTGGCATCCTTTAAATAGCCATTTTCGGGATTTATCGTCCCCGCGAACACGGCTTGACGCGGAAAATCCTGGGCTATTTTCCCGTGCGGAACGCGATATCTATCCACTGAGGATGCCAAAAATTGCTTGATGCGGCGCACCTCGGCCCGGTCCAAGGCCGACATTTCGCTGATTTCACAAAGCCATACGCCCTGAATTTGGATCAGCGCATCCTTGTTCGATAAATCCGGTAAATGGTCAGTGAACCACTTAGAGCCTGCCAATGCGCGCAGTGCCGACGACTTTTTGAGCCCCTGGGGGCCTTCGAGGACCAGCATGGTGTCGAGCTTGCAGCCCGGAGCGAAGACCCGCGCCACGGCCCCAATCAGGAATTTAGACCCAACAGCCGCGATGTACGGCCCGGCCTCGGCTCCGGCGTAGACCGTCAACCAGCCATCGAGCCGCGCCCGTCCATCCCACGCCAAGCCGTCGAGATAGTCTCTCACCGGATGAAACGCCGCGTCCCGCGCCACCGTTTCCAGGGCTTGACCGATGATCGCGGCCGGCGCCGGGATGCTCGCCCGCTGCACCCACTCGGTCACACGAAACAGGTCAACGTCGGTCAACTCCCGCTCGACCCATGGCGCCTCGCTGCGCCCATGCCAGGGCGGTGGAGCGGACAGCACGATCCGGCTAGCGAATTCGTCAAAGCGCAGCACCCCGGCCCATGCGGCATCGCCGCGCAGCGCCCTTATCACATTCGCCAATATCGGCCGGGGTTCGCCCTCCTTGTTGAGGATCAAGCCATCCGACCACGGCGCCGCCGCGGTCAAATCCGCAAGCTCGCCTCCCTCGGGCGCCGACTTCGTCGAGAACACCGTGCGCACCGCCTCCGCGCCATCCCGGCGCAGCACATCGTTGATGTCCTTGACGCCGGCCGGCGGACGCACAACCGTCACCCCATGCCCGCGCTCCCGGAGCGCTCGCGCCGCCTTATCCAGCGTCTTGGCGGCGGGCGAGCCCGGCGGGTCATTCTGGGCCGCGAGGATCACCGCCACCCCGGCGGGCAGCGGCACCTTGGAGAAGTTCGCGACGCCGCAGCAAATCCAGGTGGTCGCGCCAGTCACCGACCACGCCGTGAGCCCGTCCTCCGGCCCTTCGGTCAGCACCACCGCCGAAGCCTCGCCGACGCCGAGCAACTGCACCGCCGCCCCGGTCACCGGCCCGAATGACAACTTGGCCGGACTGACCGTCGCCTTCTTCGGGCCGGCGAGGAAGACGACATGCCCGAACTGGACGGAGCCAGCGCCATCACGCCCGACCAGCACCAGCGCCGGGCCGGTGTGTCCAGACTTATGCCGCACGCGTGGGTGGTAACCGACGCTCTCCCTGGGCAGCCGGTCCAGTGCCGCCGGATCGATGCCGCGCGTCTCGGCGAGGTAGCGAAAGGCGTCGGTGCCGCTGATCGGCCGCATCTCGCCCGCCAGCCGCCGCGCCAGCTCGGCCGTCGAAGGGTGGCCCCGCTCCGGCGGCGGCAGAGGCTCCCGCGCCACCCCGGCCCACTCGGCGGCCCACGCCAAGGCGGTGGTGAAGTCGCACGACCGCGCGCGCTGGATCAGCCGGAAAACGTCGCCACCTTCCTGCGCCTCGTGGTCGTGCCAGCGGCCAGCCTTCTCGCCTCCGATGACCAGCGCCAGCGAGCCATTGCGGCCCCAACGCAGTTCATGGCGATCAGACTCGCTCGGCTCGCCGAGAAGCTCGCGCGCCAAATCGGCGAGGTGGGCGTGAAGCTGGCCCCGGAGCGCTTCGAGGTCATGAGCCATGATCGCCCCACAACGCGCCGATGGCGCTCCGCATGGCTGCTACCATCCGACGCCCGAAGCTGTTCTGTCTGGGAACCAGACCGGAAATCAGATAATCGACCCGCCCGGCAACTGCTCGCAGATCGGCAGCGGCGGCCGTGTCCGCAGTCTGGGCCGCGAGGGTTTCCAGATCCGCGCGGATGCCGGTCGCCCGTTCCAACAAGGTCGGCTGGCGGGGGCGTTTGGGAAGAAACATGGGCCGGGCGGTGGGGATGAAGGGGGCGTCCATCTCAAGACGCCTTGACAACGCGGAAGCTCTCCAAGAACTCGCGCGGGTCAGACAAGACGATGAGCTTACCAAACACTTTAACCGTATCGATCAGACCCTTCGCTTTGAGTTCGTAGAAATACGATTGACTTATGTCGAGTTCCGAGCAAAACCGCCGGACTGAGCGGCCGACACGGGTTATGGTTTGGGAATTGCGTTCGGGGGAAACTGCGCTGTCCAACATTTGACGCTCCACTGAATGTGTGGAGCACTCAGTAACGATGTGGACGTTGTGTCGCCATTTGTCGTTGGTCGTTTATTGTCGGGAAATTAGTTTTCGACAAATTTCGACAGAACAGCGTCACGAGCCTTTCGGCACGTATCCCGGCTAGCATTATAAGTAGATGCCATCGCCTCTTCTTTCATATATTTCAAATATTTGATGGCTTCTGCCTTTTTGTCTTCATTAACACTGGTGATGCTACTGCGCATAGCCTTCTTAACTCTTTCAGTCACGTCAGGCCTTTTGCCGCGCTTTTTTGTTTTCGAACCTCTTTCAGAGGACATCGATCCGACGGTCGTGCCGGCCAGCGCTGCCCCCGCATCACCAGTGTTTCCAAGCGTAGCCAAGAACACTTCAAGCTCGTTTTGATCAAATAGAACCTGTTCATTTGAACAGATAACATTATATCCCCAATCGCATACGGCGAGAGTGCCTCGGTGAGGGCGTAACAATACAGTATGCCAAAAGGCAGCTTGCGCC
>CAIOBP010000190.1 GCA_903856295.1 uncultured Rhodospirillales bacterium | reverse complement strand
CCGTTCTTCGGACGCTTACGCGTCCTCATCACTCCGGGAGGCCCGGCTGCGCAGTATCAGCAAGCAATTAATTTACAGAAGCTAGTATGCACAAACCGCCACGATTTCGGCCATTGCCCACAGCCTCCGATAGACTTATACCATTTTTTGCTGATGAGACCCCGTCAGCGAAACCTCATTTGTCGGCGCCAGCATCCGCCGGCTTGGCTCCGCCGCATGAGCGGCGCGGCGGCGGTCGCCGCCGATACCCAATCCCGATGAGTTGGGATCATCGGGATCGGGCATTACCTTTGCGGCCCGAAAGCGCGCAGACACAGGAGCCGGACATGACCACCGAGGATGATCGGCAGCCATCGGAGTTTTCCGCCGGAGCATCGGCACTGGTCGTCATCCCGGTCGAGGACGCGCTGTCCGGCATAATCGGAGTCGCGCGGCGGGCGGGACGCGACGTTACCGAAAAGCTGAGCGCCGCCCTGGGCTCGGTCGGCTGGAAAAGCGGCGTCGGCGGCATGCCGTTGTGGACGCTGCGCCTGATGGCCAAGCGTGGGGCCGCCGCCGCCCAGCGGGAGTTGGGCTATCGGCTGGCCAGCGGCGGCGGCATCGAGGCCGATCCGGTCGAAGCGTTTCAGTGGTTCCGGCTGAGCGCCAAACAGGGCGACGCCGCCAGCCAGTACGCCCTGGGCGTGATGTACGCCAATGGTCAGGGCGTCACCGAGGGCAAGCTCCAGGCCTCGGTCTGGTATCAGAAGGCGGCGGAACAAGGCCATGCCGCGGCGCAATTCAACCTCGCGGTGCTCTACGACAGCGGTGAAGGCGTCGGACGCGATCCGGACAAGGCGTACGCGTGGTACATCCGGGCGGCCGAGCAGTATTACGCGCGGGCTTTGTTCAATCTTGGCATCATTTACGAAAATGGCGAAGACCGCAGTCCCGATCCGGCGCGGGCGCTCGACTATTTCATCCGGGCGGCCGAGCAGAACTTCGTGCCGGCGCAACTGCGGGCGGCGACCGCGTGTCTTGAAGGTGTCGGGGGCGAGGCCAATCCCGCCGACGCCTGGTTCTGGTTCAGCGTCGCCGCCGGAAGCCTGCCGCCGGGCGAGGACAGGGATTATGCCGAACAAGGCAAGGAAGCGGCGACGCGCAGCATGAGCCTGGCCGCGTTCGAAGCGGCCAGCCGGCGGCTGAAAGAGCGTCAGGGATAGCCCGGTTTCCAAAGGCCCCCGGCCTTTGGCGGGTCCAGGGCAGCGCCCTGGTTTTGTTCCGATCCCGGCGCCGGCTCAGGCCTGCCGGGCGAGATCGCTGTCGAGAAAATCCTGGCTCGACTGGATCATGATTTTGGAAAAGCCGCGGTGCCGGCGCAGAATATTGGCCAGAACCTCGCGGACATAGCCGTTATCGACCACCAGCACCGCTTTCATGTCGTGGTTCATGGCGAAGCCGGTCAGCCGGATCAGGCATTCGATGGCGGTTTCGTTGATCGAAATCCCGTCCACGAAAATCAGGCTCTGAACATCGATCAGGCAATAGCGATGGGGGCCGCTCTCCATGGCGGCCAGAATGACGTTGGTGATATAGGCCGACTCTTCATCGATGATGCCGCTGATCGAAACCTTGACCATCGTGCCGTCGTCGAGTCCATGAAGGGTCACGGAGCTGGTCAGCCGACTCCCGGCGAAGGCGATCCACAGCTCGTTGATCTTCATGTCGAAACATTTCCTTTGCCGAACGGTCGCCGCGACGTCGAGGGCGCCTCCGTCCGGCCAGCGTGGGTCACGGTGGCGTGGATACTGCCGGCTTCCCCTGGGGCAGGTCGCCGTAGAGGTAGCTTTTGCTCGGCCAGATGAAATACCCCGCGACGATGATCAATATCCAGAGCAGAACCAGCGCCGGCACGTGGTGACCGCCCGCCGGGCGGGGGGGCGTCTCCGTGGCGACGGCCGGCGCGCTGTCGGCCTGATCATTTCGAGTCGTCATCATGACCTGCGTAACTGCTTTGCACCAACCTCGATACCGGGTGCGGACAGGGGCCGAACAGGCCATGCCTCGCCGTCATCGCGGCCCCATTTCCGGCGCCATGCCGAGGATAAACCCATTCGCGCCGTGAGTGAATGCCCGAAGTGACCGGCCGGCGGTGGTTTGGCCACAATCACCGGCCCGGTGCGCCCATCGCGTTACAGGTGCGAGGTCCTCTCGACCCCTCGTCCTTTGGTTAGCCCTGCCGGAGGGCTGTCGGAAATACTGACCGATCCGAACTTCTTCCCGGCGAGATCGCTTTTCAACACATCCTTCACGCAGCCATCCTCAAGCTGGACGTGAAGCTTTTTGTTGTTTCGGGAAAAGTAATACACGAACTTGAGAAGCTGCTCGATTGCGCAATCATTGATCGTGTGCCCAACAAAGAACACCAATCCCTTTACATTGAGATAGACCGTGTCGTAGGCCGAGTTCTCGACCACGTCCATAATCAGGTCATAGATATAGAGACGCTCGGGAGCCAGTGTGCCCGCCAGCACGATTTCGACATGGCTGCTGTAACCCGGACTGTCATTGACCGTGACCGTGCAGGTCAGCTCATCCCCCGCGAAAGCGAGCCAAAGCTCTTTTTTCTTCAACATGGCGGTCACTCCGCTACTGCAGTCATGGGGACACGCGGGATATTTTGCATTGTCATGGGATTATTTGCGTACGGAGGCCATTTGCGCGCCTTGCCAGAGGGTGCCGGTGACGGCGCAGCCATCGAGGCTGGCGCGCCGCAAGTTGGCGCCGTTGAAGATGGCGCTGGTGAGGTCGGCGTTGCTGAGCACCGCGCCCTCGAGATTGGTTGGGGACGCCCGCTTGCTGAGTTCGAGATGGGCCGGATTGAGCACGGCGGAGACCAGACTGGCGTGGCTGAGATTGGCCCGGCGCAGGTTGGCGCCCCGAAGCTTCGCGCCGTTGAGATCGATGCCGCTGAGGTCGGCATAGGCGAGGTCGACCATGTCGAGATCGACGCCATGCCACTCGCCGCCCTGAATCTGACAACGGTGCAGACGGGCGCCGGCCAGTTTCCGGCCCTTCATCTTCAGGAAGGGCACGCGGGCCATGTCGAGGTCGAGCCGGGCGCCGCTTTCGCCGTTGGTGGCGACCCACAATTCGTGACGGATCAGGGCGGTCACGAACTCCTGAATCGTCAAGGCCCGGTAGGACGGTGCCACGATATCGTCTCCGAGCACGATGCCGGCGGCGCGGCACTGGGCGATGGTCGCCGAATCGACCACGACCCGGCTCAGATTGGCGCCGGTCAGGTCGGCGCCCAGCAGGTCGGTGCCGATCAGCAGCGCCTGACCGAGGTCGGCGCCTTGCAGCTTGGCATCCATCAGATCCGCGCCGGTCAGATCGCCGCCGACCAACTTGGCCTTGCCGAGGTTGGCGCGGTCGAGGGAGGCTTCGACCAGCTTGGCGCCGCTGGCGTCGGCGCCGCACAATTGCGCCTCCTGCATCTGGGCGCGGTTCAGAGTCGCGTCGCGCAGATCGGTTTCCGAGAGGTTCGTGCCCGCGAGATTGGCGTCGCTTAGCACCACGCCCTTCATGCGGGCGCCGGTCAGGTCGACGCCTGCGAGATTGATCCCGGACAGGTCCTGGTTGGAAAAGTCGGCCCGGCGGCCCTGGTTGTTTTTCAACCAGCGCTGGTGCAGCCGAACAGCCATCAAGATGTCGTGCAGGTCATCGGCCGACCGTGTCCGGGACCCGTTTGCCGGAGCGGAGTCGCGAGGGCTGTTCATGCCAAGTCTCCCCATAAACACTGCGTTTGAGGGTCGCTCCGTCGCTGACCCTTCGGATCACCGGAAGGCGGACTCGTAACCTCGGTGAGGGGCCGAACCGTGTCATCCAGTAATAGCATCAGACGGTTAAGCGCGAGTTAAAAGTGTCGGGAAATTATTCCCAACAATTGTCGGTAATATTATCGGACTGTTCAGGCAAAGGCAACCAGTCGATCGGGGCGCGTGACGGCGGGGCATCTTGTCGCGGCCGGCCGGCTTGGTCTTTTCTGTTACTTCGATTTCAGGGCGAATTCATGGCGAACCGCGGCTTCGGCCAACGCCGCCATCCGGATGCCATACTGCGCCCGGACCGGCGCCGGCACCATGGCCAGAAACTCGGTCAGCGCCTGACGGGTCGGCACGTCGAGCACGCCGGTCACCGGCCCGTGATAGACGGTGAGTTGCGCCAGCGCCGTTTGCAGACGCGCGACTGGCGCGTTTTTGTCGACGGCGGCGGGGACCGATGGCGTGGCCGGTGCGGACGCCGGGGCTGCGGGCGCGGCGGGAGGCGCCGGTGCGGCCACCACGGCCGGCGGCACGGGCTTGCGCGGCGGTTCGGTGAACGCGGTTTCCGCCGGAGGGGGCGTCTCCACGGCCGGCGCTTCGGCGGGAGAGAGCGGCGCCGGCAACTCGGCGGCCGGCGCGGGCGTGGGCGTCGTCGGCGGTGTGATCACCGGGGCCGGGACCGGCGCCAACGGGCTGGCCACGGACGCGGCTTCGGGCGGGCGCTTCGGCCCCTCGGCCTCGTACATGGAGCGCAGCCCGATGCTGATCGCCATCATGACCGTGGCCAGGGCGGCCACCGGCACGGTCCACAGCCAGTGTCTGGTCGGCCGGCGCGACGGCAGGGTCGGCAATGGCGGGCCTGGGGCCACCATCGGCGGCGCCAACGGGAGGTCCGGTATGGCGGCGGCGCTGGCGCGCGAGGCATACGGTTCGTGAACGCCCTTCACCGAGCACAGCCCGATCAGATAGGGCCGAAAAATCTCGGTGACGCAGCCGCTCTTGTTGCAGCGCGGGCACTCGCTGGCCTCGGCGCACTCGGTGCAGGCGACGACGCGGTAAAAGGCCGAGCCGAAATTCTGGATGAAGAATTCGGTGCCGAGATCGGCCTGACGGTTGATGATCGCGCCGATCACCACGTCGCGCAACTCCCGCACCCCGTCCCGATTGGTGATCAGGGCGGTGTATTCGGCGTCGAAGGTGGCGGTGGCGCCGTCGGGATGGGAGAGCGGCAGGGCGTCGGTGGGCGTCACCTGTCCGGGAAGAGTGGTCAGCCCCACCTGCCAGCCAACGTCGACGTCAACCGCAAGGAGGATATCCAAAGGCAAATGAGAAGGCGGCGTAGTTGGATGCTGGTCGGACGGCATTATGCCACGCGGATGAGGTAATCATTGGTGCAAACGATCGCAGCATCATGGCACAACCGGGTAGCCGGTGACCACGCCGTTGTGGTGTTGTTGGGAGTGCCAACCGAATAAATTGCTTGTCGATGGTTTGCGGTGATACTGTGCGTCCGTGCTTCGTGTGGGAGGCGCGGAACTGGATTCGGGGAGACGCGCGCGATGGGTCCTGTCGGCATCGGTCATGAGGTGGTTCGGAATGGCGTGATCGCTCAGGGAATGGCTCCGGCCAAAGCGGTGGCCTTTCCTGGTATCGAGCACGTGCTGGTTCGCGACGCCCTGGCGGCCAAGGCGCTGAACGGCACCGCTCTGGCCGGCGCGACCGGCACCGTGGCCGGGGGCGGCTCCGGCGCGGCCAAGGCGCTGGCCACCGGCGGCTCCATCTGGAGCGGCAACGGCTTCAGCCTGGGCCTGGGCATCGGACTCGGCATTTGGGGGCCGGTGCTGGTCGCCGCCGCCGGGGCGGCCGCGGTTTACGGCTATCTTCAGTATCGCCAGCGCTACCTCGCCGAGGCGGCCGACGTCTCCGACGAAGGCTTCATGGCGTCCCAGGGATAAACAGGCTTCCGGCGACCGGTCAGAGCCATGATCATCGATTCGATATGGCGGCTTGTGCCTTATTTGCTGCTCGCGGTCGGCGTGTGGCTGCTGGTGGTCGGCCTTGTCGTGCTTGGCCGCTCGGACGGTGCGCTGACCGTGTGGTTCTGGCTGCGCCTGAGCACCAGCGCTGCCGCCTGCTATGCCGCGTGCGTTTGGATCAGCAATCGGCACGAGACCGAATAGCCGGACGGTGGGGCCAGAGCAAGGCCAGGGCTTTGCCCTGGACCCATCAAAGGCCGTGGGCCTTTGGGAAGCCGGGAGTTTTAGCGAATGATCGGCTCGCGCGCCGCCGGGCGGCGGTGGGGGCGCAGGCCCTGCAACAACGGATTGCCGCTGTCGGCCGCGGGGGTCGGCGGGGCGTGTCCGGGCATGTGCCCCGCTCCCGGCATGGGGCCGGGTCCGGAGCCGGACGCTGACCCGGTGAGCGAACCCGGACCGGGCGGTTGGTCGGCGGTGCCGCCGCTGACCCGGTAGCGCAATTGTTCGGTCACCAGATTCTTGAGGTTGTCGATTTCCATGCCGCTCGGCAGGTAGCGCCGGTTGCGCAGCAGGCGCCGCCAGAACATGTGGCCCCAGGGCAGCATCGGCATCGGTTCGGTGTTCTTGGTGAAGCTGCGGGCCAGCGCCGCCATGGCCAGGGACAGAATATCCGGGGCCATCGCGATCAGCAGAATGGTCAGCAGATCGAGAACCTGAGCGATCCGGCCGTTTTCGAAGGCCGAGTTCAGGTCTTTGACCAGTTCGGCCAGTCCGCGATATTTGGCGTCGGTCAATTTGCGGTCGTTGGTGCGCAAATCATCGAGCTGCTTCTTCATCCCGGCCAAGCGGCTGGCGAACTGCATCGCCTGGATGCTGCCCTCATTGACCGCCGTGTCTTCCTGAAGCGCGTCGCGAATGTTGCTGTTGAGCAAGCGGTTGAGGTCGAGGAACACCCGGCTGGCCGAACGATAGCCCTCCAACCGGTCGGAGACCGCGACGAAATCGTTTTCGAGCAGGCTCAGTTCCTTGGCGAGATCGGGGGTCGGCGTGCGCTCGCGCAGCACCGGCATGTTGAGGTACTGGAAGTCCTGCAAGGCGGTCCAGGCGCGCCGCACGGTCCGGCAGCGATTGCCGCAGCCGGCCAGCACGCCGGGCTCGGGCTTATGGATTTCCAGTTCCATGCGCTCGCGCAGGTTGTTCACCGAACCGACGTAATTGCTCGACATTTCACTGTCGATGGCGTGCAGCTTCTCGGCGATCGATTGAATCTTGTTGCCGGCCTCGACAAAGGAGGTCTCGGAGCGCCGCTCGAACATGATCGAGTAGGACGACATGAAGATCGACCACAGCACGAACACCAGAATCAGCGGCACCGATGTTCCCAGCGCGATCTTCTCCTTCCGGGTCATGGTCACCGGAGAGGCCAAGCGCAGGTAGAACAACGAAATGGCGGCATGAACCAGCGCGGCGAGCACGAACGGCTGAGCATCGCCCACCCAGCCGCCGAACGCGGGTCTGTATTGAGTAAGCTGCAGGCCGGTTGCAGTCATCAACCAAGCGTAGAACTCTGCTAGTAAAATAACAATCGTGCAAACAAGCCTGATCGCCATCATGGTCTCCGGACGGGCGCCGCATCGCGGCCGTTCCTACTACGTCGGGCACGAAAAAACGCCTGGAAAGACACCGAAAATCTATCCGACGGCGAGACTATCATGAGTGCGAACGAGGGCATACCATCTTGTGCGCTCTTTCGTGATTTGACGCCGGGGTTTTTCGAGGCGCGCGGCGGCACCGGCCTGTGCTGTTGCCCGCCGCCGGAGGGTTATGTAGAGTGCCGGCCGCGCGTCATCAAGGGGAGTGGGCGGAATGGTCGGAGTCAGCCGTCTGAAGGGCGGATGGGAGCAGGCGTTTCCGGCCGTGCCCCCGCAGCGGATGTTCGACGTTCTGGTCGATTTCGACGCCTATCCGCACTTCATCCCCGGGTGTCTGGAGGCGCGGGTGCTCGAGGGCGAGGACGCGCTGCGGGTCGAGACCGTGTTCGGCTCCGGGTCCACCCGTTTCGGCTTCACCAGCCGGGCGGTGCTGGAGCGGCCGGGCAGTGTCCGCATCGCCTCCAGCGATGGTCCGTGGCGGGCGTTCAGCCTGGACTGGACGGTCGTGCCCGAATCGGAGGGATGCCGGGTCGTCTGCCAGTATGTCGCCGACTTCCGCTCGTGGCTGATCGCCGGCGCCGCCCGCCTGGGCATCGCCGAACTCGACCGCAAGGCCCCCGCCGTCCTGGAAATGCGGGCGATGCAGCCCCTGCCCGGAACCACCTGACGTCGCTTGGTGCCTGACGCCGGTCACAGCCGATTACAGATAATCGTCGCCCGGCATCCACAGGCCGGTGTGCAGCCGGATGAAGTCGTGAATGTCCGACTGCCAGTTCTTGACGTGCGGCTTTTCGAAATCCGAATCCACGATCAGGTCGCTGCGGAAATACTCGCGCTGGAACAGGCGCGGCGCCCGGCCGTTGCCGGCCAGCCAGACATGGCAGCAGCCATTGTGGCTCCAGTCGGCGACCACCAGGGTGCCGATCTTCATGATCAGCACCGCCTGACGCTGGTCGCTGGCGGCGTCGCCGATGAAGGTGCCGAAGCTGGCGATCTCGCTGCGCTCGCGGCCGCCGGCGGCCGAGCGGGCGATGGCGGCGCCCCGGCGGCCGAACACCACCCAGGCTTCCTGCATGAAGCCTTTTTCATAGTACGCGGTCCAGAAGCGGCGCCGGCTCGACCACATCCGGGTGTGATGAATCCGGACGGTTTCGTCGACCACCTCGAGAAACTGCTCGAGGGACAGCTTGGCCAGCCAGAGGCACATCACGCCCTGGGCGGCGTCCGAAACATCGGTCCAGGCCACCGGATTGGTCCGGGGTTCCTTCAGCAATCCGACCAGGGCGCGCTTGATGAAATCGCGCAGCTCGGTGGTCGGCGCGCGGGTCAGCCAGGGCAGCAGCAGGGCCTCGGCCAGGGCCGGGCGCGAGCGCGGCAACCCGCCATAGAGGAACTCCTTGCCCTTGTGCGCCCAGGCGACCAGCCGCTGGGCATAACCGGCGGGCATCGGCGCCGCGCTGTCGGCCAGGGCGTGCATGACCATGCCGTCGCAGGCGCGGATGAAGGCGGTGCCGAGCAGTTCCGAGGCGGCGAGTTGACCGGAAAAGCCGATCTGGGCCAGGAATTCGCGCGGCGGCTTGTCGGCGCTCATCACCGCCGCGGCCAGCCGGGCTGCCCCCCGGTCGGGATCGAACAGCAGGAAGCGGCGGTGCAACTCGCCCCAGCGTGAGCGGTCCCGGGCGGTCGCCTCGGCGAGAAAGGCCGCGATCCGCCGGAAGCCCGGCCGGGCCGGCTCGAAATGCCAGAGATAATAGCGGATCAGGCCGTTGACGATGGCTGCCGAGGGGGTGTTCGCGGCATGGGCCAGATAGGCGTCGATGAAGCGCTGGTTGGCGATCAGCGGCGGCTCGCCGAACGACAGGCATTCCGAGGCGTAGCGCCAGTTGCGTTCGCCGATGCTGCCCCAGTCGCCCGAGTCCGCGGCCCCGATCAGCATCCGGCGCAGCTCCGGCATGTCGATGCTCAAGGGTGGCGCCGAGAGGATGCCGAGCCGGTTTTCCACCGCGATCCGGGCGTCCTCGGCGGCGCAGCCGGCGGGAAACTCGAAGCGTCTCGGCGTCCAGTCGGCCGGCAAGCCCTCGACCAGCGAGCGGAAGCTCATCGCGGCGCGGTCCCCTGATCCGGTGCTTTGGTCTGGGCGGCGGCCGGCAGGGCCTCGACGATTTTCTGGATGCCGGTCACGGTCCGCGTCAGTTCCAGGGCGGTTTCCTGGAGAGCTTCGACATTGCCGGCGAGATTGTTGACGGTTTGGGCGAGATGGGTGTCGATCTTGACCACATGATCCCGAAGGGCGGCGCCATGGGCGTCGACATGCTCGATGATCGAGGTCAGCACCCGCGACAGGCTGTCATCGACCTCGGCGAAGCGGCCCTCATGCTGAGTCCAGACCAGTTGCAGGCGCTGGAGGGTTTCGCGCAAGTCGGTGGCCAGGGTTTGGCCCTGGTGCTGGCTTTCCCTGAGGGTTTCGACGGTGGCCTCGACGGTGCGGGCCAGCCCCTGCATCGAGCGCGCCATGGCGTCGCCGGTCCGGGCCAGCGGTTCCGCCGCCGCCGCCGCCGCCCGCGCCGAGCCTTCGAGGGCGGTGCCGGTTTCGCGGGTGGCGCGGTTGACGCCCTCGAGGGCGGTGGCGTGACCGGCGATCCGGCTTTCCACCGTGCCCAGCGCCCGGCCCAGGGCGTCGATCTGCTGCCACAGCCGGTCGACGCTGTCGCCGAAGCGAGTCAGCACTTGCTGAGCGCCCTCGACCATGCCGGTCGCGGCTTCGCCGGCCCGGCGCTCCAGGGTTTCGGCGGCGCCCCGGGCGGCCTCGTCGACACCCTGGCCGGCGCGCAAGCCGGCGGCGGCGATTTTGGTCACCGCGTCCTCGATCCGGGCCGATTGCTGGCTGGCCGCTTCCCGTGCCGCCTCGGCGGCGTCGAGGAAGCGACCGGCGATCTCGGTCGCCGTCGTCTCGGAGCGGGCGTCGAGCCGGCGCAGGGCGTCTTCCAGGCCGCTGCCCAGCTGCGCGGCGGCGTCGGTGAGGGTGGCGAGCGCCCGCGCGGTCTCGCCGGCGATGCCGTGGGCGCTCTCGGTGGTCTGGGCGCGCAGGCTCTCCAGCAGCGTTGCGGTGGTGGCGGCGTTGCCGTGCAACGCCGATTCAATGCGCGCGATCGCCTGGAACAGTTCGCGCACCGGCAGTTCGGGCGCCGGTTTCAGGGAGCGGGCCTGGAAGGCCTCCATGGCGCCGCTCAGCGAGACCAGGGTGCGTTGCAGATCGTCGGCGACCAGGGTCATCCGCCCCGGTACCGCGGACAGGGTTTCGGCGGCGAAGGCGATCTGGCTCGGCAGGCCCGACAGGGTTTCGGTCACCGCCCGGATTTCCCGGCCGGCGCTGGCGGTGACGGTGGCGCTGAATTCTTCGGCCATGGCCTGGAACGGCGCCTGACGGGCACTGACGATCGCCCGCGCCGCCTCGTCGAGCTTTTCGGCCAGCGGCGCCATCGCCCGCTCCAGCACGCCGGGCAGGGCGCCGGTGAGCGCGGATTCGAAGGCGCGGGCGACTTCGGGGCCGAGGTGGACCGGCAGCTCGCGCAGCAGTTCCGACTGATCGCACAATTCGCGATGCTGGCGGTTGGCCAGCTGCTCGGGGGTGACGATGATGGTGCAGCGTTCCAGCTCCCGGCACAGCTCCTGGAACTTGCTCTCGAGCCGCGCCGTCCAGCGCCGCTGGAAATAGGCCAGCACCAGCGAGCAGCCGAGCCCGGCGATCGAGGTCAGGAACTTGAAGGTCGCGGTGTTGAGCAGCTGGGCCAGCGCCTTCTGAATCGCCTTGGTCTGCTCGGCGGCGGGCAATCCGTGGGTGCCGTCGACCACGATGCTGATCGCGGAGGAGGAGAAATACAGCGCCGCCACCAGCCCGATGAAGGTCAACAGCAGGCCGGTGCCGACAAAAATCCCCGATAAATGGTGAAACCAGCGGATCCCCAGCCCGGCATGCTCGGATTCATCGATATTGATGAAGACGCCGGGCCGAATCGAGACCTCGACCGTGACCTTGCCGTCGCGGCGGGTGAACAGGCAGGCCTCGATGAATTCCGACCAGCCATGGGCGAGAAAGCGGGCGCCGGTCATCAGGGCGTCGAACTGGTCGATGCGGTCGTAAAACGCGCTGGGAGAGTTGCATTGTCTAAGAAAATCAATGCGCTCATCCAGTATCTTGCAAGCCGGACCGATCCGTTCGCGCCGGAAACGCACCAGCAGCGCGACGGCGATCACCACCATCAGCGCCGAAAGGTTGGGCGCCATGGTCTCCGAGCGGAACAGGTCGAGCGCCGGACGGATCAGACTCAGGGTGAGGTGGCCGGGATTCACCGCCGCCAGGGCCTGTTCGATCCAACCGGTAGTGGTCTCCATGGCCTCAGGTCCCAATCCGTAGGTTTTGCGGCGCGACGTCCCGGCCATCATGCCATCAGCGGACGCTTCCGCCAACCTCCGTGAGAGTCATTCTCAGTCAAATTGCGGAATATCAATGGCATAGACAGCTTACCTGACATGTTGCATTAAAACAACAATTCGGTGGAGAATGTAAAATCCCGAGTCCGCGGTGGTTGCGCCCGGGGCGTCGCTGGGGCACTATCTGGTCATGGCCAAGCATTCAGGCGGGGATTCGGCATATCCGAACGCGCTGAGACAGGCCTCTGGAGGATAAGATGGGTATTGCCAGGATTGAATCCGTTGCGGCCCCGCGCATCATCAATCAGAGCCTCTCTGATGTGCTGAAAAGCAACAGCAAACTTGGCCAGAGTCTTAAGTCAAGTCTTGATTATATCAAGAAGGTTTATCTTTCGTCGGATTTGGTTAAAATCCATTACGACGAAGCCTACTCGATCGGGCTGTCGGAATTCGACGGCCGCCGTCAGACCATCGTCGGCGCCTACAACAGCTTCAACGCCGAGTTGCGCCTGCTCACCGAGCGCAAGGGCTCGATGCCCCGTCTCAACGACAAGGCCTCGCTGCTGGTTCGGCTGATCGGCGAGCTGTTCGAATTCGAAGAGGCGCTGATGGCCGAGATCGAATATCCCGAGTTCCCGACCCACCGCGCCAAGCACGTCCGCTTTCTTCAGGCCCTCCATCAGGAATTCGTGCGAATTCAAGAGGGCAGCGCGGATATGTACGATCTCTCTTATCTGATCGGCTCCTGGCTCACCGACCATCTGCGCTCCAAGGACGTCGATTTCGGCGCCTTCGTCCTCAAGACCGCGCAGCAGATGGCCGAGGCCGCCGACTGAACCGGGTCACCACGCCCGATGCCCCACGCGTGCCGTGGGAAGAGCTTGGCAGCAGGCCAAAACGAAGATATCGTTCGATCTCGTAACGCGCTCGCTCCGGTCCACGACAGTGTGACGGCGCGGCGCGGCACGGCGTTTCCGTCCGGCTGTACGATCAGCACTGGCGGCGGGGTGGCGTATTCGTCGCCATCCTCTCTCTCGGACCAGGGGATATGAGGTGATCGAGATGGCTAGTCGGGATGGGGATGAGGCGTCCACTCAGGCGCCGCCGCTGGCGCGGACCCGAATCGCGGGAAACTGGGAGACGCTGTGCCAAGTCGCGCCGTGGGGGACGGCGAAGGGGGGGGCGCCCCTGTCCCGGGAAACCGCGGAGCCGTCGACGCCAGTCTCCGCGATCGCCTCGGCTGTGGATCCGGTGCTCGAGTTGGCCGCCGCGCCGGCGGCGACGGCCGTGGTCGCGGAGAAACTCGATCTGCCGCCACCCGCTCATCAGAGCATGTTCGAAGCCTTTGATTCCTGGACGCAATTGGAAGGTGCCGCGCCGTCGGCCGGAGCGGTGGCGACGACGACCGTACCGGCACCGTCCGCCGCCGATCCGGCGCCACGCTTGGCCGGCGGGGTGGCTTCCTTTTATGCCTGGGTCGAGGCCGAGGGCGGGCTGTCCACTTCGGGGGCCGCCGCGTCCGAACCGCCGCCGGTTGTCATTGCCGCCGCCGAACCGGTGGCCGAGGGTGTTCCCGAGCCTGAGCCCGTGCCTGCGCTCCAATCCGAGCCGGCGCCGTCGGCCGTGTCGGTCTCCGAGCCCGAACCGGTGGTTGAAAGCGCGCCGGAGCCTACGCCCGCTCCCGCGCCGGAGCCGGTGTTCGAGCCTGTCCTGGTCTCGGTCTCGCTCGAGCCCGTGCCCGTGCCGGTCAAGTCCGAGCCCGAGCTTCAGCCGATCGCGGAGTCGACTCCGGTGGAACCCCTGGTCATTTCGCCGGTTGTGGTGAGCGCTCCGGTTTTCGTTGAAGCGCCGGTTCCGCAGCCCGCGCCCGCTCCGGAGGTCGTTCCGGTCCGGCAAGCTGCGCCGGAGCCGGTTTCGCCCCCGTCCCCCGCCGCCGCTTCGCCGGTATTGCCGCCCCGGGCCGCCAGCGATGCCGCGACGCTTGAGGCGATCGTGGCCGAACTGGTGCCGATGGCCGCCCGGCCGGCGCCCGTGGTTGCTCCGGTGGCGCCGAAGGGGCCGTCCAAGACGGTGGCCAAATCCAAGCCTGCGGCCAAGACTTCAGCGGCGACGCCGTCTTTGTTGACGGCGGTGCTGTCCGTCGCCGGCCGCGCGCTCAAAGGTGTCGGGTTTGGTGCGGCCAAGCCGGCGAGTCCGGGGGCGGTGCCCAAGCCGGCGGCAGCGGTCAAAGCGACGCCGGCCAAGCCAGTTCCGCCGAAGCCCCCGGCGGTCAAATCTCAGGTGACCAAATCCCCGGTGGCCAAGGCGGCGGGGCCGAAGCCCGCGCCGGCCAAAGTGTCGCCCGCTCCGGCCCCGGCCAAGCCGGTGGCGAAGCTGCGGCCGGTCGGTGACCGGGTGCTCGGTGCGGTCGAGCGCGAGGTCGGCATCGCTTTCGGCGCGCTCAAGAGCGTCGGGTCGGGGCTGGCCCGGCAGGCGCAATCGGTGATGGCGCCGGTGCTGCGGCCCAAGCCGGCGGCGAAGAAACCGCAGCCGGCGCGCAAGGCGCGTGGGTGACAACGGAACCAACTCGACCTGTTTAGCTGGTTAGGGGAATGGCGATGGCGAACACGAGCGATACGAAAAAGAAGCTGCGGCGCATGGTGGTGGTGGTCTCGCACAAGGGCGGGGTGGGCAAGACCTTCTTTGCCGCCACCCTGGTGAGTTGGATGCGCAGCCAGGGCATCGCCGTCGCGGCATTCGACAGCGACGGCATTGTCGGCGGGCTGCGCCGGGTGCTCGGCGCCAAGGGTCCCGACGGCATGCCGCTGGCCGAACAGGACCCGCTCAAGGGCTGCGCCTATTACGACATCCGCAACGACCGTGAGCGCCCACAGTTTCTCGATTCCGTCAGTCTTGGGCACAACCTGATGCTTCAGGATTTGCCGGGCGGCGCGGTGATCGATTTGCAGCGGGTGGTCGATGATGGCGAAGGCGTGCGTCAGTTGCTGGACTCCTTCGATAGCGAAGGCGTTCGCCTGACCGTCGTCCATCTGGTCACCCACGTGATCGAGTCGGTATTTTCGGTGGCGTCGTTGTCGCAGCTGTTTGGTCAGCGGGCCGACCATGTCGCGGTGCTGAACAAGAATTTCGGCCGTGAACTGACCGATTTCCCGTTCTGGCATGGCTACGAAACCGCCCGGGGCGAAAAGAAGGGTGGCGCCACCCGCAAGCGTTTCCTCGAAATGGGCGGGGCCGAAATCGAGTTTCCGGCCCTGGAGCCGGGGGTGTTCGCCAAGATCGCCGCCGCCATGGAGCCGCCGACCAAGGCCGTGAACAACCCCGAGCTGAAATTGTCCGAGCGCGGCACCATCCAGGTGTTTTTGCGCCGGTTCGACGAGCAGATCCGCAAGGTCGGGCCGATGCTGGGTATTCCCTGAGCCGGGGCGCCGGGGCTGGCCAGCGCTGGCTCCGGCAAGCTGGATGACATCTTTCGGGACTCACGGTATAAGAGCAGGTTGCGATCGAGAGCGCTGACAAAACGCTCGCCAACCCGGGCGCCGTGCTGCGTCGGGCGAAAGGTGTGATGATGGGAAGGAAGCTGTGTTCGGGCATTATCCTGCTGTCGTCCTTTTATGCCTGGTTGATGACCGCCACCGGCATCCAGTTGACGCAGTATCGCCCGGCGTTCGCTGGCATTATCGGTGAAGCACAGCCCTACGTGCTGGCTGGTTTGGTCCACATCGCGATCACATATTACTACCTCAGGCTGGCGTCGCCGGAAATCATGGGTCGCCGGCAACTGATGAGCATGATCGCGGCCGCACCGTTGGTCTTGCTGTTTGTCGGCTGGACGGTGTTCATGTCGTCCTATTCGATCATGTTCGAGCGGCGGTCGGAAACAGCTCGTGTCGAGTCCGGCAATCAACTGCAATCGATTGCCGACGAGTTGCGCGATCTCGACCGTCAGATCGCGGTCAATTACAGTTCGACCTTGTCCAACCTGGACATGCGGCTGGAAAACGAAATTTCCAAGCCCGAACCCGGTGTGACCAAGGGCTGCGGCAAGCGGTGCCGGGAAATCCGCTCGGTCCAGAGCGAATTGCAGAACTTTCAGCACTTGCGAGAACCCGGATTGGGCCGGTCGGCGATCGGGACCGATCTGGCGCGGGCGCTTGGCGTGCTCGAGGGCGAACAGCAGACCATCGCGGCGCGTCTGGCCGATTTCGATGCCGCCCTCGCCAAGTTCTCGCGGCTGAACGCGGTGCTGGCCGAGCGGGCGCTGGGGACCGACGACGTGTCGAGCCGGCTTTCAGGCCAGTTTCGCGGTCATCTCGAGCGCTTGCGGGGCAAGCTCGCCGGGTTGCGCGGCGACGAGCGGAACCTGACCGATGCCAAATATCGCGGCCTGACCGAACTGGTGAATGATTTGAGTTCGGCGATCGCCTCCGGGCAAACGCCGCGGATTCTGGACCTGTTCACCATCGTCCTGATCGCGGTCGCGCCCGATTTTCTCAGTGTGATCATGGCGTTGCTCTCGCGCACCCTGGTCAGCGAGGCCGAGCCCCAGCGGGTGGCGGAGGTCGATGGCTTGGGCGTGATGATGAAGCGCTGGCACCGCAAGCTGTTGCCCCGTTCGTCGGCCAGCGAAATGGCCGAGGTCAAGGCGGTGGTGAGGGAGCATCTCAACACCCGGGTCCGGGCCGAGCAATTGACCGGACCGGCGGCGCTTGGCGGGAGTGGGGGGGCAAATGGCAGTGCGGGCTATGTGCCTGAGCCGCCGCCCAAGCCGGTCCAGAGCGGTCCGATCGAAAAAGAGCCGGACAGCATCTATGAAACCCTCGATAAAATGGATGTGCGTGGGCCGTTCAAACGGCCGGGGGCAAACCGGCGCTGAAGACAAAAAAGGCCAGGGGCGACGCCCCTGGACCTGACCAAAGGCCGAGGGCCTTTGAAAACCGTGTGTCGTTTCAGAGCTTCTTGGCCAGTTCGTAAACCAGCGGCAGTCTCCAGGTCCGGCCGAGGGCGACCGACACCAACCCGACCACCGAGAAAACCAGAATCGCGGTGGAGGAGAAGCTGAAGAACACGCGTCCGAGCGGCAACGGGAACAGAAACAGCGCCACGACGCCCCAAATCCAAAGCACCAGTCCCTGGCGGGAGTGGAAATGGGTGAACGGGTCGCCCCGGCCAAACATCAACGGCACAAAACACAGGACCCCGAGGTAGCTCAGGCCCGCCATCAACTTTTCACGCGTGATCATCTGGTTACCCCTGTGTCGAATAGAAGCCTTCATCTTGCTCGACCTGCTCGATTTCCTCGTCGGTTCCGATCAGGCGGCGGCGATATTCGAGGTAGGCATAGCTGGCGGCTGCGGCTCCGGCGATCAGCAGCACCGGCCCCCACGCCCCCAAGCCCAGGCCGAGCCCCAGGCTCAGGCCTTTGCCGGTCCAGATCGTGCCGCCAGCGGTCAGCGCCTGGACGCCGTTTGTCCCCGCACCGACCACGGTCGCTCCTGTGCCAGCGGTGGCGGCGGTGCCAACGGCCTTGCCGGCAACCCCGGTCGCCATTCCGGCCTGACGCACGACTTCCCTTTCGATTTCAGCAAGCAGAACAACCATTCCTTCCGATCCCCCCCCGACGAAAAACAGAGCCCCCGTGCGCGGCCCTTGTCCCTGTATAACGTGCCCCTGTAAAACGCGGCGATTCTAGAGCAGCTTCACGGTTTTGCCAAGGCAAACCGTGGCGGAGCCGGCGTCCGGAGCCGGGCTATGGTGCGATTTTGAACGAATCGAGCGCATCCGGGTACTCCGGAACCAGATGGGTAATCCCCAGGGACGTGATGCGGTCCTTGACTGCGGAGTCATCGCAGGACAGAAATGCATCCTTCTCATTCAATGAAATCCATCCACTCATCACCGCCAGTGTGCCACTGCCGAAGTCATCGATTTCGTCGACACCATTGACATCGATCACGATGGTTTGAGACAGGATGATTTCAAGCTTCTTCAGGCACTCGCTGATAACATGCTTATTGTTGTTGACCAGTTTTCCGGATATCTCAACGATAGAGATGTTGCCCCGGTCAATAATAGCCGTTGACAATGTCGGCTTGATGGGGGGGGGGCTGCTTTTCATCTCGGGTTCCGGAGCTCAGGACCGGTCCGTCTTTCTTGGTCTTGCCGCGATGGCGAGCGGAGATCATCGATATCTTCTCTTTGAACTTTTCGAAGTCGACCGGCTTCAGGACCAGATCATCGATTTTCAGCATCTCCGAGCGAATGGTCGAGACCAGAGCCTTGTTGACCTCGCTCGTCACCATCATAACGTGTGTTTTGTAAAGCAACTGATCATCCTGAAGGTCTCTCAGGACATCGATGCCATTCTTCTGGGGCATATAATTGTCGATGATGAGCAGATCATGATGTTTCTGGCGATACATCCGTAACGCCTCGGCCCCGTTCCCCGCGAAATCCATCTCGAACACACCGACTTTTTGGCCCGTCGCTGCGACTCGTGGGTTAGAACTCGCGTTGAAGTAGCTGCCTGCCCCTGACGCCGGACGCCGGCCTCCCATCATTTATCCCTTGGTGAGACCGGAGAGACCATCCCTCGGCGCCGACCTGCCGCTT
>CAIOBP010000189.1 GCA_903856295.1 uncultured Rhodospirillales bacterium | reverse complement strand
CGCTTGGTTTCAGCATTGCTCGCAGAGGTCGATGAGGACTGGATGACTGGTAAGATATACATAAATCTGGCGGCGTAACTACCCGCCTCGAATCAAGTCGTCTTCTGCGCGAATTTACAGAAAAAAACTTGCACGGCCCAGGCCCGGCGCTTGGTCAGGCCGGGCAAGGTGGTGAGCTGGCCGTCGATATGGGCCTTGTCCCACTTCAGGAACTCGGCCCCGGCGCGCGGCAGGTCGCCATCATTGAGCCGTGCCAGCAATGTCGAGCCGGCCAACGCGCCCCGCCCAAGGTTGAACACGAAATCGGTGAGCGCGGCGTGCTGGGCTTCGGTGATTTTGGCCTTCACCAGATGGTCCACGGCGAGCGCGGCCTCAGCCAAGTCATGAGCCAGCAGCTCTTCGGCCATGGTGGCGGTAATGACCCTGCCTTCGGTGACATCGGGGCCGGTGTGACCGTAGCCGATGGTCAGCACTCCGGCCGGACAACGGTAAGCCTTGAGGTATAGCCCTTCGAAGTGCCGGGCCACCTGTTCGGCAAGATCGAGGGCGTGGGACGGTTGGTCCGGGTCCTCATCGTGAGCGGTGCGAATCGACCGCACCTTGCGGGCGAAGTTGGCCGCCGGGCAGGTCATGACGGGTCCTCATCGTGAGCGGTGCGAATCGACCGCACCTTGCGGGCGAAGTTGGCCGCCGGGCAGGTCATGATGTGCTGGGCGAATTGAGAGCGGAGATCGCCGAGATCATCGGCGATGCCGTGGATGGCGTGCAGCAGCTCGGCCAGATCGCTGCGGGACTGGGAGAGCGTCAGCCACCGCCACGCCAAGCCGAACAAGCAGCCGATCACCGACAACACCACCAGGGCCTGAACTCCCGGGTGCCATTGCGACATCACGCCGAGAGAGTGGTCCGCGACGTCCCAGGCGCCGACCAGGGCACCATCGGACGTCCGGGAGAGCGATGGCTGAGTGTCGGCGTGCGATGCCCCAGCCGTCATGATTATTGCTGCCACAATGCCACCGCCGACCGCTGCCGCCGCCAGTCCGGTCAGGCAGGTGGCCAGCTGTCTGAGTCCTCGCGCCATTATCAAATCCTCCCATGGTTTGGGTTAACCCATGAGCCGGTGGCGTCGTCAAAAGTCCACTCAGGACTGGGGCAAGGTGGAATAAAAACGTCATACCCCGGATTGTAAACGTATCCTATCCCGGCATAACGCTTTCTGAGTTTGCCACTATATGAGGTCTGTTTCCAATTCGCATGACCTCCAGACCACTCAGCCAGAAATTCAATACCTTTGAATTCTTGCTCGACGCCATTTGCGTCAAGAAGCTCAGAGTTGTTGACTGTGTGAACTTCCAGAACGACGTTGTCATCGTCAAGTTTCGTGAAGTGCGCCATGTCATCCTCAGACGGTGAATGAGCCGTTGCCGGTCCACTTGTAAATGCGCATGCCGCCTACCGTGGTCACGGTCGGAGAGCCGGTTGTGCTCGATAGCGCGGGGAACGTAGCCGGGTATGCGATCACGACGATGCCTGAGCCACCCGCCCCACCATTGCCGTAGGGAGCGTTTGGGCCACTGCCACCACCGCCGCCGCCGCCGCCACCACCGGTATTGGCAGACCCCGCGCCGCCATTGCCGCCGCTGGGGCTGGCGCCACCGACCCCGCCGCCGCCATCACCACCGGCACTACCCTGGTAGTCGCCGCTGCTGCCACCGCCGCCACCGCCGTAACAGGTATTGGTGCCTGTGATGGCGCTGTATATTCCTGACCCACCGGCAGTGCCATTGAACGTTATAACAGCTGGGGCGCCGCTGGCTCCGGCCCCTCCCGTAGATGGGTAAGATGGACCACCGCCACATGCAACACCAGCCGCGCTCGCGCCATATCCCGCATGATAAGGGCCGGACGTTTGCGTAGACGTGCCGCCATAGGCCGTCGATACGCCACCTCCGGTGCCCCCGCCACAGCCCCCGTTCCCGCCCGTTTGGCCGGTGCCGCCGCCACTGGCTCCAGCCCCGCCACCCTTAGCGATGATGGTATCCATGACGCTGTCACTACCGGTCGATCCTGCGCTGCTGACTCCGCCAGCCCCGCCGCCCCCTACCGTCACCGAGTATGTCTTCCCCCGCACCACTGGGTAAGCCAAGGCGACGCAAACTCCACCCGCTCCACCACCAGCGCCACGGGTAGACCCGCCTCCGGCGCCGCCCCCCACCACAAGAGCCTGGATCGTTGGGGTTACCAGCGTCGGCCATGAGCTGGACAGGGTCGCGGCGGATATGTCGTCAATGGTCCATACGCCTCCGGTCATCGTTGGCGTCGGCGCATTCTGTGCCCCAATGATCCCCCCATTGCGAATAGTCGGCCCGCTCATGACATCACCATGGCTGACGCCGAAGCGGCAAGGCACCCACCCACGCTCGCGGTGAGCTGGAGATTTTGCCCCTCAAGGAGGTTGAGCCCGCCGACGGGGACAGCTACCGAAGTGAGCGCCGGGACCGACTGGCTGGTCATCAGTGCAATCGCACTGGATGTGCCTGAGTTGTAGATCGCCGCCGTCAAGGCGATTGTGCCCATCGTCATGTTATTGACGATGCATTGCTGAGCCTTAACAAGGCTATTACTGCCCTGAGAATTGCTCAAGATGTTGATGGGGGACGTGGTAAGGGTCGATAATGACGCCGTACCGTAAGTCGAGGTGCTGGAGTTTAGGTTTGGGGCAGACATTGGTTACCCTCCAAAGATGATAGCGGAGACGATTGGCGACATGCCAAGGGGAACCTTTGGGTTCTGAAGGTCCCACTTATCAAGTGTAGACCTGTAGGCGAGAATAGCTGTGCTATTATCCTGAAGATCACCCTTGGCGACCATATTCCCACCAAGCTTTGAGATCGTTTTCACGGAATCGCCGTTGAGCTTAAATGTCGGGCCGGTGGTAAGATTGGCGCCAAATATCCCGATCAGAACGGTGGTGCCGTCAGAGGTCGTCGGGCCAGAAATCGATGCCGTGAGCGCATCCACGGTACCGGTGCTCATGCCATAGGCGAGGCTTCCCGCCGACCCTGTCAGCCCCTGGATACCAACGAGATTCACATACCACGCACTCTTCGTGCCAGAGCCGCCAGTCGATGTGATGCTAGCGGTAATCGCCCCAGTGGCAGCCGTGTATCCGGTGATCAGCCCATACATATAGTTGTTAGCGTTGGACTGATCGATGATTTGTACTGGCTGGCTTATTGCGAATCCTTTGTTTGTATTGACAATGAGAGAAATATCTCCGGTCCCTATTGTCAGGTTTGTCGAGCTTGCACCAGTAAAGTTATTGATTGCCGCCGTGGCAATGCCAGCCGCGATCGCTGCCGATAGCGCTGATGCCTGCGCAGAGGTAAGTGTCTGAAGCGCGGAGGTTGCGTACTGCCCGGCCGTCACCGCGCTCGCCTGACAGGTCACAAGCGCCGCTGTCGCCGAGAGCGCCGACGCCTGCGCAGAGGTGAGTGCCTGGAGCGCGGAGGTTGCATATTGTCCGGCCGTGACGGCGCTCGCCTGACAGGTCACAAGCGCCGCTGTCGCCGAGAGTGCCGATACCTGCGCAGAGGTCAGCGCCTGGAGCGCAGAGGTTGCATATTGCCCGGCCGTCACCGCCGAGCCCTGGGCCGTGCTGGCAGCGGTGATGGCAATCGCCGCCTGCTGATTGGCAGTCACCGCCGATCCCTGGGCGGTGCCGGCGGCGGTGGTGGCGATCGCTGCCTGTTGACTGGCCGTGATGGCCGATCCCTGCGCCGTACTGGCCGCAACCAGGGCCAGACCAGATGACGTCAGTGCCATGGCCGCCTGTGTCGTCGCGGTCAGGGCGCCGAACTGCGCCGTCGTCATCGCGAGCTGTGACAGTTGGGCGTTGCTCAGCGCCTGGGCAGCCAGGGTTGTGCAGCTGCTGACCTGAGAGGTCGCGATTCCGGCCTGAATGGCGGCAACAGAGGCACTTCCAGCTGCCGCCCCAGCACTGCCGGCCGCCGCACTGGCACTGCCCGCCGCCGCGCCGGCCGCACCCGCTGCCGAGCTGAGGGCGCTTGCCATTTGGCTCAGCACGGTGCCGACATAGCTGGTCGGGTTGATCGTGCTGCCGACCGGCACCAGCAGCGCCCGCGCCAGCTTGGCCGCCAGCTGCTGGCTGAGCATGGTCACCCGGTCGAGCGCCGCTTCCAGCACCGCCGGATAGACCGCGCCCTGGGCGGCCAAGCTGGTGGACTGGGTTGCCGCCATCGTGCGCTCGATGGTCAGCGCCCAGCCGGAGGCCAGCGGCGCCCCCGAGGTCGGATAGGTCACCGAGCCGCCGCTGGGGTTGCCTAGCCCGGACACGCCATACTGGCCGGAGGTCAGCACCGTCACCAGCGGATAGGGCTGAGTGTTGTCGGTGATGCTGACCGTGATGCTGGCGCCATCCGGAATCAAAAATGAATACGGCCAGGATGTCGTGGCGCCGTTGCCCTGCAGGGTCACCGACGCGGCGGGGTTGGAAATCGTCATGAGCGGACCTCAAAGAAAAGGCCCGGCGCGAGGGCTGGGCCTGTCAGGACGGGGATGGAGGGAACCGTCAGTGCTTGGTTTTGGGTGTCGGGCCGAAGGCGACGCCGCGTAGGAAGTCGAGGAAATTCTGCGGGTCTTCCCGGCCGTCCATATAATCCCAGAGATATTGCGCGGTGCCGGCCGGGGCGCCGGTGGGCAGGCCGAGAATGTAGCCCGGCGTCTCGATGGCATGACGCAGGAAGCGCTCCGAAGGCTGGTGATCGGTCAGGCCGAGCTGATCCGGAATATCCTTGAAGGCGAAGCTCAGCAGCGAGTTGACCGCATGCTCGACCGGCGTCATCTCGTAATTGTGGCCGCTGAGTTCGGCCTTGACGATGTCGCGGACGACCGGCACACCGCCGGTGACCTGGGCGGTCAGGGCGCGCGCCGCCCAGCCCGGCCAGCTTTCCTCGTTCTCGTCGTTGGGGAAGCCCTCGGAGACCATGGCTTCGATCAACGCCGGCATCAGCAGGTAGGTCATGGAGCGCGCCAGCACCAGGGTGAAGTCCTTGCCCGCGCCGGCCCGGTCGCCGGCCTTCCATTTGTCCACCCCTTCACCGGCCAGCCGGCCGGTGTCGCGCAGCCGGTTGTAGTTGTGGTTGAAGAAGCCATAGAACATGGTGGCTAGTTTCAGGGCCTCGGGTCCGCGCTGAATCGCGGCCAGATCCATGATGCCCTGGGCGCCATGGGCTTGGCGCACCAGCTTATCGGCCGCCGCCACCGCCTCGCCCTCGGTCCTGCCCGCCTGCTCGGCCCGGCGATAGGCGCCGAGCCAGACAAAATAAGCGCTCTCCATATCGGCACGGGCGACCATGTAATGGCTGTAATGCACCGCCTCGGCGCGCAACCACTGGGCGGTTGCCATCGCGCCGTTGCCATAGCCGAACTCGCCGGCCACCGTGCGCAGCGATTCGCGGACATCGCGGTCGATGCTGTCCATGCGGTGGCGCAGCTCGCCCGACTTCTCCAGGATCATGGCGCGGGTGCGGCCATAGGTGCCGTTTGAGCCGTAGAGTTCGGCGCAGGCCAACCGCGACCATTTCGGCCCCAGTTCGCCGACCGACATGCCGAGCGCGGAGCCCCCGTGCTTGAGCACCGTAGACACCCGAAAGCCGATGCCGACCACGGTGGCGTTGACCCGCGCTTGCCGCAGGAAATTGTCGATGCCGGCGAGGGTGCGGTCGTTGCGGTTGGCGTCGTTGGCGATCGATTGCAGCCAGGGCCGGAGCTGGGCGGTGTATTCCGGGCCGAAGGCCGCCGTGATGCCCTGCTTGACCTGATCGTTCGAAAGCAGCTTATCGGCGTCGATGATCGCCTCGCGGAATTCCAGATCATGCACGACCTGCCGCAGCTTATAGGGGATGATATCGAGACTGAGGTGTAGCGGATCGTTGGCTTCGACGCGGGCGATGGTGTGACCCTTGGCGGTACCGGGCCGGAAATAGCCATCCTCGAACAAAGCCTCGCCGCCGGCCTTGTTGTGGGCCGCCTTCGGCGATTTCATCGGGTCGAACACCACCGGGTAATAACCGCCGCGCAACGCGCCGTGGCGAGTCGTGACCGGCGAGGCCTCGACCTTGGTGATGCCGATGCCGCTGAGCCGGCGTTGCAGGGCATCGACCTCGGGCGAGAAGCTCTCGAAGATATCCCACACCCCTTGCACGAAGTTCCAATCGGGCTTGCTCAACTCGCGGTCCAGCACCGCCATCACCCGCGATTTGGCGGCATCGATCGAGCGGGCGTCGTCGAGCGTCGCCCATTTATAGCCGACCACCAGCTTCTTGAAGTTGTCGGCATTGCCGACATTGAGCGCCATGGCGAGCAGGTCTTTCTTGCGATAGACCGTCTCACCGGGCTTACTTGGGTCGCGCAACTCGGGCAGCGTCAACCGCTCATCCAGGGTTTTGCTCCAGCCCTCGGGCTGCGCCTTGCCCAGCTCTTCCAGGCGCCTGGACACCGCCAACAGCCGGTCGTTCTCGCGGTGCTGCGCCAGCTTCAGCCGGTTGAACACCGTGCGGTTGAAGAGACCGTTGGGGTTGCGGTGATCGAGCCAGTCGAAGAGCTGCTCCATTTTGAGCAAGCTGGAGTCGCAGGCGCGGGCAATGCCGCCGATCTTCTCGGCCAGCCCGCGCAGCCCCGGCGCCGTGCCGGGGTTGATCTCCGGTGGCACCTCGCGCTGGGGCAACTGAGAGACCTGGTTGACCGCCTCCTCGACCAGCCCCTTGAGGTCAGCCCGTTTGCCGTCAACGAGGATGGTCTGTTCCTCGCGGCCGTTATGGGCCAGCGATTTGATCGCATCACGGAGCGCCCGCAACTCGGCAATGGTCAGCTGCCCGACCGGCTTGGCGGTCGAGAACTGATAAAGCGCCGGATCGACGGTGATCTCCCGGCCCTCGGCCAGCTTGCGGCCGACAAAGCCTTCCAGGGTTTCGCGACCGAGCCCGCGCTCCAGCTCGGCGAGGTTGCGCTTGAGCGGCAGGCCGAAGGCGCCGATCAGCTGATGGATGCGATCGAGATAGGGTTGTTCCATGCCCGCGACCGTCAGCTTGCGCCCCAGCTTGCGGAAGGTGTCAAGGGCGTCCTCGGCCTCGGTCACCGCGTCCTTGGCCGCGCGATAGAGGGCTGCGCTGAGGATTTGCCGTTCCTTCTGGCGCATCGCCTCGGCACGGTCGCCCTTGAGCAGCGCCCGCTCGACCGCGCGCCCGGCCTTGGCCTCGTCGCGAGCATGGGCGGCGGCGGTGGCCGGGGTGGCATCCTCGACCCTGAGGGCCGCCGCCCGTTCGGCCGCCCACTCACGGGCGAACTCGACCGGCGATTGCGGCCATGCCGTCGGATCGGGGGCCGGCTCTCCGGCTGGCTCCCCCGCAGCCTCGGACCGTGGTTTCCGCTCGCGCCGTCCCAGCGCCCGCAGCTCCTCGCCGAGTTGGGTCATGGATGCGTCATTGTGGATGGCGTCCACCGCCTCGGCCTCGATGCTGCCATCGGCCAGGATATCGCCATGGCGCTCGGCCATGCGCGCGGCGGTTTTCTCATCGATCAGCCGGTTGCGCAGCGAGCGCTTGTCGCCCGGCTGCTCGACTTTGATCTTCTGCGCCTCCCGTTCCAGCTTGCGCAGCGCGGTCAGCATCGACTTGCCGGTTTTGTAGCCGAACAGCCCGGCAACGAGATCGGGGTGGACGCCGCCACTCTCCACCACATAGGGCGGCACGCCCCTGGGCAGTTGCTTGAGGATGGCCTCGTTGCCGCCGAACGCGGCCACGATATCGGCCCGGTTGAGCTTGATCCGCTCCAGCCCCTCGGTGGCAGCGCCGTCGAGAAACGTGCCGGTGCGCAGATAATGCAGGGCCTGGAAGTCGGGCCGGCGGTTGACCTCGCGCGCCGCCTCCTCGCGCACCCCCGCCTCTTCGGTCTTCCACTGCTCGGTGCGCCGCCGCCGGACCTCGGCCATGGTTTTGGCGAGCAGAGCTTGGTTTGCCCGCTCTTTGGCCGCCCGCGCCACCTCCTGATATTTGGTGAACTGGCGGTCGCTCATGCCGGCATCTTCGGCACTATGGAACAGCGCGCCCAGGCGCTGCCGCTCGCGCGCAACCCGAATGGCGTCGTCGCTCGCCAGCATACGATCGAACACGCTGCGCATTTCGGGCGACAGCGGCGCCTTGAGCGCAGCGAGGCTGCGATAGATGCCAGTCAGCCAGGCCTTGACCGTCTCGAACACCCGGCCCAGGGCCAGCGAGGGCGCCTTGCCTTCCATGAGGTAAGTCTCGAAGCCCCGGGCGAACTGCTCGTGCTGCTCGCGGCCGATCTGGCCGGCATCCTCCACCCCCAGCCATTTCAGGGTCGCGGCAAGATCGGCGCGCACGCCCTCGGGCGCCTCCGGATGGGCGGCATCGGACACCAGCTCTTCCAGGAACAAATGCCCGGATTCGTGCAGAAGGGTCGAAAGGTCGCGCTTTTCGAAGAGGTTGATGACCGTGCGCCCGCGCTCGAACACGATCGAGCCCCGCGCCCGGCCTTCGGCGGCGGATTGTGAGAGGCTCAGATTGAAATCACCGCCTACTGATGCTATTGTCTGATGGTAGGTGGTTTTACCGCCTTCGGCTCCCCCGGAGAATACCGTGCTTGAAACTGCGGGATTAGTCTCCGGGGGATCTCGATATAGGTCATAGAACAGCTTACCGTTCGTGTGTTCTTCCACGAGCACTGCGATCCGATGCGGCTCCCCGCTCCCGATTGCGACTTCGGCCTCAAACCGATGATAGCGCAGCACTGTTGGCTTACTGTCCAGCTTGGCATTATCTCGGCTGCCCTTGTACTCGCCCCGTTCGAGCACATCACGGATTGACGCGACATACCGTGCGGTTTCCGGGTCGGAAAGGCCGATTTTCATCTTACCTCGACCGCGACCGGTGAACTCGACCGGACCGATCGAGGTTTCGGCCTTGGTCCCCTGGAGATTGGCCCGATACCACGCCACGGCGGCATCGCGCGCGGTTTTGGCATCGCTGCCACGCGGCGCAATCTCATCCCCGGCCAGAGCGATGGCCGGCCTTGACGGTCGTTCCCCCTGTTCGAAGCCACCGACCGCATCCTGGGCGTAATGGGCAAGCGCGGTGCGGATTTCGGCGACACTGGCCTTCTTCGGGTCGATGCCCAACCGGTCCAGGGTCTGTTCGAGATCGCCGAGGGCCTGTTGCCAGCCCAGCTCGCCGCTATAGGCGTGGTCGGCATAGCGCGGCTTGCCCGCCAGCTCGGTGCGCAGAGCTTCCTGAAAATCGCGGATCTCCGGCCGCTCGGCGTGATCGGGAAAATAGCCCGCCTCCCAGGCGGCGTGAGCGGTTTCATCCTGGCCGAACTCATGGGCCTTGAGCGGGTCATACTCCGAGACCTCGCGCAGCAACCGGGGCATGCCGCGCTTGCCCCGGTGCCACAGATGCGCATCCATCGCCCGGAGGTCGCCGCCGGCATCATGAACACCGCCGCGCTTGGCGACGAACTCGGCCAGACTCGGCCCCAGCGCCGCGCGCTCGGTCGGCACCTTGCGCGCCTGGGGGTCTTTGAGCGCCGCGATCATCTGATTGAGCTGATCGCCATCGACCCCGTGCAGGCTGTCGGGCAGCACCTGACGGACCTCAAGATTGGCCGCGCGATAGGCGTCAAGGGCGCTGCCGAGCTTGCCCTCCATGCGCTCGGCCCGGGTCTGGTAATGGGCGGCGAGCAGGGCCGCCTGCTTATTGGCCGCCTCGGAGCCATAGCCGGCGGCGCGCAACTTGTCCTGGAGATCGCGGTAAACCTGCTGCGCCAGCTCGGCTTGTTTGCCCGCCTGTTCGGACTGACGCTGGATGTCCACCGCCAACTCGCGCAAACTGCGCTGGTGTTCGACGGCTCGGGCGGCATCGTTGAGGCTAAAGCCATCCGGGCGGGTGCGCAGATCGCCCTTGAGCGCCTCATGGACCGGGGTGCCGGCAAAGCGGCTGACATAGTCCGCCGCCGGGATTTTGACATCGCCGCCGGTGGCCACCGCCTGCTCAAGCTGGTGGCTCATGTCGGGGACGAAGTTGAACAGCGGATCGTCATCCAGCGCGTGCGGATCGAAGCCGAACGACTGGTACAACTCCTGGACCTTCTCGCCGGGCAGATAGAGGTGTTCGACCGGCGTGCCGTCGAGCTGCTGGCGCAGGAAATCGGTGAAGGCGTCAGGAGCCCGGCCGCGCAGCTTGCTGTCGGTGGTGCCATCGACCACCGCTTGGAGATTGCCGGCGTCGATGTGGGCCTGACGGGCGTGCAACAGATCGGCGGCGAAGGTCGAGACCATCGGCACGGCATGAAAGGCGCCGGCCAGCAGCGCCATTTGCTCGGCCGACTGCACCACCCGGTCAAGCGCTTGGCTCCGCTGCTCGGGATCGTTGAGGATGGTGGCAAAATCGCCCGAGGACAGCATGCGTCCGAGCTGCTCGCCGGCAATCTTCGAGCTTTCGACCAGCACGCCGAGCGCGCCGCCCTCAAGCCCGGTCCTGGTCAGGGTGCCGGCGGTTTTGGCGATCGCCGCCTGGACCGTCGGTTTGGTCACCGCCTCGGTCACGGCGTCGCGGGCGAACAGCTTGGCCGCCGACGCGGCGGCGGCGGAGCTGAAATGCCCGAGCCCGAAGCTATTGAAGCCGGCATAGAGCAGACCGCCAACCACCGCCGACGCCTGAGCCACGGTCGGATCGACTTCCAGCCCCTCACGACTGCGGCTCTGATCGTGTGCCGCCATCACTTCGCCGGCCCCGATCTTGAAATTATCGCTGAAGAACTTACCCAAGAAGCCGGAACCGAAGCCGGCCACGGCCCCGGCGGCGGAGCTGATCGGCGCCAACGGCCCGCCAATGGCGCCGATCGCGGCGCCTGACGAAGCTCCAGAGATGGCCCAAGGGACCGCGCGCGCTCCCAGGTCGTAGACGCCGCCGATGTTCGAAGCGATCCAGTTGGTGGCGTTGTACAGCAGATTGCCATAGTCGGTACGGTGCGCTTCCGGCGGATGAACCTTGCCGCGGCTGTCATAGGCCGCAAAGCCCTGGACATTTTGCTGCGCGCCTTCGTCCATGCCTGCGGACCAAGCATTCTCGAATGCCGGAAATGCGGCTTTAAGGAGATCATGTCCAGGCGTGCTGGTCATGGGAGCCAGCGTGCCAAGGCTCATGCCCCACCGGGTTATCGCGGTCTCGATATTGGCCAGAGACCCGAAATCATCATGAGCAAGCTTCGTGCGCTCGGGGTTGGCCGCCACCCATTCGGCCAAAGCCGGGTTGTTGCGCAGCAATGCGACATTGCGCTGTAGGGCCGCGTCCTGCTCGTGCTGGGGGAGATCGGTACGGACCACCGCCGCCGGTAATCCGAGTTGCTTCCCGACCTGGACGGCCTTGGCCTCTTGGTCTGGATTGGTGCCAGCAGCGCCGATGACCGCGCCCGCCGCCTGGGATTGGGTCATGGCCCGATCGGCGCGCAGGAAATCCTCAAACGCCATGCCCGATGTCGGCGCCGGCGCGGGCTGCTGGTCGGCGCGCAGGAAATCCTCGAAACTCTGATCCATTACTTCGCCCCTCCGGTCAGCGTCTTCCATTTGGTATAAGCGCGCACCAGCTCATCATCAGTCTTCGGGAGCCGGCCGTTGGCCGCCAGGAACCGGCGCCTGAGATCGGGCAGCTCCGCGGCGGCGGGCTTCAGGTAGAACTGATCGGGCGAAACCTGGAAATTCCGCACCTCGCGGTCCCATATCCAGCCGGAATCCCGTTGCAGCCCTTGGGTCAACAGAGATGAAACGATCGACCGCATGCCAACGGCGTCGGGATCGTCACCTTTATGCGCAATCTTATAGTCCTGAAGGTCAGAGGTCAGGCGGCCGATGAACTGGTTATAGGTTTGCTTGACATTATCAGGAGACTTATCCGTCACCTGGGTTTTGATCCCGGCGGCTTCCAACATCGGGTGCGCAATGCTCTTCGCCGAAGAGAGCAACCGGGGCGAAACCTCGGTGTCGCCGCTGTTCAAGTTTTCCCGAATAACGAATTGCTTATTCATCAGCTCATGCAGGTAATTATCCGGCAACGCGTGGGAATATTTCGGGTCGGTCAAGTTTTCCGCAGCAAAGCCCTTGCGGTCATTCGCCATCTTGCCCAAAGCATCATAGTAGACGGCCTTGGCGTTATCGTCGAAACTCTTGCTGTCACCGCCCCCGGCATTCGATTTCGCGCGGTTTTCCAACCAAATCGCCATGTGCGGGTTTTCGGACATCGCCGGCACCATGTCCGGCGGCACCTGGGAGATATTGGTAAACTTCGGGTCCATGCCGAGTTTCATCAGGGCATCGGTGGTTTGCTGCGTCCAGGCGGCGGCGGCCTGGGTGCGCACGGCCTTTTGCGTCTCCAGATAATGCACGGTGGCATCGCGCTCGGCGAGGTTCGGAATCGCGTTGGCCCGATCAAGCGCCGGGGCATAAACCTTATCGAACTCGATCAATGCCTGATGCGGATTGGTTGCCGGCTGGGGCGCCATCAGGGGCGTGGCCGGGGCCGTCGCCGGGGCATTGGGATCGACGGCGCAGCGCCGGGCATTCTGGTTCCATTTGCTCTGGAGGAAGTCGAGGAACTGACCGGCGGTCATATCGGGCCGGCCGCCATTGCCGGTGATCGCCGATTGGGCGATGTCGCGGCTCTTATAGAGCGGCGCCAGTACATCCACCGCGTTGTCCTTGGCATCGGCCTGGAGCAGCGCCGGGCCGCCGCCCTGCCCCTGCTGATAGACGACATAGCGCTGCCAGGGCTGCGCCGTGCCACCCACCGCCTGGTCGGCGATCGGCCCGACCCGCTGCCATTCGGCGCACAGGTCGCGGGCCTGCCCGGCGACATCCCCGGCCTTGGTGGTGCCGCCCTTGATCTGGCCGAGATTGCCGATGGTGCCGAGATTGCTGCCGGTCGAGCTTTCGATTTCGGCGACGGTCAGAGCGTGGGAGGGATCGGCGCCGCTGCTTTTGGCGGCGCCGATCAGCGCGCTCTGGACCTGGGCGCGCGGCACCCCGAGCGCGGTCGGACGGTCCGGGAGCGGTTGGCCGCCGAGCAGGGCCGCGCCATTGGCCTGCCCGAGGGCCGCCGTGTTGGTCGCATGCAGCTTTTGCTCGACATCGAGCAGGGCATTGCCGCGCAGCACCGCCTTGTGCTGCTCGTAAAAGCCTCTCGCCCCATCCGGGTCATTGTTGGTTAGGAAGCGCATCACCCCGGCTTCGACGCCCTTGGCCCTGATCCCGGAAGCGATGGTATCGAGCGCCGCCGGGTCCTGGATGCCCTGGGCTTTGGCGTTGGACAGCGCCTCGTTGCTGGCTCGGTCGAGATAGGTGCCGAACTGGTCGGGATCGCTGTAATGCAGCACGGCATTGTTCAGCGCCGACTCGGTACTCGCCCTCGACACCGTGTCGCGATAGGTCAAAAATTCCTTGCTGGCATGGCTGCTGATGCCGTCGAGACCACGGCGCATTTCCGGGGTCACGAAGTCCTCGACCATGCTCTTGACCGCCGGATTGCTGATCGAGCCGATCAGATTGGCGTGCAAATCGGTCAGGGCCTTGGTCGTGGCCTCGCGGCTGCTCAGGGCATCCTGGCCGGTTTTGCCGTAATACCCGGGCTTGTCCGAGGTCCCGAACAGGATGGCGTTCTGCGCCGGCAGATACTGGTTGTAGACGAGGTCTTTGGCCGCCGTCTTATTCTCTATCGCCTGCGCTTTGAGCCCGGTCTCGAAGGTCTGGTTGGCGGCATGCTGAAGAGCCTGTCCAACGCCGAGCGCGCTCTGACCGATACCGGCACCAAACTCGTCGCCATTGGTCTGAATAGACTGATAAGTGCCGGGGGCACCGCTCGGGGCTATCGTCGGCGCCGGGCCGTAGGTCGGAATTTGCATGGGATATCCTTACGGGATCAAAAAGTCTCAGGGTCCACCACCACCGCCACCGCCACCGCCGCCACCACCGCCACCGCCACCGCCGCCACCACCGCTATCAGGGGTCGAATTTTTGTACTCGGCCCACTTGCTGGAAAAGTCGCTGGCGCCCGAGAGCAACGTGCCGGCAACGCCCAGTGAGGATGCGATATCGGCGTTTTGGCCCTGGGCGCTGTAGAGTCCGGCCATGGCGTCGAAGTTGGCCGATTGGGCCATGTAGTTCCAGGCGGTGCGCTGGGTATTGCTGCGGGTGGTCAGGGCGTCCAGTTCACCGAGCTTGGCGCTGTCCTGCTGAAGCTTGAGCGGCGAGCCGCTGTTGATATCGAGGCCGTTGGCCGCTGCCGCCGCGCGCTGGGAGCCGATCAGCGCCGCCGTCTTCAGCCGCTGGTTCTGTTCCTGGACCGCACCGGCTTGGGTTGCCGCATCGGCGTTCTGCTTGGCGATGACGCCGTTGTTGCTGGCGACCTGGGCCTGATAGTCGGCCTGTTTCTTCGCCGCTTCGCCAGCCTGAAGTTGGCCGTAGGCGGAAACCCCGGTCGCGGCGGCGCCTATCACCATTGCCGATATGGGATCACACATGGTCGCTCCTCAAGACAAACGGATGAAACGGCAGCCCGGCAAGGCCATAAGGCCGCGCCGGATCGATGACAAAGCCAAGCCAGCGCAACCAGCGGATCGAGGTCAGGTTGCGGGCATCGACGAAGTTGATCAGACGCGGGTAACGCGCCGCCCACCGGGCCACGACCGCGCGGTTGCGGCGCAAGAACGCCATCTGGTGCCGCTTCAGTTGATCGGTCCCGAGCAACCAGGGCACGCCGACGCCACCGAGCAGCGAGGGACAGCCGAGCCCGAACATGCATACCGGCCGGCCATCGATCAGGCCGGTCCAGGCCTCGATCGAGACCCGAAGCGAGCAGTGCAGCGCCGCCCCCGGAGACCGGCCGGACGCCGCCGCAACCTCCTGCCGGTCCGCCGCCCGCATCGCCGCCGCAATGGCCGGGATGTGCTCGGCGAGCGCCGGAACCACCTCAACGGTCGCCAATTTCCACCTCCGGGATGATCGCCAGCACGGTGGCTGGCAAGGGATAATCCTGCTGGATCAGCACCGAGCCATCGGTCTGCCACAGCGGATCCAGCACCACGCGCTGCTGGCCGCTGACCAGCGGCGGGGCGGTGACGCTGGCGCCCGACGCCGGGGACCATTGCTTGATTTCGGTCAGGCGGTCGGCGCTCGGGCCAACCTTGAGCCCACGGGTGTCCTCGACCACCAGGGTGACCGCGCCGACCTTCTTGCGCTTGCCCTGGATCGTCGGTTCGCCGACATCGAGGCGCATCGGTTGCAGCTGGCAGCTGTAGCCGAGCCCGAGCGTCACCAGCGAGGCCGCCGCCGGCAGGGTGATGGCGCCGCCGCTGACCCGCTGGGGCGCGACCACACCGCCATCGGCGACCCCGGTCACCATCAGCCCTTCCAGATGCCCGAGACCGCTGATCGTGGTCGCCGGAGCCCCGGCATACTGGAGTCCGCAATCGACGCACCAGACCTTGGTGGCATCGGCGACGCCGTTGGTCATGAAGTTGCGCGACTGCAGGCGCTCGATGTACTGGACCGGCGCACCGCCATTGACCCCCGGCACGGTGCGCTGCACCACCAGATAGAGGGCGTTCTCGCTGCCCTCGCTGATCGAGGCCACGCTCTTGACCAGTCCGGCGGTATCATGCCGGGTCCAGGCGTAGACATCCTGTTCCTTGAGATAAGAGAAGGCGAGCAGGATGCCGTCCGAACGCACGCACCAGATGATTTTGAATGGCTCTTCGCACCACGCCCAATCGGTGATTTGATAGCCATAGAACAGGTGGCTGGACAGCACCGATTTATCATCACCCGTAAAGATGTTGACATAGTAGTTATAGGCCAAATCCCGCACCGTCGAGCCCTTGGACTGAATATACAGCACATCATAGTTGACGGTCAGCGGCGGGACATCGTTGCAGCCATTGTAAGCCTGAGGCTTGGCCGTGACCGAAGACGGGGTCAACGCGTTCGCGGTCCCGCCCGGCGAGATCATCCACGCCCCCGATTGGGTCAGGGCGAGCAGCGAGTTGATCGAGACCAGATGGCGGATCGGGTTGACCTGCTGCGCCGCCAGCGTCACCGTGATGGCGTCGTCGTCCTTGCCCGGCGACGAGGTGTCCATGTTGGTGTAGTTGCCCGGCTTGGTCATCCAGATGGTGTCCGGATAGTCATTGCCGCCGGCAAAGATTTTCCGGCCCTCGTAATAGGTCACGCAGGCCGGATTGGTCGTCGCGAAAGGGTTGTCGTGAACCGGCGGGGTGTCGCTGAAATCCGGCGCATAGTTGACATCCTGAAACTTACCGGTGGTCGATTCGCCGATATAACCGTAGGTGCCCGACCAGTTGAGCCCAGTGGTCAGCTGCGACGAGCGATAAATCCGGTAGCGATTCGGCGTCGGCCCGCTGGCCGGCGGGTCGAAGCCCAGGGTGTTGGCAACCCCGGTGGTCTGGTTGAGCGCGCCCTTGTTGCTGACATCGATCGCGGCCGAAGGCACGCTCTCTTCGGCCGGCGAGTCGGTGACCGAGGTCACGACATAGTGATAGTCGAAGCCGGTACCGCCGCCGATATGGGCGGCAGCGCCACCCGAGGGCGGCTGGACCTTGGCCTGAAAGCTGATCGCGGCCAGCGACCATGTGCCGGCGCCACTGCGCTTGAGATCATAGGGCGGATAGCTGGGATGGCAGATCGTCAGCACGTCGGCCGACTGGGCGTATTTGAGCTGAGCCAGATCGGCCGCCGCCCAGGGCGTGGTCAGCGGCAGACTGGCATCGACCACGAAGCCGCCATTGCTGATGACATCGACCCGGAGATGGCTGAACACCAGGATATAGGTCTGGCTCGCCGAGAAGCTGAACGGGATCAGGCGCACCGCGCTGCCGTCATTGGCGGCCCGGCCGACGAACAGCGTGCCCGCCCGGGTCGAGGCGCCGCCGCTGACCCGGCTGACGAAATTGCGCATGGTACGGGCGCCGACCCGGTACTTGGCGAGATCGACACGCCCAGCCAAACCCGGCGCCAGCTCGCCCGCCGCAAAGCTCGGCTGAATGAAGGAATTGGGCATTGGCGCGCGTCCTTAGTATAAGCCGCTGAAACCGCCGGCTTCCAGCCAGTCGGGGAGCGGTTGCGGCTCCTGGCTGCCCTGGTTGCCATCGGCGACCCGCGCGGCGTCGAGGGCCTGGGCCGCCGCGCCCTGGGCCGCCCGCGACAGCGTCTTCTCGCCCGACAGCGGCAGCACCAGCTTGGCCGCCAACCCGGCGATCACCGCCGAGCGAAAGAGGATGTCCCAGTCATCCGGGGATGGCGGCCGGCCGATATAGATCAGCTGCGCCAGGGGCTGATTGGTCAGCACGGTGGTGATCTGATTGCCCGCGAGGTCGAGCGCCGGGCGCACCACGAACGGCAACTTGAGCGCCCCGGCAGCGGCACTGCCTGGGCCGGCCGCCGGCAGCACCCGCAGCGTCCGCACATGGTCGGACGGCGCGGCGTAGCTGTAGAGCCAGGGCGACGGCGGCAGCGGTCCCGTGCCGTTGGGGTTCTCGGGCGTACCGGCGGCGGCGGCGAACACGGCCGGAGAGACCTGGAACCGCGCGAAACTCCAAGGGTGGGTGCGCAGCAGCTCATCGACGGTCTGCTGATAATTCTGGAGACAGGCCCGCGCCTCTGGCGAATCCTCGCTCAGGCTGGCGATGGTCGAGCGCGTGCCGATGCCCGAGAGCGCGTTGTTGCAGATATCGACGTCGGTGGTCATGGCGGCGCGGCCTTCTCAAAAAAAAATCGGGCGCCGGGGAAGCCCCGACGCCCGACCAAGTCCAGTCATGGAATGGCGATCAGCTGATCGTGAAGCCGACCGGGTAGAACTTGCCGCCGTCTTCGAGGTCGATGCCGTAATCGGCCAGGATCGCCCCGGCGGTCACCGCCCCGACCAGCACCGCCCGCAGGCCGACATAGCGCTTGCCGAGCGAGCCGATGCGCGGCGAGAGGTCAACCGCGAAGCGGGCGCCGGCCGTCAGCGAGGCGATGGCGATCGCCCCGGTGGAGCCGATCACCGTGACATTCGACGACAGCGCGGCGTTGTCGGCGATGATCGCCTGGAACTCGGCCGAAGTGCCGCCGCTGAAGGCGGTGACGACAGAGGTCCGCATCATCAGATCCTCGCCGCTGCCCAGGTCACGGGCGGTACCGAGGTCGATGGCGTTGGTCGAGAGCACACTGGTATCGGTGCCAGTGATGGTCTGGCCGGTGATCGTGTTGCCGGAAATCGACCCCGATACGATAAGATTGGCGTCAACATACATGGTCGCTGTTCCTGTGAGTTCGGTGGGAGGAGCGGGCGTGGGCCGGCGCGGGTCAGGTCACCCGCGTCTCGGCGGTGCCGATCTGGTCAACCTTGCGCAGGGGGATGCCCTGGAACTTGGTCAGGGCATAGGGCGTACCGAACTGCGACAACGCGGCTTCGATGCTCAGCGCGTTCTGGCTCTTGTTGAGCGCGGCGATGCGCAACATCGAGTAGACCGTGCGGTTGGCATAGAAGGCCAGCCGGCACTTGCCCGGGAACGGAATGCGGTCGATCGCCCGGCTCATCAGATTGATCAGCGCGGTGGCGGCGGTCGCGGCCTGGGTTCCGCTCTGCCCGACCAGATCGGAGACATCGATATTGCCGATGCGCACGGCATAGCGCCAATCCTTGACCATCAGGCCATTCTTCCACTGATAGAGCGTGCGCAGCGCCTGATAATAATTACCATTGGAGTCGGGCACCGATTCCTCACCCAAATCCTGGTGCATCAGGCCGGCGGTCGAGCCCTTGGGAAACGGGCAGGCAATGGTGTCATCGCCCCAGCCGATCAGCCACACCGAGGTATTGTCAGTCCCGGAGCCACCGCCATCGAGAATGTTCTGGCCGTTGCCGGCGGACAGCGACGAGTACCGGGTCATGAGACCGAGGATTTGCCGGGGATCGAGGGCCGGGTTGCCATTCAGCAGGTTGGAGACGAAGGTCTGGTTCATCGCTTCGAGGAAGGCGCTGTCTTCGGACAGCCGGAACGCGGCGGAATTGCCGTTGAGCTTAGCCAGCTCGACATCGATATAGCTGCGCGCCTCCAGGATGCCGCAGGCCTCGTCGACCTGGGTGGTGGTGGATTTGCTGGTCGGCACGCCCTGACCGAGCAGACGGTAATAGACCGTCGGCAGGCCGGTGCGCAGGGTGAAGCGGTGACCGGTCGGCAGATTGCCTTCAACGAACACCGCATCTTCCAGGATTTCATTGCTCTGGTTCAGCAACTCACCAATCTTGGCGATCTTGCCGTCAGGATCCTGGCGTTTGGACCAATCCGCCAGGGTCGAATTGTTGGTCGCGAGTGTGGTCATGATAATACCTCAAGGTTCTACGCGTTACAGTGGTGAAGACAAGCGGAGGCAATCCCGAATTGCCTTGGCTATGTCGGGTTAATGCTCGTTGGTGTGGTGACAGCAGGGGGAGAGTTCGCCCCGACGGGTCAGGCCATGTCGGGGTAGAGGGTTTTGGCGGCGGACTTGGCCTGGGGCGGCGGCGAGCCGGGGATGAACTTGCCCTCGGTCAGCATCTTGCCCATCTGGATGAACGCCTTGACGACCTCGGGATTGTTGCCCGCGCCCGTAAAGTCCAGGGCTTCACGCAGCTTCTGGCCGCCGAAAGCGTCGAGCGCCGTCGCTGCCATCGCCAGATTCTCATCGAGCTTGGCGCCGCCAATCACGGGATCGGCCTTGATCTCCTCGACCCATGCGGTTTGGGTCTCGGTCCAGGCCTTGTACGGGGCTTCGAGCTGGGCCTTGACCTGTTCGGCCAGCTTGGGGCCAACGGCATCGACCAGCGCCTGGGCCGCCTCGGGCGCCAGACCGCTCTTGCCCGCCGCCTCCTTGAAGGCGTCATACACTGCCCCCTCGGTCACGCCCTCGGGCAGCGTGATCGCGCTGTAATCGGGCGGTTTCGGCGCCTCGGCCGGCGTCTCGCCCTCGGCCGGGGGCGTGTCCGCGGCCGGAGCCGGAGCCGGGGTTTCACCGCCGGCCGGGGGCGGAGCCGCCAGCGGCGGGGTTGACAGCAGGCTGATCGGTGCGGTCGCCGCCGGGGCAGCCGGGGGCGTTTCCGCCGCAGGCGCTGCGGCAGGAGCTAGGTCGCTCATTTGTGATCTCCTGAAAGGTGCTACGCGTTACAGCCGCCAGAACTGGCGGATTCCTGATCCAGCTGTTCCTTGAGCATCGCCAGATAGCGATCGGGACACAGCCGGCGAATACGGGCGAGATACTCCAGGCCGATGTTGCGTTCGCCTTCGAGGAAGGCGGTGATCATCGGTTCGGGGCGGGCGCCGATAAAGCTGGTGCGGCCGAGACCGCAGCGGTCGAGCAATGCCGCCATGACGCGCCGGCCGCCCGCAGCGGCCATCAGCGCGATGAGGTCGTTGTCGGCCTGATCGGAGAGCCGCTTGGCCGCCCCGATCGCCTCAGCATCGTCATCGCTGAACAGGTCGGCGTCGCTCATGCTCCCCCCCTCCCCAGCATCATTTGCAGCGCGTTCTGGCCGCCGCCGACATCGGTCTGGCTCAGCCCCTGTGCGCCCTGGACCGCCGCCATGCTGGTTTGCAGCGCCTGCTGCTGCTGTTGCTGCTGCTGGCGCTGCTGGCGGATCGCCTGGGCCTGCTTGTCGTCGTTGACCACCTTCGGACAGACCCCGAGGGCCTCGCCATATTCGTCGATGGTTTCATCGACATTGAGCTTGTCGAGCGCGGTCGGCAGCGCCCCGGCGAGGTTGCCGATGAAGGCCACCAGCCGCTCGATGCCGGTGGTCGCCACCGCCTTCTGGGCCTGGGCCATGGTCGAGATAAACTCGACGCCGACAAAGCGGCCATGCAGTTCGGCCGGCGGCGGCGGCAACAGCCCGCCGCGCAGCATGATCGCGAAGCTCCGCTCGACCGCCGGCGACAACAACTCATCGTGCAGCCGTTCCAGCGCCGGCCCGAGCATCATCATCTTCTCGGTTTTGCGCTCAGCGATCTCGGTGGCGGTGCGCACGGTGTCCAGCTGATCGATCATCAAGAACAAATCTTCGAAGAAGATCGACTTGATCCGCCGCTGGATTTCCGTAACCACGGCATCGACCGCCGACAGCGCCGAGGGGTGCGGCACGTAGGACGGCTTGATCTCGACATTGAGCTGGCCCTGGGGCACATAGCTGATCTCGCCCGGCAGCATCCGCTCGCCCGCCAGCACCGCCGGCGCCACCCGGTGCGGCATTGCCAGCTGATCGACCAGCTGAGCCTTGCGCAGCTGCGCCTTTTGCAACGCCTTGATCTGGCCCAGCGCCGTCATGCCCGGGCTAGACCCATAGACATCGTTGGCCGTGACCTCCCAGCGCGCCGCCAGAAACGGCCGCTCGTGATAGCCCTTGACCTGGAGCACGCCGGTACAGCTGGTGCCCAGCTCCCAATAGGTTTCCCGCCATGCCATGCCTTTGGGTCCGGGCGCGCCCTCGATCCGGCCGCTGTTGTGCTCGATGGCATGGGCGACGATCACCTCGGTATCGATCTGGCCGGTGCGGTGGAGCGCCTGCACCTGATCGGAACACGCCGCCAGACCGAACTGTCCGACCAGCTGCTCGACCGACATCACAAAGCGCCGGTAGAGCGCCGAAGGCTCAAGCCGTTCATCGACCGCCAGAAAGTACTCGCCCGCCGTCAGCGGATAGCAGCGGATCACATCGTGGTAATCCTCGCTGATCAGCATGACGCCGGTGCCGAAGAGCGCGATCTCCTGATAGAGCATCGCGATCGAGCGGTAGAAATTGCTTTCGGCGAACACCCGCGAAATCCGCTTGCCCACCTCGTCGAGCCACAGCTTGACCGCTGCCGCACTCGCCCGCTGCTGGTCGGGCACGGTCAGCGCGAACCAGGGCCGCGCCGGGCTGGTCACCCCGGCCATCAGCCCGGAGGCGAAACGGGTGGCGCTGACCCCGGCGGTGGAATCGATGATCGCCTGGGTTTTCGGCGTCCCCCTGGTCGGATCGTTGGCAATCGCCAGCCAGCGGCCCAGCCGGGGCAGAATCACCTTGCCGATCTCGCGCCAATGATACAGCCAAGGCAGCCGCTGCTTTTCCAGATCGACCAGCCGGCGGTCGAGCGCCTTGCGCAACGCCATGATCTGATCGGGAGACAGCAGCTGCGGCGACCGGGGCGCCACGGCCACAGGGGCGACGGAGGCCATCGCTTATCCCCCCAGCAGGGTTTTGCGCGTGGTCTGGGGCGGCGTCTCCAGACCCTTCGGGCCGGTCAGCACCGTGCCCCCAGCCGACGCCATCCGCGCCTTGGCCGCAGCCGCCGCACCGGCATCCTGCACCTGCTTATCCGGCAGCTGCGGCGGCGGCGCGGGCGGCGGTGGCGGCGGCGGCGGATCGGGAACGCTGGCACCCATGCACATGGTTGTCTCCATCACGAAAAGGGATCGTAGTCGCAACTCGGCCGCGTCTGGCCCGGCCCGGGTCGGGCACTGGCCAGGGTCACCGGATAGGCAAAGGTCAGGGCGAAGGCGTCGCCATCATCGGGTGAGGACAGGCCGCGATCGCGCATGGCGTCCTTGGACTCCAGCAGGATGGCGTCGCGGCCATCGCGCAGCACGTAGCCGTATTCCGGGCCGCAGAGATCGCCGCGCAGCAGCGGATCATCCTCAAGGGTGCCGGTTTTCAACCAAATCCGGACCGCGCCCCACATCTCGGCGCGCTTATTGGCAAACACCTCGCCCTCGACCCGGGCGCCACCATCAGCCCTGGCGCCGAACTGGACCTCGATGTACGGAACCCCGAGCTGGCGCAGCCGGTCACAGACGCCGCCGCCGACGCCGCCGCCATCGACGAAGATTTGATCGACGCCCCAGCGCGTCCGCTGCTCGACCACCCGCGCCGCGATCTCCATGGTGTCGCGCACCCGCAAGCGCACCGGCGGAATCGAACGGCCATCCCGGCCGCGCCGAAAGCGCAGCACCGTGCCGTCGGCGCCACCGCGCGCCACATCGACGCCCATGATCAGCGGATCGTTGCGATCGACATGGACCTCGCGCGCCGGGTCCATCGCCCCGGACACCAGATCGTCGCTGATGAACTGACGGTCCGACGCCGAGGGAAACAACCCGCGCACCCGGACCTTGACGTAGTCGCTGTCCTCGCCCCAGGTTGTCACCAGCCCGTCAAGATAGGCGCGGTTGGTGCCCTCGACCGTGCGGCTGTCGATCTGCCGAGTCCGCCACAGGTGGCGGAACTTGCCGTTGCCGAAGCACTCGCGGAAGCGGCCAGTGTTGCGGGTGGGATTGCCGAACACCAGCCAGATGATCTCGGTGCCCTCGTCGGTCAGCGCGCCCTCGGCGACCTCGAACACCTTGTCGGCAATTGCCGAGGCCTCATCGAACACCATCAAAATCCGCCGGCCCTGATTGTGCAGCCCGGCGAAGGCCTCGGTGTTGTGCTCGCTCCAGGTCGCGCCATCGGTGCGCCACGATCCCTCATGCCCCACCGCCCGCGCCGAGATCGAGGTGCTCTCGACCGCGAACCAGTGGGCGTTGATCGCGGTGCGCGTCCAGCGCCCAAGCTCGGGTAAGGTCTTTTTGAACAGCTGCACCCCGGTGTTGGCGGTGACCACGGTGCGGTGATCGACGCAGGTCGAGCGCGCCCAATGATCGATCATGCCGATCAGCGCCGACTTGCCGATGCCGTGGCCCGAGGACACCGCGATGCGCAACGGCTGGTGGCGGTTCGCGGGGTTGGCGAGGTGGGCGCCGATCTCAGTCAGGATGTCGGTCTGCCAGCGGCGCGGTCCCGCCGCCGCCGCCAGCGGCCCCGGCTCGGACCACGGCCACATCGCCCGCGCGAAGCCCAGCGGATCGTGGCGGAAACCGGCGACGAACTCGATCAGCCGCCGCTCGACCTCGGCCGGCCCCGCGCTCGCTGCCTTAGCCATGGGCCGAGCCCTCCGGCACCGCCGCCGCCAGCCGTGCCTGCGCCGCGCCCAGCTGATCCGCCAGCGTGCGGCTGACATCGAGGGTGACCTCGGAGCGATCCTTGAACAGACCGAGGTAGCGCCCGAGCGCATCCATCGCCGACTGGCGATCGACGAACTGCACCTTGAGCTTGCCCTCGGCAACCTCGACCGACTTGATCGCCACCAGCGCTTCCGGCGGGATTTCCGTCGTCGGCTTAAGGGTTAGGCTCCGGCCGTCATACGACAAAATGTCGGTCGGGTTGAAAAAGGCCATGGCCGCCTGGACCGCGAGCCAGCTCTCCGCCGTCACCTCGAACCGCCCCAGCATCCGCTTGACCGCACCGCGCTTGGCCTCGGAAAGTGTCAAGGATATGTCCGGATTTTTGAGCAGTTCGGACGCCAGCCGGCGAGCCGACTCGCGCGTGCACTCCGGATAGGCGATGAGGTAAGCCTTGGTCCCATTGCCGCCATTGGCGAGATAGGCATCAACGAACGCTTGCTGCTCTGGGGAGAGGCGGAACGAATAGCGCATCCAGCCCGCAGCGCTCAATTCCTGCTCACCGCCGTCAGCGCCCATTACACCCCCAGAACGCAAAAGACCCGGCGCGGGGGTCTCCCGGCCGGGTCAGCACAAACACAAATTTCGCCTGAAGCGGAAAGTCAACTCAGGCTCGGAAAATGTCAAGCAGTTATTTTTGATCGCCGATATTTAACCCAAAAAGATGCGATGATCGCATTTTGTGGGTTGACAATAACGGCCGGCCAGCTCCGGGAAATTACCCCAGTTCTCGAGATGTCCCCCGATGCTTTCAGCGCCTGGCGCAAATCCAAGGGACTGACGCAAACCATCGCCGCCGAGAGACTGGGCATTAGCCTGCGAACGGTGGCGGCCTATGAGGCTGGAGAGTCCGCCGTGCCAAAAACGGTGGTCTTGGCTTGCCGGGGCCTGGACTAAGGCCGCACCCAAGGCTGAGCGCACAGATCAAACGGAGTCAACCGGTGCGCCAGCAATGGCCGCGACTCGACAGCAATCAGTCGCTGCAGCCGCCGCAGGCCCCGCCACCAGCGGCGATAGAGCAAATTGACGAACTCGCAATACTCGGCCGGCGGCTCGGCGCGCACCGGGCAATAGCTGACCCGCACATGCACCGTCTCGACCAGCGTCCCGTCGCAGCGCGCATCGCGGCGCAGACACCAGCTGCCGGCGGGCAAGCGGCCATCCGGGCCAAACGCCTTGCCGTTGACCACCGCCACCCCGGCCGGCGCCGGCTCCCACTCGTGGACCACCACATGGGAGCCGGTACCACCGGCCACTGGTACCAGCGCCTGCGGGCCGGCGCTCCACACCGGCGCCTCGCCGATCCGCGCCTGATCCTCGACCAGCTGTTTGGTTTCGAAATCCAGCCGATCGAGCGCATCGGCTACCGCCTCGGCATCGGGATGCAGGCTGCTCGGCCGGCCGGCATAGGCGCCGCCGCCATCGACACGGCGGCCCAGCCGCGCCCGGCGCATCAGCGCCGCCACGCCATCGCCGCCGCTCCGGCTCAGCCCGGCTTCGAACATCGCCGGAATTTCCCGGTCACAGCACTGATCGCGCACCGCCCAGATCACCAGCGCCTCGATGCCGATCGCCAGCCGAACATCCTGATGGCCCATCACGCCGCACCTCCCGTTTCGAAATCAATTCGCCGACAGCCGAACAACGGCCCGAGATCATGGGCCAAATGCGTCGCCACATAGTCGCGGTGGTATAGCGTCGGCGCCCGCACCGTGACCCGGGTGCCATCATCGACCGCGACCAGCGGCGACACCCACGAGGCAAAGCGCTGTCGCCCCAGCCGACCGACCAGGGCAGCGACCGCGACCGGGAACCCCTCGGGCATCGCCAGCGGGTGATCGGCCGGAGCGCCGGGGGGCTTAGCCCGCGCCGCCGCCACCGCCCGCCGCACATCCTCGTCGAGTCCGCGCAGCGAAAACGGTGGTGCCACCCGCCGCGCCACCATGCGCCGGAACTGTGCGTCGCAAACCTTGGCGAGCAAATCAGCGTCAACCCCGGCCAACAGCCAGTCGGTCGCCATCGACAGGTCAGACCCATCCGGCCCTTGTCGCGACGACACCGCGCCCCAATGCCGCACCATCGCCGCATCAAACAGCTCGATCAGCGCCTCTGCCGGGTCCGCTGTCGCCGCGTCATCCGCCGCCGTCGCGGCCTCTTGCGGATCCAGCGCCAACCTACCCACCCTTTTTCTTTCTCTCTTATCTCTCTTATTAAGAGCCAAATCGCCGCGACAATCACCCTCTGTCGCCGCGACAACGCCTTCTGTCGTCGCGACAGACCCGCGACAATCACCCTCGGTCGCCGCGACAACGCCTTCTGTCGTCGCGACAGGCGCCGAAATATCACCCTCGGTCGCCGCGACACCGCCACTCAAAACCACCTCGCGGACCTCGACAAAGCTCGGCTGAGGCGGCATCTTCGGCGCATCGGGCTGCGCCTGATCCAAGGCCCGCGCCGCCTTGCAGGCCCGCTGATGGGCGCGGGTGATCCGGGCCTTCTCGGCTTCCCAGCGATCCTCCTGCATCCGATTCCACGCCGCCGCCACCCGCCCGGCCAGAAACGGGTGCCACCAGCGGCCATCCGAGCACAGCACCCACTCGGCCAGCACCGTCTTCTTGATCCGCCGCCACGCCCGCACCGCCCCCGGCCATGTGCCGTAGCCGGCCAGCTCGGCCAGCATGCGATCATCCGAGGGCAGCGAGCCGCCCGGGTGCGACTTGAACGCCTCCCAATACAGCTTAAGGTATGCCACCCGCGCTGCGTCAGAGGCGCAAATCCACGTCTCCGAGGTAAAAAGCAAATCGCCATGGAGCTGGGTATAGGGAAAGCCTCCCAGCCAAACATAAGGCGGCAGCAGCGGTGGTGGCAGGGCTTCTGTCATCAACATGCCTCCGCAAACAGTTCCAGCGGTTCCGTGGGCGCGACCGGGTAATCCTCATCCCGCTCCAGCGCCGCACGGCAGGGCGGCACTCGCAGACGCAGCGTTGGCCCGACATGGTCCCGGCGCCAGACGAACCAAGAATAGCTGGTGGCATTCGAGGCGCGGCGATCGAGCCGGCCTTTGACGATGTTGACCCGCTCGACAAAGATCGCCTCGGCTGAGGTCGGATACGGGGTGAATAACCTCGTGTACCGGCCTTCGCTCTCGGCAAAATTGGTCCGGCAGAAGATCGCCACCCCGCAGCGGGCCAGCGAGAGTGCCCGCAGCACGAACGCCTCGCCAAGATTGAAGGGCGGATTGGTGACGATCCAGTCGGCGGGCGCGTGCTCGGCTTGGTGCAACCCGCCCAGAAAATCGCAAATCGCACCATGACCATAGGGATAGATATCGGACGCCATGCAGAGATCGAAGAATTCACCGAGCGGCCGAGCCATGTGGCCCTCGCCGCAAGCCGGCTCCCAGACGCTCCGGCTCAACCAGTCCGCCGGCTCCAGGATATGCCGGCACAACGCCCGCGTCGCCCAGGGCGGCGTCGGAAAATAGTCGAGGCTCTCGGGAGCCTCCACCCGCCGGTTCATCACCGCCGTGCTTCGGTTCTGCCCGCGCTGCGCCATCAGTCGCCCCGGCCACATGCCGTGTTGTCGAACACCGATGGCGCATCATCGCTCTCCAGCGGCAACTCCGGCTGATTGTCCTTCGGGGCATCGGCGCTCGGCCGCTCGCCGCTGTCATAGGCCTTGGCGTCGGCAACCACGATCAGACAATCCAGCCCCCGGCTGTCCGCCAGATCGTGGCGGTATTCGCTGTCGCTCTTGGCGACGAAGCTCGCGACCACGCCCTTTTGCTCAAAGGCCACCTTGGCGCAGGTCGCAACGATCACCTTGCGGCCATCGGCGGCGATCACCCGCACCATCCGCTGCACCATCGACGCCACCAGCCGCTCGATGTCGTACAACTTGCCGCTCTGTTCGCCCTGGGTCATCTGCGACCACAGCTTGGTTTGTGCGCGAAACCAGTCGCGGATGGTGCTAATCGTCTCGGTGGTCAGCTCAATGGTTTCGACCGCCGCCCGCTCATATCCCTGCTCGATGATCTCTTCGGCCAACAAGCTCACATCATCCCTATCCATCGCATCCTCGCCCATCACGCCATCCCCCCTCTGTTCCACCAGGGCCGGGCATCCGCCCCGGCCGGTTGCTCCGCCTCTGTCCAGGTCGCGGCCCAGGCCAGCAGCGCCGCGCGCACTGTGCCCGGGTCCGCCGCCCGGCTCCGCACCGCCGCCGCCAGCTCGTGATCGGCGGCGCGCGCGCGCTCATCGCCCAGCACCGTCGCCGCCAGCTCGCGCGCCAGCCCCAGCTCGTGCGCGGCCCGAGCGCTGTCCGCCGTCGCCCGGGACACGGCGTTGAGCCAGCCATTGACCCGCATGCCCAACAACATCACGGGCGGCAGTTTGCGCGGCGTGCCAGATTGCGCCATCATCCTCTCACCACAGGCTGAGCTGGCCGGACGCGCCGGCCGGCGTCGGTGGGCGCGACGCCCCCGTGCCGGTCCGCTCCCCGGCGACCCGGGCCGCTCCGGGGGTGGCTATTGGTCGTGCCGGTGCCGGAGCCGCAGCCACAGCACGCACGGCCGGGGCTGGCGCGCGAACAGCCACCGCAGGCGCTGCCGGGGCCGAAAGCCCCACGGCACGCGCAGCCAGCGGTTCGCGCTGCTCCGGCACTCCCGGAACCTGCATCGGTTGATCCGGCCGGGCATCGAGCCAGCGTCGGGCATCGCCAATCGCGTCATAGACATCATCCCCCACCGCCAGCACTTGCCACCACTCGTCGGGCTGGTATTTGGCCTCGATCATCGGCAGTTGACCCCGCAGCGTCACCTCCATGCCATTGGCCGAGAGGCTCTTGCGGTCCCACAACGAGGTGCGCACAAACGCCTGCCATGCCGCCGGCCGCCGCGGCGGCGGCGCGTCGAGCACGTCGAGCCCCTTGAGCCGCCAGCCGAGCACCGCTGCCAGCACCGGACCGGCCTGCCGGGCATCGTACCAGGGCAGCAGCGCGCCCTCGCTGCCGGGCGGCGGCCCCTCGGCGAGCAACCGCCTGCTCGCCGCCTTGACCATCTCCGGCAGCACCTCGACCGTCAGCCCCATCGCCGTGCCCGCCGACAAATGCTCGCGCCGGATCAACGCCTTGTGCGGATGCTCGATCTCATCCCAAGCATGGTCGAGATATCGGCACAGCTCATCCCACAGCCCGTCACTGATCAACGGCCGGTCGAGATGCTCATAGCCATGGCCGGCCATCAAAAAAAACGGCACCAGCAGCGCCGGCCGCTCCGCGATCCGCGCCCGCACGTACCGATCCATGCGCGCGATGAAATCGCTCGTGCTCATGGCAGCGCCGCCCAGGCCAGCACCATCGCGCACCAGCAGCCCGCAACCAAAAACAGAAGGGCCAGGAATTCGGCTGCCATCACCCGCACCGTCTCGGACTCGCCCATCGTCAAACCTCCCCGGACACCCGATCCAACTCCTGCGCCAGCCGGCGCATCTCGCTGCGCAGCACCTCGCGCTGCGCCACCTCCGAGCCGGGCGCGATCACCGCCGCCCCGAACTCCCAGCCATACAGCTGCACCGCCGCGATAAAGTGCCCGAGCCGGGGCGACTGCCCTTCGAGCCAGCCCTCGACCGTGCGCTGTGCCACCGGCAGGCCCAGCGCGTGAAAGTCGCGCATCACCAGCTTGACCGTGTGCGCCGGGTACAACCCGCGCAATCCGGCCGCCCAGCGCTGCCCGGCCAGGGCGATCAGCGCCCCCAGCTCCGGCACCGCCTCACGGAGCCGTCCCGTCGATTTTCTGAGCGCTGCCACGTAAACCCGGTGCTGCATCGCCGGGCTGGGACGGCTCAATTCCGCCAGCCGGTCAAACCCGCCAAACACCCCCTGCGCCGGTTCGAACCCCGGCAGCACCGAATCCCCGAACAAAGGCACCCTGGTCCTACCCATGACACCGCCCCTCCTCAAATCGCCCCGCCGCCACGCCAAACCACCCGCCCGCCGGCCGGAACCCCTCCACCGGCCCCGGCGCCTCGCCGATAAACCGATAGCCCTGCCCCTCGACGCGCACCGTCGCGAAGCGCCCGGAATTGCTGATGGCAACCACCACACCCAAACACCCGCAGGGCAGGTCAACCCGCTGGTCGAGCACATAGCGTTTAGCCATCCCCACGCCTCCCTACCCGTTTGCCGGGACGGACTCGACGCCCGCCCCGGCATCTCCTATGGTGTCAATCGCCAAACCAACCACCATGGAGACTTGTCATGTCAGATATCGCCCCTTTGGCGTTTACTCACGACCAAGCCGCGCCCATCGATCAGCGCACCATCCAAGCCCTGGAATTTATCGCCACAGCCCTCGCCAGCATTGATGGCCGACTCAGCCGGATTGAGAGCCGGCCTCCTCTGGCACAATCGCCGTATGGGTCGGGGCAACCTCCCCGGAAATGATGTAGGCCTCGACCGCCTGAGCCCGCCTGACCGCCTCGGCGGCGGGCAGGCGGGCTTCGGGAAAGTCGATCACGGAACTCAACGACCACCAGCTAACGCCGAACTCAACGGCAATGCGGATTTGCTCGGCCTGCTCAACCGCCGGCTCAGCGGTGACGCACTTCTTGAGTACAAATTCGACGCACCGTTTCCGAAGCTCCTGATCTGCTGTCAAACCAGCCAATTCCAAACACTTCAAACGCCGCGCTTCCGCGCTCAGTTCGGCACCACTGGGAGTGCGTTCGTTCATCCTGAAAGTCCTTCTTCGTGGGGAGGCGGGAGACTCGAGTCGACAACTTCCGGAGCCCTGAAATCAGCCGGAATTTCGGCCACGAACGCTTCAGCCTGCTCGATCAGGCGCAGCGTCACATTCCGGCCCCGCCGCAAACGCAGCAAAAACTTGTGGTCGTTGACCGTCGCCAGTCCAAACGCACTGGCGCTCATCCCAGTGCGGACCAGGAAGCGTTCAAAGCGCTCAAGCGCGATCGCCCGTAGGCGGGGGGTGGGGGGCGTCTCCATGGGAGATATGGTTGGGAATTTAATACCCCGCGTCAAGGGAATTTGTTTCCGATGCTTTCTTTCAGAAAATAGGGATATTTAACCCATGCCAGCTCCGACCAACCTTGTTGACACCTTTCGCCGTCAGCTTCGCCTTCGAGTTGAGGAAGGCGCCGACTCTATGCGCAAGGTTTCGCTTGCAACGGGCATGAGCGATACGTTGATCAAAACAATTTTATCTGGAAAGAGTCGCGATCCGCAGCTTGGAACGGTTGAGGCGATCGCAAATGCTCTCGGCTGTTCTCCATTTGAACTGCTGCGCGACGACGCCAGCAGAGATGAACTCAGCGCTCTGAGCGATATCGCCATGCTAGCGGTTTTCGATCTGCGCTTGTCCGCCGGTCCCGGCGCCTGGATCGACCATGACGGCGAACCGATCTGCCATCAACCCGTCGGGCGCCAGTGGCTGCGCTCTCTCACGCAAGCCCCGCCCGATAAAATCGTGGTTGTCTGCGTCCAGGGCGATTCCATGGATCCGACCCTGCGCGATGGCGATCAGATACTCATCGACCTCACCCAGACACGACCCACCCGCGAGGGCATCTATGGCATCCGTCACGACCACAGCTTGATGGTCAAACGCCTATCGGTCAATCTTGCCGACAAAACCCTGACCATCGCCAGCGATAACAAGCAATACGAGACATTGCGCGGGGTCAATCCCAACGACATCACCATTCTTGGCAGAGTAATTCTGCACCTTCGGAGCGTTTGAAAATTAGGGAATCTTTGCTTATGAGTAACGAAGAAAGGATGGATAAGATAAGCACCAAATGGCACCAAAACTTTGAGCTATTCAAAGTCTTTGTCACGCTATATTTGTTGTCACTTCCGATAGCCGCTCTCAAGCTTGGATTTGGAGACGGGAGCAATAATGAAACAATGATTGCAACACTTATTTTATGGCCCGTCGCTGCGACTCGTGGGTTAGAACTCGCGTTGAAGTAGCTGCCTGCCCCTGACGCCGGACGCCGGCCTCCCATCATTTATCCCTTGGTGAGACCGGAGAGACCATCCCT
>CAIOBP010000188.1 GCA_903856295.1 uncultured Rhodospirillales bacterium | reverse complement strand
GGCAGGCGGCGGGGCGAACGAGGCGCCGGCAAGGGCTTCCAGCTTGCGCATCAGGCCATCGGCGAGCCGGCGCGGGATGCCGGCGCCATAGAGCCGGCGCCGGAAGTCGTCGCGCACGGCGTCCTGGGAGACGCTTTCGCCGACATTGGGCGCGAAATCGTGGATGGTGCGGATTCTGCTGAACAGCTCGGCGATCTGCCCGGCCAGTGTCGCCGCCTTCTTGCGCCCGATCTCCGAGGTCATCAGGTCGAGCAGATAGCCGATCCGGGCCGCCGGCGCCGGCAGTTGCGCCAGCAGGATGCTGACCGTTTCCTCGAAGGGCAGGTCTTCGGCGCCGCGGTTGAAAACGATCTTGGCCCGGCGGGTGACCGCGGCGGCCATCTGCGTCCCGCCCATGAAGCCGCCGAACTCCTGCAACTTGACCAGCAGGACCTTGAAGGCGTCGGCGGTGGCCAGGCGGTCCTTTTTGGTCAGCGGCGCCTTGCCGTCGATGGCGGTGGCGATGCGATTGAGCAGGGCGGCGCGAACCCGGGGCAACTCCCTGTGCGCCATGACGTCGCTGAGCTTTTGCAGCGCGTCGGTGCCGGGCAGGCGGTCGTCCCATTCGCCCTCGATCACCGCCCGCAGCGACAGCAGGGCGCTGATCAGATCGGGCGAGTAGCCGATCGCGGCCTTGACCGCCTCGTTGCCGTCGATGATTTCCGCCAGGATCTCGTCGAGCCAGTTTTCCGCGTCCTGAGTCTGCTCGACCTCGAACAGGCTGCACGCCGTGATCAGTTTTCTGTTCCAGTCGCGGAACTCGGAGAGAAAATGGGCGATGGCGTAGGAGATGAGCCGGTTGTGCTCGGCCAGGGGCTCCTTTGCCGTGACCTCCTGGATCAGTGCGCTCAGGCCGCGGATCGACAAGGCCTCGATGTAGGGTTTGGCATCCTCGGGGCTCTTGGAAACGGCCAGCAACTCCCGGAACAGCTTGATCAAGGCGTCGTGGCGGTCCTCGGGGCGAATCCGCAATTTCCGCGCCTGAACCGCCGCCAGCCGGTGCCCGCCCTGGTTGAACAGCAGGGCGTCCCGCTCAAGATAGCGAAGTGCGGTATAATCGTGCAGCAACTCGAGGGGGATGGTCAGCTGCTGGTCAAAATAACTTCTCAGCAGCTTTAAAAGAGTTGCCCGGCTTTCATAGCAATAAACATCGCCAAGCGATGTGCAGACAAAAGCGTCGTCGATCTCTGAAACGGTGGCGCCGCCACCAGTTGTGTTGCAGAGCTTGTCGAATATGGCTTTCGCGTCGCCGCGACTGCTAATTTTGTTAACCTTTACGCCCGTGTATTTGGCGAGTTTCAGCAGATACTCTGCGCGCTGGAGAGCTTCCTTCTCATCCGTGTAGATGCCTTCGATCTCGGACTTGCCCCCGACATCGATGATCACCTCATAGGTACTAGCCCGTATCATGCCGCCCTCGCTCCAACGCTGAGATCGGGTAATCCTGTTTGCGGAACCGGCGGCGAACCGGTTTTGGTGGACAATAAACATGCCGGGTCGCCGACAATCCCGGAAAAAAGCGCCAATCGCAGGACCTTACCCGAACCTATCTTTTGCCCCGTACCGGGTGGATCGCCCGAATTGCTTTCCGGGCGCACGGATTCTACGGCGCGTTCTGCCCAATTCCAAGAGGGGGGGTGATCAGGATTGTAATTTGTCGACGCAGTGTTGCCGGCGGGCGCCGCCATCCGTCGGACACGCCGGGGAGCGGCGGAAAAAACGTTTGTGCAAGAACGACTTATCCTTGACTTATCCTGTCCCGTTTTGGCAGGGTGAGGGGATCGGGGGCGTTGCCCATACGTAGAAGTTCGTATGCTGCGGGGGGCGATATCCCACCGACCAAACGCCCAAAGGCAGGGAGCTATCACGGCCATGACCAAGTCGGAGTTGATCCTGCGGTTGTCGGAGCAGAATCCGCATCTCTACCAGCGCGACATCGAAAAGATCGTCAGTACCATTTTTGATGAAATCACTGAGGCTCTCGCGCGGGGCGATCGTGTGGAGCTGCGCGGATTTGGCGCGTTCTCCGTCAAGCGCCGGGATGCCCGCACCGGTCGCAATCCCCGCACCGGGGAGGCGGTGAGTGTCACGGAGAAGTACATCCCCTTTTTCAAAACCGGCAAGCAGCTGCGCGAACGCATCAATTGCGACTGAGCGCCGCCTAAGGTCAGGCCGGGCCGCTCTTATGGGATTTGTTGAAGCGCATGGTGATCATCATGGTCAGGCCGTCCTTGATCACCTGAAGGTATTTGTCGGACTTGACCGGCATCGGAATCTTCCGGCTCATGCAGAAATTCACCAGGGCCGCCGATAGCTCGGTTTCCTGGATGAGCAGGGTCTGAGTCTTGCCCAGCGCGTCGACGCTGACAAGGCTCACCGAGACGCCGGCTTCGCTATGGTAGTTGACACTCTGAAGCGTGCCGTCGATCCCCTGTTCCTGAAGTTTCTTGCGCCGCTCCAGCACGGCGGCGGCAACCTCCTGTTCGGAGAACACCAAACAGCGAAGTTCCTTCATCGGGTCCTGCCATGGGGGTCTTGAGGGGGGAGGCTCAGGGGCTGCGGCCGCGAACGGCCCCACCACGGTCTCCAACTTAGACGGTTTCCCGCACCGATCAAGATGAAGTTGATGCGGGGTTGATCCGGCTCCGAAAAACCGACATGTTGTCTCGTCTGCCGTCGCTCAGCCTTATCTGGAGTGGTCATGCCGGTTTCCCATCATCGCACCGATGTCGTGATCATCGGTGCCGGTCCCGTCGGGTTGTTCTCGGCCTTCGAGTGCGGCATGCTGGGCCAGAAGTGCCACATCGTCGATGCCCTGGAAGCGGCCGGCGGCCAGTGCGCGGCGCTGTATCCGGAAAAGCCGATCTACGATATTCCCGGCTGCCCGGCGGTGACCGGCGCCGAGTTGATCGAGCGTCTTCAGGAGCAGGCGGCGCCGTTCGAGCCGGTCTATCATTTCGCCCAGCAGGTGACCGTTCTCGATGAGAGCGGCGATGGCGGCTGGCGGGTCGAGACCTCGGCCGGCACCCGGATCGAGGCGCGGGCGGTGATCATCGCGGCGGGCGGCGGGGCTTTCGGTCCCAACCGGCCGCCGCTGGAGGGGCTCGCGGCCTATGAGGGCCGCTCGGTGTTCTACATGGTGCGTCGCCGGGCCGACTTTGCCGGTAAAAATATTGTCATCGCCGGTGGCGGCGACTCGGCGGTCGATTGGGCGCTGTCGCTGGCCGAGATCGCCGGACGGGTGATGGTCGTGCATCGCCGCGCCAAATTTCGCGCCGCGCCCGAGAGCGCCTTCCGTCTCGACGCCCTGGCCAGAGAAGGCCGGATCGAACTGATAACACCCTATCAGTTGGCGGGACTCGAGGGCGCCGATGGTCAGCTGTCCGGTGTCCGGGTCGCCGACCTGGACGGTAAGGAGAAGCTTCTGCCCGCGGACGCCCTGCTCGCCTTCTTCGGGCTATCCAGCTCGCTGGGGCCGATCGCCGACTGGGGGCTCCAGTTCGAGAAGCACCTGATTCGCGTCGATCCGGCCACCGCCGCCACCAGCCGGCCCGGCTTGTTCGCGGTGGGCGACATCGCGACCTATCCCGGCAAGCTCAAGCTGATCCTGACCGGTTTCGCCGAATCGGCCCAGGCCGCCCACGCCATTCACGCCCATCTCCACCCCGGCGAGGCCCTGCATTTCGAGCACTCGACCACCAGGGGCGTGCCGGGCGGCGGGCACGACTGAAAGCGCTCAGGGGCCTGTGGCTTATCGGGGAGCCTGGGCCGGGGGCTGCGCCGGTTCGTCGAGGCGTCTCAGTGCGGCGGCGGCGGCCTTGCCGGTCGGCGAGCCCGGGTCGCGCCGGATCACCTCCTGCCAGTCGAGCCGGGCGCCCGCCGCGTCTCCGGCCTGCGAGCGCACGGTGCCGCGCAGCACCAGGGTCTCGGCATCGCCGGGGCGCAGCCGCAGCGATTGTTCAAGGTCGGCCCGGGCGCTCTTGAGGTCCATGAGTTCGCGATAGGCGGCGGCGCGATAGAAATAGACATCGGGCCGGTTGGCCTGATGGCTGAGCGCGGCGGTAAAATCGGCGACGGCTTCGCGGTATTTCCGGATTTCGGTGCGGGCGATGCCGCGATCGACCAGCATCTCGGGATTGTCGGGCAGCCGGTCCAGGGCGCGGCTGTAGAGATAATCGGCCCGCGCCGCGTCGCCGCCGCGCAGAAAGGCCCAGGCGGCGCGGTCGTAAAGCTCGGCGATCTGCCGGTCGCTGCGGGCGGTGGCGGTCAGAGACTCGAAAACCTCTCCGGCGGCGGTGAACTCACCATTCTGAAACAGCGCAGCCGCCCGGCACAGCCGCGCCTGATCGCCGCCGCCATGGCTCGCCCACTCCTTGACCGCCGTCAGCGCCTCGGCCGGGGAATGCTCGGCCAGCCGCTGGCAGGTTCCCAGGTCGCGCACGGCCGGCGCCGCCCAGGCCGCGCCGGTTCCCCAGACTTCCGCCGCCAGCGCGAGAACAAACAAGCCGGCAAGATTGTTCCGGACCATCTCACCCCCTACAGTGATAAACCGCTTAGGAGCCTCAGCTTTACCCAAAGGAAGCTCGATGTCCACCACCATGCCTCACCGGCTGTTCTGTTTCGGGCTTGGCTACAGCGCTCGGGTGCTGGCGCGCGATTTGCTGGCCCGAGGCTGGCGGGTCGCCGGCACGTGTCGCGACGATGCCGGCCTCGCCGAGCTTGCGGCGCTGGGCGTCGAGCCGTTCCGCTTCGACGCGCTGCCCGGGAGCGCCCTCGACGGCACCAGCCATCTGCTGAGCAGCGTGCCGCCCGACGAGACGGGGGACCCGGTGCTGAGCCGCTATGGCGGCGCGCTGGCCCGCATCGCCAGAAGGCTGGCCTGGGCCGGCTACCTCTCGACCACCGGGGTTTACGGCGATACCGGCGGCGGCTGGGTCGATGAGGCTTCGCCGACGGCGCCCTCGGGTGTCCGTCAGGCCCGCCGGGTCGCGGCCGAACGGGCGTGGCAGGCGGCTTTGCCGGTTCACGTTTTTCGGCTCGCCGGCATCTATGGTCCGGGGCGCAGTGCTCTCGATCAGGTGCGGGCCGGCACCGCCCGGCGTATCGACAAGCCAGGACATATGTTCTGCCGTATCCATGTCGACGACATATCAAATGTCATTATGGCCTCGATCGCCCGGCCCAACCCCGGCGCGATCTACAATGTTTGCGACGATCTGCCGGCCGAGCCGTCCGAGGTGGTGCTGGAGGCGTGCCGGCTGCTCGGGCGCGAACCGCCGCCGCTGCTGCCCTTCGACACGGCGGCGCTGTCGCCGATGGCGGCCAGCTTCTGGCGCGACAACCGGCGGGTTCGCAACGACCGCATCAAGAATGAGCTTGGGGTAACGCTGCGTCACCCCGATTTTCGCTCGGGGCTGAGGTAGGGGCGGGGCGGCCTTCGGCGACCGAGGGGCGCTGCTCCTGGACCCCGCTGGGGCCGGGGGCCCCAGGCCCCATTTACGTGGTTTTGGGGAACAGCGACCGCAGGCCGGCTTCAGTGGCGGGGCAAATGCCGCGCTCGGTGATAAGGCCGGTCACCAGACGCGCCGGAGTGACGTCGAAGCCCCAGTTGCCGACCGGGCTGCCCTCGGGGGTGACCGTGACCGTGACCAACTCGCCGCTGGCGGTGCGGGCGGTGATTTCCGACAGTTCGCGGCCATCGCGTTCTTCGATCGGGATTTCCGTGATGCCGTCGCGCAGGCGGAAATCGATGGAGGGCGAGGGCGCGCCGACATAGAAGGGCACGCCGGTGTCGTGGGCGGCCAGCGCCTTGAGATAGGTGCCGATCTTGTTGCAGACGTCGCCGGTGGCGGTGGTGCGGTCGGTGCCGACGATGCAGATGTCGACCATGCCATGCTGCATCAGGTGACCGCCGACATTGTCGGCGATCACGGTGTGAGGCACGCCATGCTTGTTCAGCTCCCAGGCGGTCAGGCTGGCGCCCTGGTTGCGCGGCCGGGTCTCGTCGACCCAGACATGGAGCGGCACGCCGCGCTCGAAGGCGGTATAGACCGGCGCCAGCGCCGTGCCCCAATCGACGGTGGCCAGCCAGCCGGCATTGCAATGGGTGAGCACATTGACCGGGCGGCCCTTGGCCTTTCCGGCGGCCAGCGCCTCGATCAGCCCCGCGCCGTGCGCGCCGATCGAGCGGCAGATTTCCACGTCCTCATCGGCCACCGCCGCCGCTTCGGCGTAGGCCGCCGCCACCCGTTCGCCCGCCGGCAGCGGCCGCAACCGGGCCTCCAGCCGCTCCAGCGCCCAGCGCAGATTGACCGCGGTCGGCCGGGTGGCCAGCAGCACCGCCACCGACTCGGTGAGGCCAGAGTCGCAGGCATCCTCGCGCAGCGCCAGCGCCAGCCCATAGGCCGCGGTGGCCCCGATCAGCGGCGCGCCGCGCACGATCATCGCCTTGATCGCGTGGGCGGCCTCGGCGCGGCCGGTCAGGCGCGCGATCTCGAAGCGATGGGGGAGCTTGGTCTGATCGATGACCTCGACCGACCAGCCATCGGCGGCCAGCCAGATGGTGCGAAAGGCCTTGCCGTCAATTTTCATGAGAATCTCCGTGTGAAATCACGGCCCTAAAAAGGTCCGGTCGTGGCGGAGCGCTGGCACCATGCCCCGGCATTCGGCGACCCGCGCCATGTCGATTTGCGCGGTGATCACCCCCGGTTCCTCGCCGGCCTCGGCCAGACACTCGCCCCACGGGCTGATGATCAGCGAGTGGCCATAGGTCTGCCGGCCCTCGTCATGGCTGCCGCACTGGGCGGGGGCGATGACGAAACAGCCGGTTTCGATCGCCCGGGCGCGCAGCAGCACATGCCAGTGGGCACGGCCGGTGGGCACGGTGAAGGCAGCGGGAACGGTGATGATTCCGGCTCCGGAATGAGCCAGGGCGCGGAACAGATAGCCGAAGCGGAGGTCGTAGCAGATGGTCAGGCCCAACCCGCCCCAAGGGGTTGCGGTGACCACCGCCCGCTCGCCGGGACGAAAGGTCGCCGACTCGCGGTAGCTCTCGCCGTTGGGCAGGTCGACGTCGAACATGTGAATCTTGTCGTAGCGCGCCGCGACCGCGCCCGCGCCGTCGATGACGAAGCTGCGATTGGCCACCCGGCCATCGTCAAGCAAGATGCCGAGCGACCCCACCAGCAGCCAGGCCCCGGTTTCCCGCGCCAACTCCTGAAAGAAGGGCAGGGCCGGATGGTCGGATTCGGGCCGGACCCGCGCCAGCACTTTTTCGCGCCCCTGCACGATCAGTGAGACATTTTCCGGCATCGTAATGAAATCGGCGCCGGCATCGCGGGCGCGGCGGACCAGCACCGCCGCCGCCTCCAGATTGGGGCCGATCTCGGGGCCGGCGTTGACCTGAACGCAGGCCGCGGTGAAAACCGCGGCGGTCACGGCGTGAGTCCGAGCAGCGGATCAAGCTTGCCGTCGGCCTCGAGGGCGTGCAGATCGTCGCAGCCGCCGACGTGGCGGCCATCGATGAAAATCTGCGGCACCGTGGTCCGTCCGTTCGCCCGCTCGATCATTTCGGGCTTGCGCGCGGGGTTGCCGACGACGTCGATGTCCTGATAGCGCGCGCCCTTGCTGTCGAGCAGCTTCTTGGCCCGCATGCAATAGCCGCAAAACGGACTGGAATAAATCACCACCTCGGCCATCTGAGTCGTCCCCGTCGAAAAACGCTTCCGGGCTCCTCTTTACTCAGCCTTGACCGCCCGCGCCAGCGTCAAGACGTCGACCCTGGCCGCGCCGGCACGCAACAGCACCCGCGCGCATTCGGTCAGGGTGGCGCCGGTGGTCATCACGTCGTCGATCAGCACGATCCGGGCCTCCGGCACCGTCGCCAGATGGCTGTCGCGAATCCGGAAGGCGCCGGTGACGTTGCGCTGGCGGGCGTCGGCGCTCAGCCCGACCTGGGGCGTGGTTTGGCGGTGACGCACCAGCAGGTCGGGATGGTAGGCGACCGCGCAGGCCCGGCGCAAAGCATCGCCCAGCAGCGCCGCTTGATTGTATCGTCTTCGCAACAATCGCCAGCGGTGGAGGGGAACCGGCGCGATCACCGTCGCCTCGGCCAGCAGTTCGGCCCCGGCGCGCGCCAGCCACAGGCCATAGGCCGGCGCGGCGTAGGTCTGGTCGCCGTATTTCAGCCGCGCGACCAGCGACCGGCTGGCGTCGTCATAGACCAGCACCGCCCGTGCCCGCGCGTAGGGAGGCGGGCGCATGACGCACGCCCCGCACTCGGCGCCGGCCAGCACATCGATTTCGAAGGGCAGGCCGCAGCGGGCGCAAAAGGGCGGCGCGATGTAGGAAAGGTCCCGCCAGCAGGCCGGGCAAACGCCGCCCTGACGATCGACCGCGCCGCCGCAGGCGAGACAGCGCGGCGGCAGCACGAAATCAAGCGCCCGGCCAGCCAGCCGGGCCATCGAGCGGATGGCGGCAAAGGGCATGGGCTGCGCTTTGCTCCCGCGACCCGCCCCTTGTCAAGAGCGCCCAGGGCCTGATTCCCCGGCCGCCCGGAGCCGCCGTCAGGCGGCCTTTTTCAGCTGGTGGCTTTCGGCGAACAGCTTCAGCAACTGAGTTACGAACTCGGGCAGAGCCTCGAGATCGCGGGCGGTCAGCAGCGCTCCTTCGAGCACCACCGGTTCGTCGAGCCACTGGCCCCCGGCGGTCTCGATCGACTCGCGCACGCTTTCCGGCGCCGCCAGGGTGCGGCCGTTGAGCTTGCGGGCCTGGGCCAGCAGGGCAATCCCCTGATCGATGGCCGCGATCGGCTTGCCGGCGTCGAGGAAATGGCCGACGATGCGCTTGGTGTGCGGATTGAGCGCCAGCTTGCCGACGCTGCGCTCGCCGCCCGGCAGCACCAGCATGTCGAAATCCGCGCCCAGAACCTCGCCGATCTGAAGATCGATCGGGAAGAAATGGCCCCAGCCCTTGCCGTGCCAGCCATTGGCCAGCCCCTGGTCGGGCGAAAGCGTCTTGACTGTCGCGCCCGCCTTGAGCAGCGCCCGCTGAGGCTCCGTCAGCTCGGTCTCTTCAAATCCGGACGCCATAATGATGGCAATTGTACACCCAGCCAGCACCTTCTCCATTCTCATGCGATCCTTGTCGTTGTTGGTCTTGGTCGTGCGGTCCGGTTCGCCGAGCGCACCCGGCCCGATGCCTCGCGGCGTCGGGTCCTGGCGCCGCCGGTCCGGCCTTTAAGGATTTTGCTGAAAGTGGCGTCAAGGTCGCGCGCTGTCAACCCCACATTTCGCAATGCAGAAGGCCGAAGCCCCCATAAGTAGAAGGGCTTTTGACGAAGTCCAGAGGATAGCCGCCGCCACCAGCCGGAGCTGAAGCCGGATATGAATGGTGATCTTTGCCGGTGCGGACTCTTGTGCCGGTGTCTGATGCGGACTAGTTTAGAGTTCGTTAATGTATCGGGCGTATTACTGTACGGGCGCGCGGGGACTCCGAGTCGGTTTCCTGTCGGGCCCGCATTGCCAACGAGGGATCGCTGACCATGTTCCATCCGGACTCCCCGGCCGCCGGCGTCGCATCACACGACGGCGAGTTGGGCGTGCCCGCCTTGCTGGTCCCCGCCGGGCAGGCGTTGCGCGCCACGCTCAGGGAACTGGCGGAGCGGCACGGCAACGGCGAGGCGCTGCGTCCGGCCGCGCTGGCGGCGATTCGCCATGCGCTCAACAGCGGCCGGGCGGCGATCCGCGAGCAGTTCGAGGCCACCGGCAGCGGCGAGGAGTGCGTTCGGCGCAACAGCGATCTCATGGACATGATCATCCGCTCGCTGGCCGAGCTGGCGCAGAATCATGTCTATCCCAGCGCCGGGCCGTCCACCGGCGAGACCTTCGACATCGCGGCCACCGGCGGCTACGGCCGCGGCGAGATGAGTCCACAGTCCGACATCGATCTGCTGTTCCTGTTGCCTTACAAGCGCACGGTGCGGGTCGAGCAGATCGTCGAATACATGCTCTACATCCTGTGGGACCTGGGGCTGAAGGTCGGGCACGCCGTGCGGCCGGTCGAGGATTGCCTGCGTCAGGCCAAGACCGACGTCACCATCCGCACCAATCTGCTGGAAACCCGCCGGCTGTGGGGCGACGGTCAGCTGCTGGCGCTGCTCAAGCGCCGGATGTCGAAGGATGTGATCCAGCCCAACGGTCAGGCCTTCGTGCTGGCCAAGCTGACCGAGCGCGACGACCGCCATTTGCGCATGGGCGACAGCCGCTATGTGCTGGAGCCCAACATCAAGGAGGGCAAGGGCGGGCTGCGCGATCTCCAGACCCTGATCTGGATCGCCAAGCACCTCTACTACGTCAATTGCATGGACGACCTCGTGACCTGCGGCGTGCTGCTGAAGGAAGAGGCGGTGCGCTTCATCAAGGCCCAGAACTTCCTGTGGACCGTGCGCTGCCACCTGCACTACATCACCGGCCGCCCCGAGGACCGCCTGACCTTCGACGTCCAGACCGAGATCGGCCGGCGCATGGGCTACATGGAGCGTCCGGGCCTGGTCAGCGTCGAACGCTTCATGAAGCATTACTTCCTGATCGCCAAGGATGTCGGCGACCTGACCCGCATCTTCTGCGCCGCCCTGGAGGCCGATGCCAAGCGGCCGCCCCGGTTCGCCCTGCTGCGTCTCGGCCTGGGCAAGGCCAAGGAGCTGGAAGGCTTTCAGCTTGATGGCGAGCGGCTGAACCTGCGCCACGAGCGTCAGTTCCGCGACGAGCCGGTGGATATGATCCGGCTGTTTCACGTTTCCCAGCGCCATGGCCTGGATGTTCACCCCCATGCGTTGCGGGCGCTGACCCGGGCGCTCGGCGGCGTCACCAAGCTGCGCCACCATCCCGAGGCCAACCGGCTGTTCCTGGAAATCCTCACCGGTCGCAAGGATGCCGAGGAAACGCTGCGGCGGATGAGCGAGGCCGGCGTGCTCAGCCGCTTCCTGCCCGATTTCGGGCGGATCGTCGCCCAGATGCAATATGATATGTACCACGCCTACACCGTGGACGAGCATACGCTGCGGGCGATCGGCATTCTGCACAAGATCGAGTCCGGGGAGGCTTCCGAAGACCTGCCGCTGGCCTGTCAGGTCATTCACAAGCTGACCTCGCGCCGGGCGCTCTATGTCGCGATGCTGCTGCACGACGCCGCCAAGGGCCGGGGTGGCGATCATTCGGTGGTCGGCGCCAAGCTGGCGGAAAAGCTGTGCCCCCGTCTCGGTCTCAGCGCCGAGGAGACCGAGACCGTGGCGTGGCTGGTGTTCAGCCACCTCACCATGTCGTTCACCGCCTTCAAGCGCGACTTCGAGGATGAGCGGACGGTGCGGGACTTCGTCAAGCTCGCCCAGTCGCCCGAGCGGTTGCGGCTGCTGCTGGTGCTGACCACCGCCGACATCAACGCCGTCGGACCCGGGCGCTGGAACAACTGGAAGGCGACGCTGCTCGCCGAGCTGTATCAGCGCACCGAGGAAGTGCTGGCCGGGGGTGTCACCGCCGATGGCCGCGTCCACCGCATCAAGCAGGCCCAGCGGGCGCTGCGCGGCCAGCTCGAGGAGTGGGGTGAGGCGCAATTCGAGCGCCACATCGCCCTCGGCTCGCCCGACTACTGGTTGTCGCTGGACACCGACACCCACGCCCGCCACGCCCGGCTGATTCGCGAGTCGGAGCGCGAGGGGCTGCTGCTGACCATCGACACCCGCATCGACCAGACCCGCGCGGTCACCGAGGTCACCATCTATACCGGCGATCATCCGGGGCTGTTTTCCCAGCTGGCCGGCGCCCTGGCGCTCAGCGGCGCCAACATCGTCGACGCCAAGATTTTCACCCTGCGCAACGGTCAGGCGCTGGATATCTTCTCGGTCCAGGACGCCCATTCCGGCGACGCCTTCGACTCCGCCGACAAGCTGGCCAAGCTCAGGGTGGTCACCGAGCAGACCCTGGCCGGGCAGGTGCGCCTGCTCCAGGAGCTGGCCAAGCGCAAGACCTCGGCGCCCCAGCGCACCCGCATGTTCAAGGTGCCGCCCCGGGTGATGATCGACAACACCGCCGGCACCAACCACACCGTGATCGAAGTCAACGGCAAGGACCGGCCCGGCCTGTTGTACGACGTCACCCGTACGCTCACCGATCTCGGCCTGCAAATCTCCTCGGCCAAGATTTCGACTTATGGCGAAAAGGCGATCGACGTCTTTTATGTCCGCGATGTCTATGGCCTCAAGATCACCCACGATGCCAAGCTTCAGCGCATCCGCGAGCGCCTGCTTCAGGCCCTGAGCGGTTCGGCGACCCCGGGCAGCGCCGCGCCCCCGGCCCGGCCCGCGACGCCCGTGGCCGGTGGCACCGAGCGCCGCCGCGCCCGCCGGAAAATCGGCAAGACCCGCTCCACCGACCCCGCGCCCTCCGGCGGCGAATAGGTTCGGTCCGTATGTGACAGCAATGTCACAATTCGGGCCAAACTTAGCCCCGGACTGTTTCCGGGGCCTCAGGTCATGGCCCGAGACCGGCAAGTCGAACGCCAGAATGGGCCTCCGGCGGTGCCGAATCGGGGGCGATTTCGCCGGGAAACCACTCCTTCAGGGCATAGTTTGACGGTCAGACCCGAAGCGCTACCACCGCTTGCCGGTGCGAGTCCTTGGGCGGGATTGGCTGCCGAAACCCGGTTCCGCGCGCTTTTCGGCCGGAGGTACAGGTTGACCCTGTCGTACGAAATGTCGCATAGTTCCCGTACTTGACGTACACCGGCTATATTTCGATCTGGTCGACATCTTCCCGTACAGCACCTCACAGCCCTTGGGACCGCCCATGTTTCGAGTCCGCGCCGCCGTTCTCTGTCTGGTGATTTCTCTGGTTGCCGGCACTTTATCCGGTCCGGGTATCGCGCCGGCCTATGCTGAAACCGCCAAGCCGGTGCCGGCCCAGCTCTTCATCGACCAGTCGGTTCCGTTCTACGGGTGCGGCATTGGTGTGGCCATCGGCGCCGCGTCGGTGGCCTTTCCGCGCTCGATGACCCAGTGGACCTTCTATCAGGGTGTTTACCCGTCCATGGCCACTGTGCTGTGGCGATCGACCCTGGGCTGCTTTTACGGCGTGGTCGGTGGTACCATGGTTTCGGCGACCCGCTCGACCTTCCGGGTGATCGGCGATGCTTGGCATCGCGTGTTCTGAGGACGGACCCGTGGCCGCAGCCCCCCCGATGAGACTGTCATGAGAGTGCTGGCGGCGCTCATGGCTCTGTTGCTGGTGTTCGGCGTTGTGACCGGCGAGGTTTGCGCCGCTCCGGCGATGGCGGCCGAGTCCGATGCTCCCGAGGGCCGTCCGCTCGATTCGTCGAAGCTGCGCAAGAAGCCGCCCTTCATCGATCAAAACGTCGTCTTCCTGACCTGCGCCACCGGCGCGTCGCTGGGCGCGCTGGTCACCGGTTTGCCGCCGGTGATCGGCTGGATCCCCTATTCGGGCTGGCCGACCCAGGTCACTTCGCTGGCTTTGCGCATGGCCTTCGGCTGTTATTACGGCCTGATGGCCGGCGTCGCCGCCTCCGGCACCTACTCGATCTCGCGCATGATCGGCGAAACCTGGAACGGCTTGTTCCATTAACCGGTTTCCAAAGGCCGCCGGCCTTTGGCGGGGTCCAGGGGCGGAGCCCCTGG